>NZ_JABANE010000193.1 GCF_012844305.1 Flammeovirga aprica JL-4
CAAAAACACTCACCAAAAAGAATAAATATCCTGATTTTAGTGAGTGCTAGAGTCTATTTACCAAGACTCCCTAAATATTTTATGTCGCTGTAAGGCTCAATCACTGAAATTAATTTCTCAATTCCTTCATAAAGTTTTTGAAAGTCTTGATCATAATTTTTGTATCCAGATAGAAAATTAACTTCATCTTGTAACCCAACCATTTCTAAACTACGTCCTACACTCCAACTTTCTTTTTGATCAGATTTTGATTTGAAACTAAATTCCGAAAACCAATCATGAAGAATATTATGTCGTAAATACATACTTGGCCTTATTGATACACAACTTGTACCCCTTTCTAGATCAAAACTAATACTAGTTTCAATAGCGATACGATTAAAACCATATTCTGTTTTATACTCAAAGCAATTTCTACTTTCACGCCATTGGTATTTGGCTAGTATAGGAATTTGCTTTAAATCACTAACAATCTTTAAAGTGATACAATCCTCATCAAAACTCCTTTGATCATTTACAACGGATTTACCATTGATTAATCTTGAAAAAAAATCCGTCAATTTCATAAACTATCATCTTCTTGTTGGCTTGTAAATAAGTACTAGGGCAAATGAAAACGAGTATTTCGTAGACCCATAATTGAAATTATGGGCTTTTGGGAAGATAACTCATTTATCAACATGTGATTATAATATTTGGCTTATCCATATTTAAATGGTAATAAAGACTGTAAATCTTTGAGGTATGTCAAGATTATAATGAAAGTTGGAAAATATGATAGCTTCCCATAAGCCCATGACTTTCAGTCATGGTGCACGTAATTATTGTTCCATTTCTTTTGTCACAATACTTCACCTAACTTAATGACTAAAAAATGTTACCACCCTAAAGAGTGACTATGATTTTCTTCCCCTTGTAATATGCTTTTCTTTTATTCTAACATAAATCAATTTACTTCTTCCTTTTGGATTTTCTCGTTGTTCTATTTCGAACTTGTTAATTGATCTAATAAGTGGTGTGAGTTTTTCAAATCCATAATTTCTAGAGTCGAAATTGGGACGTTTTTTCTGGATTAAACTTCCAACGTCTCCAAGGAAAGCCCACCCTTCATCATCCGATAAATCATTGATTGAAGAAGAAATGAGGTGAATCTCTTTGTTTGTAATTCTATCTACTGAAGGTTTGGCTGATTCTTTTGTGTCTGTTTTATCTTCAGATTGTTTCCTCAGAATTTCGATGTAAATAAACTTATCACAAGCGACAATGAATGGATTGGGTGTCTTTTTCTCTCCTATTCCGATAACTAACATTCCTGCTTCTCTCAAACGGGTCGCTAATCGGGTAAAATCACTATCACTAGAAACAAGACAAAAACCTTCAACTTTCTCACTATATAAAATGTCCATTGCATCAATAATCATAGCGGAGTCAGTTGCATTTTTCCCAGTGGTATATCCATACTGTTGAATAGGAGTAATTGCATTCTCTAGAAGCAAGTTTTTCCATTTTGTCAACCCGGGTCTGGTCCAATCACCATAAATTCTCTTAATAGTTGGATTGCCGTATTTGGCTATTTCTTCCATCATCTCCTCTACATTGGCAGATGGTATATTGTCACCGTCAATTAAGACAGCCATATTTATGTTTTCTTTCATCTTATATTTTTAGTTTTAGAGTCATAGTAATGTATTAAGCTACGATCAACGGGTGTGTCACCGATGGATGGAGATGAGCTATTGTTGTAGTTTGTTTTAATTAATCCCTTATTTCAATTTTGCCCGCCCAAAAACATGCAATATCAAAATCTCGATAAGGATCTTCACAGTTTTTACTTATTGACCATTGCCAGTCTACAATATCAGTATTAGTTAATACCTTCATTGTTGAGCCATTTTCAAAATACAAAGTCAGATTTTTTAATCTATCCAATTCTATATTAATAATGTTTTTTCGCATGTTGGCACTCATTAGAGTTGACTTGGGTATATCTTCCTTATCAATGCAATGTTCATAATTTTTATAATTATTTTTTAGCCAATCATCAATTTGAACCATATCTTCAAATTCAATGGCATGAGCTTCTAAATAATAATTGCCTATATACATCCACCATGTATCACCATAACTATATCTTGAAATAAATTGATCTAATAGTTTTTCTTTTATTATGGCTAATTCGTTGTCCATTTTTTATAAATTATAAAGGTATTTTATACGCAATCAAAGATTTTTCTCAATCACCCAATAAACATAACTGAGATTTCTGCGTTTGTTATAAGCTTCTTTTATTTAATTCGTAACATTCTTTTATTTTTCTTATACCTTTCGCAAATTTTGGTTTAATGATTACAACTAAACCTTTATCAGTTATGGTACTAGTATCATAGCTACCTTTATTCCATTTTTGAAATTCTGATGCCTTTACAATTCCTTGTGAAAAAATTTCTTGCTCTTTTAAAAGGTCTTTTATTTTATAAAAAGCATCTACTTTAGGAAAGTAAAAAAACTTAAATTCCGTTACAATATTATTTGGTCTGAAGTCATAAAAACCATTACCATTATAATACATAACTTCAGAGTTAAAATATCTATTTTCTGAATGAATTTCTAAATTTGAATTATTCTTAGTTACTAAATAAATAATACTGTCTTCAGAATATAATCTATTGAACTTTTTAAACTCTTCCAAAGAATCAATTGCTGAGTTTGTCCCATATAAACGCTCTATTGATATCATTTTATAGAGTAAAAATGGCGTATGAGATAGTTTGTGATTTTTTAACGGAGGAATACTATTTAAGAAATTAATATTTTCCTTATCCTTATTTAGAAGAATAAGTAATTCTGATTTTAAAGAAACTAGTCTCTCATCATTTAATATCTTTTTGTCAGAAATTTCAGACAATTGAAGATAGGTATTTTCATATTTCTCCTTCTTTTTTTCTGGGTTCAGTTCATGAATAACAACATCGTAATGAGCATTTATAAACTTTTCAAGATCTAAAAGTGCCGTCTGTTCAATTTGTTCATTTTTATTCTCAGCTGAACAGGAGACTAAGAATATAAATAGCCCCAAAAAGCTAAAATGTAATTTCATCTTGTTAGATATTGTATTTGAAATGAGTTTGATTGTTGCTAATGAAGATATATACTACACTACGACCAGCTGGTGCGTAATCCGGTGGATAGAGATTAGCTGATATTAGCTACTTTTTCAATTTCATTTTTATACCATTTTAAGGTTATTTGAAAATTATCAGTGTTATATAATCCATTCTTTTTTATCCATATTTTTTCATTTTCATCAATTGTAGTTTCTGTCAGTAAATTAAAAATTTTGTTGATTTCATTAGTGATTTTTGGATATACAATAGTTGAATTAACGGTAGCTCTGGATAAATTACTCAATGGAGGTAAATCTAAATTCAGTTTATCAAAACTATACAAGACAATCAAATCTGATAATGAATATAGAAACTGAATACCTCTATCTTCATAGTAATCAAAATATATATTTCTACAATATTCTAGTGAACGCTCAGGTTCTAGAATTTGGCTACAATAAAATTCCAACTTCCACCATTCAAGTATATCATTATCAACCAAGTGTTCTTTTATTAAGTTTATTACTTTGATTTCATTAAACAGAAACATTTCAGATTCTTCTAATATTGCTTCGTAAAATCCACTATACTCCGACTCTATTAGACTTTCATTATCATAAAACCACCTGATAAAACACTCAACATCAAATGATTGAAATAAAAATATTTTAAGTTTAATATTGTTTTTTAGCATCTCTATTCTAGCTAACATAAATGCTAAACCACAACCAGTGAGTGCGTCACCCAATGAATTGAGATTAGTTGATGTTAGCAACTATTTCTATTTAATTTTCTATACAAAAATAACTATTAATTTGCCCTCTTTCTTTATACTCAGAAACTAAGTATATGTTTGAAGGTAAAACTTGTGTTACACTATTTTTTTAAGGAATTCTAAAACATTCGTTCAGAATTACAATTCAATTGAAAACCGTATTCTTTTATACCTTTTAATCATCGTCAAAATTAAAATTAGAGTAAAGGTATTCTAGTAATTGTTTATCTGATAGCTCAATAATTTTATTCACTACCTTTTTGTCTAGCATTCCTCTTACAAACTCAAATGAATATCTTTCGACAATTACAATATGCTCTAATTCATTGTGATATGGTTGATTATAATAACCTTCCTTTGTAGCTAAAAAAAAGAAAAAGGTCATTATACCTTCTTCGTTTCGCTTCTTTAAATCAAATTCAACTGAGATAAAGAATTCATTTTTTGGGCTAAACTCTTCTAGATTTAAACAATCTGAGCTTCCAAAGCTAAATAATTCAAAGTTACTCATTATTGGTTATTTCTTGGACTAAACAGTTTTTGATAAATGACTACATAAAGCATAACGTTCCATGTCATTGCCAGTGACGAAGCAGTCGTAAGTTATGGCCAATCACACCTTGTTTTGTGCTTTTTTTAAATTTACTTCTATTTGCTCAATATCTTCTCTAGCTTCTTTAATTGTTGAGATGTTATTTAAGTCTTTATAGACTTTCAAAGCTTTTGTTTTATGGCCATCTAAAATAAGTTGAATTACTTTATTGGTTATTGCAACATTGCCTAAATCCAAACCGTCTCTTCCAAATTTCCTTAACCCAACATTCGGAAATTTTGGTTGCCAATCTCCCCAATCTAATTCACGAAATCCATCTCCCCATATTTCTTGATCTTTACTACAAACATATTGCCATGTGCTATCGTAAATAAGGAATTCACAATCAATACATTTATTAGGCACGAAAATTTCTATACCAGTTTTTGACACTTTAATCACTTTAGGTTCAGTATTGCCTTCAATACCACAACTACCATAGTCCAACCTTAAGTAATCTTCAGCTAATTCTTCTGCTCTTAAACATTCTCCTTCAAATAGGAATTCACAACTCAAACATTTATTCGGCAAAGCAGAAATAGATCCCATAATTTGCTTCTTCTTTGATGGGCTTCTATCGCCTCGAATTTCACATTTTGGAAATGATTTTCGATACATATTATTAATTCTCTTAATAGCTAAACTACGACCAGCGAGTATGTCACATGATGGATGGAGGTTAGCTATTGTTATGCATAAGTTAGTTTAATAAGGAAAAATTTGTACTAGTAATTGACTATTATTTTTACATATTATTAGCACCTGTTTTTATTAATTCAATCTCTCCTGTTTTGTTGTTAAAAACCATTTGCTGAACAGTGATTCCCATCATTACTTTTTCATCCTTAAGAACATCGAGACATTCATTGGCATTGGTAGGTTTTTTGGCACCTACTAGTTCACACGCCCTATCATATCTTCCGCAAGATGTGGCTTGAAGTTCAGATTCTCCACCATTTCCATTTTCAATTAATTTGTAATCGTTAGTGACGCAGACAATTCCATTATCCGGACCTCTTGTCGCAGACCTTTTTGGTGTTCTTTCAATGACAACCATTTCGGACGATGTTATTCCCGATAATAGTAGGAGACAGTCGCTAGCAATAGTTGTTTTTTCTAATGTCTTTTTTGCCTCGCTGTAGGAGTTAGCTTTGTCTAAGACATCTCGAAGAAGGAATGATACAGGCATTGCAATTTCTGCAGCATCTTTGCTAAGGACAGCGTTCAGTGTTACAGAAAATTTACCAGGCTTTGTGCCCGATAAAGCACCAATGAATCCAACCCATCCAACTGTTTTAAATATGGTTCTACCATTTCGCTGATAGTCGAATATTTTAGATTGACTACTTAAGAGGTTATTGTCAGTCCACCAATCTAAATTCCTTGAGTGAAGGATAGCTCCATCTGTTTCAATGGCAAAGGCCGTGCAACCAAGGTAGAATTTCAATATATCGTAGTATAGATTTGCAATCAAAATCTCGTTGCTGGAAAACTTCGAAATGGAGGATATAAATTCGATTTCTTCCATGAAGTCTGCGGAGATGACAGCTCTTTTATAGTCATCAATGCTCTCAAAGATGAAATCAGCTCCTTCAAAATCATTTAAATAGCACTGAAGTAATTCATCTACTTCACTTTTATAGTCAACAAGGAAGCTCCATCTTTGTTTTGGAGGTAAGTCAAGATTGATTATATGTTCAGTTTGTTTCATTTGTCATTTCTTTTAGATTTTTATAGTACTCATCAGTATTGGCATTATCAGGTAAACCAGAAACCTGACCATCACCGAGTTCCATTATTATCCAGCTTCCATCTTTCTTCTGAGCTATATCCATAGTAAAGAAATTGCTTTCAATATTTTCAGCAATACTCATGAAGTCGTCTAAAACTGGTTGCGTATTTCCATAATCACCTTCATCCCAATAATCAAACACCTTTACAACTTGTTTATTGGCAAAAAATACTCTAAACTCTTTTGTTAGAGGCATTCCACTTTTAGAATGTTCTGTTAGAAACTCTAGCTCTTCAAATTGTCTAAACACTAATCCCTCATTTAAAGAACTACCTCTCAATTCAATGAATTTATCAACAACAGATTTAACTTTCTCAAATTCTGAAGCATTAGGAATAAAGCAGGCATCATCCCAATTATGTTTTTCAGATTTCACAAAGTCCTTTAATATAATTGAGCTATCACCAAAGTCATCTAAAACCTTAAATATTGAATCATTACTTAAATCCGTTGTCCAATTTGATTTTGGAGTTTTAGACTTTATTATATCGTAAGAATTTGGTAGATAGTGGCAATGTATATATTGAGTAGGTGTATTAATTAATTGTATGTTTTTTTTCAATAATCCATCATAAAGGCTTACATACTGTTTCGGGGTTAACATCCATCCACGATATAAAGCATCTATTTTTGTTTCAGATGGTTTTACATACTTCAAAGCTAAAGTGATATTTCCATTAATCAACTCTTCAAAACTAATTAGAGAGAAAGTAAAACCAGCTTTAAGTGCTGATTTTTTCTCTTCTTCATAATCTGAATCAATTATTTTATTGTCAAATACACTGTCACAATATATAATTCTCATTTTTAAATTTGCTTCTTTTACTACAACGACCACATATAAGCGTAGTGCGGGTTTCAACGCACTTTCTTTTCAAGTAACCGCTATCGTTGCTTATTTCACTCTCATTTAAATTACTCACTTTGCCCCGCATTAAGTTTATAATTTGGTGTGTGTAGTTGCTTCATACTAACTATTTAATATCATTTTTAAAGAAAAATCTCAAAGCATCATAAGTTGCAATTAAAGGTAATGAGCCATGTGTTTCTTCTTCATAATATTTTGCTTCAATGCTTAATTTATTTATACTTTGTTTATGAAAGGAATCTTGAAATGTCAACATTGACCTCATATGATAAGAGTCAACTGTAGTATCATTCCTAATTGTATTAATGTCAGTCCCTGGTAACAATCCATTGGCTATAGCAAAATATAGTTTTTTACTACTATAATCTATTTTGCTAAGTATATGACAAAAATTGATTGAACAGCATTTCTAGCTGTTCATAAAATTTATTTTGTAGGCATTGAGAAAGTTTCTCTAAGCCATATTTAAATAAACTTTTGGCTTTCCTTCCATGAGAT
>NZ_JABANE010000194.1 GCF_012844305.1 Flammeovirga aprica JL-4
CTAACGAAGAGTAGGATAAAAAAGATAAGATAAAATGTACCTTTACTTTTGTCACAGTACTTAAGTACTAGGAAAGAAGCAAAGGGATAATTTTAGGTTGTTATTTTTTATTCTAATCGAGGAAGATTTGCAGAGCATAACCGTAGTTACGTGATAAAAATCTAACGATGAGTAGGATAAAAAAGATAAGGTAAAATATCCGATTATTTTTTCTAGTACTTATAAAATCAAGGTTCAAAGGAACGTAATTCTATTTAAGAAGTTACATATTAATTAGATTTATTTACTGAATTCTTCTGATAACTTTGCTATTTTTGTAAACTGAATTAGACAATACTCCGCAATGGCATATATCATATACGATACGGAAACCACAGGTTTACCGAAAAATTTTAATGCACCTCTTACCGATCTTGACAACTGGCCTAGAGTAGTTCAATTGGCATGGCAACTTCACGATGACCATGGTAAATTGATCAAAGCTCAAAACCTGATTGTGAGACCGGACGGTTATACCATTCCTTTTAACGCAACCAAAGTCCATGGTATTACCACGGAACATGCATTGGAACATGGTCATGACTTGAAGGAAGTATTAGAAGAATTCCGTATTGATTTAGCAAAAGCGGATCGTCAGGTAGGTCACAACCTTCAGTTTGATATAAATGTTACAGGGGCTGAATTTATAAGAGTAGATCTCGAAAGTAAGATTCAGGAAGTAGAGGTGATTGATACCATGATCACTTCCACAGATTTCTGTGCATTGCCAGGTGGTAGAGGAGGTAAATTCAAATCGCCTTCACTGACAGAACTTCATAATAAACTTTTTGGAGTTCCTTTTGCCGACGCCCATGATGCCGCCTATGATGTTGATGCTACGGCACGCTGTTTCTTTGGTTTGATCGAGCATGGTGTTGTGACGCCAATTAATGATGTAGCCGTAGAGGCAGTCATTTATGAAGCACCGGAACTGGATGAAGCCAATTTTGCCTTTAAGAACAAATCCAAAGATTTAGGTAGAGGTAATGTAAGCAAAGAGGAAGGTCTGGCAAGACTGAAAGATGTCAAGTTTACTCACCTGCATACGCATACGCAATTCTCTATTCTGAGAGCCACTTGTACCATTGGTGACTTAGTAGCAAAATCTCAAGAAGATGGCTGTGATGCCGTTTGTTTGACTGATCACGGTAATATGTATACGGCTTATCATTTCGTAAGAGATGTATTAAAGGCAGAATTGAAGCCGATCGTAGGTTGTGAGGTGTACTTAGTAAATGACCATAAAAAGCGAAAGTTTACAAGAGATGATCCGGATAGAAGATCTTCTCAAGTATTGATTGCTAAAAATAAAGACGGGTATCATAACTTAGCCAAGCTCTCTTCTCAAGGTTTTATTGATGGAGCCTATACAGATAGAGATGGTACTTACGCCCGAATTGATAAAGAATTACTACTGCAATATAAAGGTGACTTGATCGCTACAACGGGCGGTTTACAATCACCAGTAAATAATCTTATTCTGAATGTCGGTGAAGAACAGGCAGAACAGGAATTTGTGTGGTGGTTAGAAAACTTCCAAGACGATTTTTATATCGAATTATGCCGTCATGGCCTGGAAGAGGAAGATCACGTCAATGAGGTATTACTTCGTTTTGCAGAAAAATATAATGTAAAATATTTCGCTGCCAATAACGTCTATTATATGGATGAGGCAGGGGCAGATGCACATGATATTTTATTATGTGTAAAAGATGGTGAAAAGAAATCGACACCAATTGGTAGAGGTAGAGGATATCGTTTTGGTTTCCCAAATAATCAATTCTACTTTAAGTCTGCCGATGAAATGAAAGAATTGTTCTACGATTTGCCTGAGGCGATTGAATGTACGCAGGAAATTGTAGATAAGATCGAATCTTATAAACTGGCACGTGATGTCCTCTTGCCTGCCTTCGATATTCCTCAGGAATTTGTAGATCCCGAAGATGAAAAAGATGGAGGCAAAAGAGGGGAGAATGCTTTCTTAAGACACCTTACGTATGTGGGGGCTGAAAAAAGGTACGGCGAGATAACGGATGATATTCGTGAGCGTTTGGATTTCGAATTGAAAACGATTGAGAATACAGGTTATCCGGGTTACTTCTTGATTGTACAAGATTTTACCACTGAAGCTCGTAATATGGGGGTGTCGGTAGGTCCTGGTCGTGGATCGGCGGCAGGTTCTGCAGTAGCCTATGCTATTGGTATTACCAACGTTGACCCTATTAAATACGACTTGCTATTTGAGAGATTCCTGAACCCTGACCGTGTATCCTTACCCGATATTGATATTGACTTTGATGATGAAGGAAGGCAGAAAATTATCAACTGGGTAGTCGATAAATATGGTTTCAATCAAGTATCTCATATTATCACTTACGGTACTATGGCGGCAAAGTCGTCCATTAAAGATACCGCTCGTGTGATGGATTTGCCACTTTCTGATTCAGATCGATTGGCAAAGCTAGTACCTGATATGAAGCTCAAAAAACTGTTTGGAATGTCTGATCAACAATTGGAAGACAAGCTGAACAGTGAGCAGATGGAAATGGCGAATCAATTGAAAGCGATTTCCGAAGAACACGGTACTTTAGAAGGGGAGGTAATTAATACTGCAAGAATACTTGAAGGTTCTGTAAGAAACACTGGTATTCACGCCTGTGGTATTATCATAACACCTGATGATATTACGAAGTTTATTCCAGTAACTACAGCCAAAGATGCGGACTTATTGGTAACGCAATTTGACAACTCTGTAGTAGAAAATGCCGGAATGCTGAAGATGGACTTCTTGGGTTTGAGAACCTTGTCCATTATCAAAGATGCCATAAAACTGATCAAGCAACGTCATGGAATTGAAATCGATCCTGATGATATTCCGTTGGATGATCGTAAAACATATGAATTATACCAGAGAGGAGAAACAAACGGTACGTTCCAGTTTGAATCCGCTGGTATGCAGAAGCACTTAAGAGCACTAAAACCCGATGTTTTTGGTGACTTAATTGCCATGAACGCCCTGTACCGTCCAGGTCCTTTGGAATACATTCCAAACTTTATTGCCCGTAAGCACGGTGACGAAGAGATTGTATATGACATTGACAAAATGGACGAATACCTTGCCGAGACCTACGGAATTACGGTCTACCAAGAGCAAGTAATGTTGTTGTCACAGTCATTGGCAGGGTTTACGAAAGGTGAAGCCGATATGCTGCGTAAGGCGATGGGTAAGAAAATCTTTGCCTTGCTAGAGCAATTGAAGCCGAAGTTTATTGAAGGTGGTACTTCCAATGGTCACGATCAGAAAGCACTTGAAAAAGTGTGGACGGACTGGGAAGCCTTTGCAGCATACGCCTTCAACAAATCTCACTCTACATGTTATTCAGTGGTAGCCTTCCATACAGGATATTTAAAAGCCAACTATCCTGCGGAATATATGGCATCTGTGTTGACGCACAACATGAATGACATTAAGAAGGTGACGTTCTTTATGGAAGAATGTAGCCACATGGGAATTCCTGTACTTGGTCCAGATATCAATGAATCTGAATATAAATTCTCCGTTAACGCAGACGGTGCGATTCGTTTTGGGTTAGGGGCTGTAAAAGGAATAGGTACGGGACCTATTAATGCTATTATCGAAGGCAGACAGGAAAAACCGTATGAATCTATTTTTGACTTTGTGGAAAGAGTCAACCTTAAAGCCGTCAACAGAAAAGTGATGGAAAGTTTGGCTTATGCAGGATCATTCGATCAATATGAGTTCCACAGAGCACAATATTTCCATATTCCAGAAGGAGAGAAGTTCTCAGGAATTGACCTCTTATTAAGGTACGGCAACAGAGTGCAAGCGGATAAAATGTCTGCGCAAGCATCATTGTTTGGTGCAAGTACAGGCGGTTCAGTTCCTCCTCCTAAATTGCCACAGTTAGAACCTTGGTCGAAGCTTGTAGAGTTACGTTTTGAGAAAGAAGTAGTAGGTTTCTTTATTTCAGGTCATCCATTGGATATGTACCGTATGGAGTTGGAAAACTTCTGTATTCCTATCAAACACGTTGACTTGCATAAACAGCAGGAAATCAAAATCGGTGGTATGATTACTGAAGCCAAAATACTAGAAAGTAAAAATGGTAATAAATTCGGTATCCTGACACTTGAAGATTACGAGCAAACCCATCAGATGGCTATGTTTGGAGAGAACTTCAACAAAAACCGTCACTTCTTCAATGAAGGTGATTTTGTTTGTGTGATTGGTCAAGTAAAAGAGAATTACAGAACGCCGGGTCAATGGGAGGTCAACCCTAAAAAGATCATGGCGTTATCTTCTGTCAAAGATCATTTCTGTAGAGGAATTGACTTGTCAGTGGATGTTGCAATGCTTAGTGACGATACGATCATGGATTTAGTCAATATCGTTGAAGAGCATAAAGGAACTAGAGAAATGTCACTAGAGGTAATTTCTAGAGAAGACAACATGGTGGTGAATTTATTCTCCAAAAGTTACAAAGTAGATCCTTCTACAGAGCTTTTAAATGATCTAGACCGTTTAGAAGGAATAGAATATAGAGTTTACTAATAAAAACACTTGATGGATCATCATCAATACGTTTAAATCTGAAGTGATTAATGTTACAATTTTAAATTAACATTAATCACTTTTTTTATTCAGTTGACTATTAGAGTCTTACTAAAAAGAATTCATTTATAACTTTTTATTCGTACAAATTACTTTTTTTAATCATTTTTTCATGAAATACGAATTTTGAAAAACATAGAATTCTTTGTATAAAAGTGTATTGTCTAAACGAATAAAATGTGATTAAAAGCTGAAAATTGTTATTTTATATTTTGAATTTTCAATTAAATTGTTCTATATACATTTAATGAAATTGACGAATACATATAGATTATTACGTGTGAACACTTGCAAAGTGAATGAATAACTTCTATTTTTGTTTCGTTAATGATACAAAAAATTATATCTATTGCATTTAAAATAATTATCATGAGCCAAAGTAAAATCGTAGCTGCCGCAGAAGCTGCACTTGACAAATTAACGAAGTTAAACAAGAAAGGAGAGTACGACCAACAAGTAAACGACTTAACATGGGTGTTAGGTAGTTTCAAAAATGACGGAAACCCTGACGGTGTTTACCAAAAAGTTGCAGAAGCTAAAGACGTTCTGGCAGATTTAAAATCCAAAAAACCTAGAAGCGTAGCAAAAGCATTAATGGACTCTTTAGAAGAGGCATTAGCTTAGTCTGAATGACATTGGAAAAAATATTTTCAGCCATCAATTTTGATGGCTTTTTTTGTGCCCAAAAGATGCTTCTCATTTCTAAATAAGGAGAATAATCTAGCATAGGGATTTTCAATTAAAAAGATACTTCTATTTTCATTTTTGCATTGAATCATCTCTTTTTGTAGTAATAACGCATCAAAATAAGGGTGTTTTTGTGTAATTATTAAAATTATCTCGTATTAACTTTGGTTATATAAATATATTTACTTTTAATTGTACTTATCAATTAAGTGTGTGAGTATTATAAATCTCATCTTGATTAACTAACAACAGACGAACAATAAATTATACTTCAATGTTATATTTCATCTTAACATTTGCGATATTGTTTTCACCTACATTATTATTAGCAAATGAAACTACTACTCTAGCCTCTTTCAATGTGCCAAATACATTGTGGGTGCTATTTTCTGCCGTTCTTGTATTACTGATGCAGGCTGGCTTTAAAACATTAGAGACTGGTCTGGTAAAAAAGGAACACCGATCGAGTGTCGGTAGTAAAAACCTGCTGGATTTAGTGGCAGGGATTTTAGGTTTTTTCCTCATCGGATTCAGCTTTATGTTCGGTAAAACCTATTTTGGTGTTATCGGATTTGACCTTGATCTATTTGTCGGACAAAATTTCAACAATGGCGATCAGGATATTCCTGGAGTTGTATTTTTCCTTTTCCAGCTTGTATTTGCAGGCACGGCACTGACGATTGTTTCAGGTGCAATGTCAGGCAGAACAGGAGTTTTCCCTTATTTCATAGGTTCACTCATCACGGCAGTTATTATTTACCCTGTTTTTGGCCACTGGGCTTGGGGTGATTTATTCTATAAAGACAATTATGCATGGTTGTCTGAAATGGGCTTTATGGATTTTGCCGGATCTACCGTAGTACACACTGTAGGTGCCTGTGTAGGGCTTGTAGGAATGATTATGGTGGGACCAAGAATCGGAAGGTTTGATCAAAATGGCAAGCCAAAAACCATTAAATCTTCAGATTACTCTTACAGTATTTTAGGAGTAATGCTCCTTTGGATAGGATGGTGGGGCTTTAATGGAGGAAGTACATTGGTGTTTGAATATAGTGTTTTCGAAATCATTTTAAATACCAATTTAGCCGGTGCCGCCGCTTGTTTCTCCGCTTTCTTCTTCTGTTATTTCTTTCAAGATAGAAGTGAGTTGATAGAGAAAATGATTGGCGGAGCATTGACAGGACTTGTAGCCATTACTGCTTGCTGTAATGTGGTTTCCCCGCTAAGTGCATTGATCATCGGTTTATTATCAGGTATTATTCACAACCTTGGTTTTGATTTAATCTTACGCGTTTTCAAGCTTGATGACCCAGTAGGAGCCATTCCAGTGCATGGTTTTGGTGGTATTTTCGGTACTTTATGCGTTGCTCTTTTCGGAAAAGAGGAATTGTTGAGACTTCCACGTTGGGAACAGCTCCTGATACAGACGATTGGGATAGAAGTATGTTTGACTTTCACAGTTGTAATTTCTATTGTGATGTTCAAAATCATCAAGGGTACTTATGGACTTAGAGTTTCTCCAGAACAGGAATTGAAAGGTATGTTGATGGGCAGACAGATGCCGGAAGAGTTTTATCAAGATGACTCTGTTCAGAAAGTAAGATATGTTTCTATGCAAGTTTCTGATAAAGGGTATAACCTTCTGAATATGGGAGATTTTGCAAGTTTAGATCCATTGTATCGTACAGAACTAATTGATGCTAAAAAAGTATCATTTATTGACGAACATGGTGAAGCAGTTCCTCTGATTGAAGCCATGAAACAATTGAAAAAATATATTGAAGGAAAGCAGGGACAAGGCAGTGCAGCTTAAGTAAGTACTTTGGAAAATATATAAGAACGGGCAACCATAATTCAATATTGTGGTTGCCTTTTTGTTTTTTGATAAACTGAAAGATTCTTTTGAATGAAGAATGAAGAATGAAGAATGAAGAATGAGCATACTTTGTCATGAGGTGTTTTATGAAGTGTGAATACATTTTCAGACCCTTTTTTCACGAATCACTTTTCTTAATTTATACCTCTTTAATTCGCCTTTACTTTTGTCACAGTACTTAAAATAGAAGAGGTAGGAAGGTCGTAATTGTAATGTCCTGAAAAAACGATACAGTTTTTCAGTGAATTAATTTCGATATAAGACTCAATAATTTTAAGAATTATTGGGTCTTTTTTTGTGGGTAACCTTCAGTTTTTTTCTTTTCGCTACCGCGGGTTCCTCAAATTTATCGATGCAAAATTGATTCGC
>NZ_JABANE010000195.1 GCF_012844305.1 Flammeovirga aprica JL-4
TTGGAAACTATAGCACAGAAAGCAATGCAACAAATTCATAGTTCAAAATATGTTACTGTTTTAGAAGAAAACCAGAAGAAAGAATTGATGTTTGTAGGGGTAGCTTTTGATGGGAAAGAAGTAGCTTGTGTAATTGAGAAATCATAAAAAAGGTTGATACAGCTGTTTGTTGGAATGTCAATTGAGTTTGTACCTGATATATCATCAATGATATATTGAATTTTTAATATCCATACAAATACCGATAAGCCAACCATTATATTCTAAAGTAGCTAAGTACTAGGACAAAAGTAATCGAACATTTTATCTTATCTTTTTTATCCTACTCTTCGTTAGATTTTTATCACGTAACTACGGTTATGCTCTGCAAATCTTTCTCGATTAGAATAAAAAAATAACAACCTAAAAAGTCCGTTTACATCTGTCCTAGTACTTAAGTACTATGACAAAAGTAATTGGCATTTTAAATGTAAAAAAGTGCTTCGTGTTGTGGTCCAGTGGACGTTGTAGTACAACGTCCCTACAGTCTACTTTCAATTTTTGTTAGCATATCATTTATGAAGGATACAGTTGTAGGGATGTTGCATTGCAACGTCCACTGAACCACCATAAAAACCATTTTACGAACCATAATTCTTCATTCTTCATTAAAAAAGTTCCATTTCTTCTGTCACAGCACTTAGATGATTTTTTTCCCAAAAGCCCATAATTTCAATTATGGGTCTATTAGATATTGTTCACTTACAACTAAAAAGTCTATAGGCGTTTTTTACATATAGGTCTATTTTCTCAATATTTCAGTTTAATTCTTTAGAAGTAAGCCTTATTACCTTTTTTGTGCTGTTTTTCTTTAAAATGTTCATTAATACTATTGCTACTTGCCTATTAATTTCGCATAATTGTTGTCATGTAGAAGACATCATTTTTTAATACTTCCTTTTAATATCATGGCAAGATTTAAGTATATCTCAGAGTTTGAGTTCAAAGCACCATTACACAAGTTGTATCCTTATTTTGTAACGCCGAATCTATTGAAAGATTGGTTCGCAGATAAAGTGACTGAAAATGCTGAGCAGAAGATCATGTCATTTGTTTGGGGGAATGAAGAAAAGAGAGGGAGAATTGCAGTGAGGAGGCAAAATCAGCATGTGAAATACGTTTTTGAAAAAGAAGAAGATCAAAAGTCAGCGTATTTGGATTTCAAGTTTGATTTTAGTGAATTGGCTCAATCTACTTTTGTGACCGTAACAGATTTTTCTGATATGGACGATATGGATGAGCTGAAAGAACTTTGGGAAGAATTCTTCGGAAGATTACATGAGATAGTGGGCGGTTAAAAATTGTAGACAATGTCATACGAGTACTCAGCGAAGTATATCAAACAGCTGTCGAGAGCTGTTGAACAAAAAGAAGATGCGTATCTTGAAAAGGAATTTGAAGATATGCATGCAGCAGATATTTCTGCTGTTATGGAAGGGCTTTCAGCTGAAGATTGTAAGTACATTCTTGAATTGTTAGATCCTAATGTAGGGGCTGATGTGATCAGTGACCTTGAGGAAGATATTCGAAAAAACTTTATGGCTCTTTTTGAGGCCGGAGAGTTATCAAAATATTTAGATCAGACGGATTCCGATGATGCGGCGGATATTTTAAATGAACTGCCCGTCAAGATGAGGGAAGAGGTGCTAGGTAGTATGCAGAATCAGGAAAAGGTGCTGTATATCGTGGATCTCTTGCATTATGAAGAAGATTGTGCTGGTGGTTTGATGGCAAAGGAATTGGTGAAAGTAAATATCAATTGGAACGTACATCAATGTATTGAGGAAGTTCGCCGTCAGGCTAAGAAAGTAGATAAGGTTTATACTGTTTATGTAGTAGACGACCATGATATTCTATTGGGTAGAATTTCAATGAAACGTCTATTGATAGCAGATGAAGAGGATAAAGTAGCGGATCTATATGAGCCTGAAATAGCCAAAGTACATTCTTATCAAGAGGATGAAGAGGTGGCAGAATTGATGCAACATTATGATTTGGAAGTGATTCCTGTAGTTAATGTTCAAGGACGTTTGATTGGTAGAATTACGATTGACGACGTGGTCGATGTGATCACTGAACAAGCAGAAAAGGATCAGCAAGCGATGTCGGGTCTTTCGGAAGATATTGAGGAGAGAGATAGTTTGTGGGCAATGGCAAGAGCTCGTTTGCCTTGGCTGATTGTTGGAATGTCAGGGGGATTATTAGGAGCTAACTTTTTAGGTGGGTTTGAAGACGAATTACGTTTAGTACCCGCAATGGCCTTCTTTATTCCATTGATTACAGCAACGGGCGGTAATGTTGGAATTCAATCATCGACTATTGTTGTACAATCGTTAGCTAGTGGAGGTTTTCAAGGGTCCGTTTTTGACCGTTACTTTAGAGTGTTAATTGTCGCCATATTAAACGGTTTGACTCTTGCACTTTTAGTATATGCGTTCAATTTCCTCTTTATAGAACATGCTTTGGCGGTTGTAGTTTCAGTGGCTTTGTTTAGCGTAATTATGATTGCCTCCTTTATGGGAACCATCACCCCAATTGTGTTGGATAAGTTTGGAATCAATCCCGCACTTGCTTCTGGGCCTTTTATTACCACTTGTAATGATTTAATAGGCCTTGGAGTGTACTTTACAGTAGCAAAAATGCTTTTACATAGTTAAATTTGCAAAATGTCAGAAAATAAAAGAACAGAGATAGGTGAACTAGGAGAGTTTGCTTTAATCGATAAAATAACGGAAGGAGTAGAAATTCATCATAAAACAACTGTAAAAGGCATTGGTGATGATGCGGCAGTTTTTGATTATGGTGGAGATGAATATACCGTTTTATCAACGGACATTTTATTGGAAGGAATTCATTTCGATTTAAGTTTTATGCCTTTGCAACACTTAGGGTATAAAGCAATTGCTGTCAATGTATCAGATGTTGCGGCAATGAATGCGATTCCAGAACAAGTAACTGTAAGTATTGCTATCACAAACCGTTTTTCAGTAGAGGCGGTTGATATGATTTACCAAGGGATTAAAGCTGCATGTAAAAATTATAAGGTTGATTTAGTTGGAGGTGATACAACCTCTTCACGTCAAGGACTTTGTATTTCTGTTACTGCCGTTGGTAGAGTAAAGAAAGATAAAATTGCCTACAGAAGCGGAGCGAAAAAGGGAGATATCCTTTGTGTTTCTGGTGATTTAGGTGGTGCTTATATGGGGCTTCAAGTACTTTTGAGAGAGAAGAAAGTTTTTGAAGCGAATCCTGAAATGCAACCAAATTTAGAGGATTATCAATATATAGCAGGTAGACAATTAAGACCTGAGGCTAGAACGGATATCATTCATGAATTTAATGAGTTGGGAATCGTACCAACTTCTATGATTGATATTTCTGATGGATTAGCCTCTGAGGTTTTACATATCTGTAAGGATTCAAAAGTTGGTGCTGTAGTTTATGAAGATAAATTGCCAGTAGATCACCAAACGTTTGATGTATGTCATGAGTTCAAAATTCCTTCAAAAACTCCAGCTCTAAATGGAGGAGAGGATTACGAATTATTGTTTACCATCAAGCAGGAAGATTTCCCTAAGGTAGAAAAACACGCTAGTATATTCTTTATCGGATATATTGATGAAGCTGAGAATGGTGCTCGTTTAGTGACAGAAGGACAGCAAACGCTTCCACTGACAGCTCAAGGTTGGAAACATTTCTAGAAATAACTTATGGCAGGGCATAGTAAATGGGCCAATATAAAGCATAGAAAAGGAGCTCAAGACGCAAAAAGAAATAAACTTTTCACGAAATTAGGAAGGGAAATTACCGTTGCTGCTAAGGAAAGTGGCATCGATCCCGATATGAACCCCCGTTTACGTTTGGCTATTCAAAACGCAAAAGGGGCAAATATGCCTAAGGATACCATCGAACGTGCCATCAAGAAAGTGGCTGGTGGTGAAGATATTACTTATGAGGAATTAACTTATGAAGGTTATTCTCCAGGTGGTATTGCTATCTATGTTGAATGTTCTACTGACAATACAAGGAGAACAGTACAACAGGTGAAAAGTTACTTTGCAAAATTGGGTGGATCTTTAGCTAAAAATGGTTCATTAGAATTTTTGTTTGACCGTAAAGGTGTTTTTGTTGTCAATAAAACAGAAGAACTTGATGTTGAGGAGCTTGAGTTGGAGCTGATTGATGCTGGAGCAGAAGATTTTGAAGTAGAAGAAGAGTTTGTTACTATTTTCTCTCAAATGGAAGACTTTGGTGCAGTGAACAAAAAACTAGAAGAGTTGGGTGTTGAAGTATCAAGTGCTAACCTTCAAAGAATTCCTCATGCTACCAAAGAAGTAGATGATGAAACGCTTGAAACTGTTATGAAATTGATTGACAGATTGGAAGATGATGACGATGTTCAGAATGTATTCCATGATCTTGAAATCACAGATGCTCAAGCAGAGAAATTGTAATTTCAGAAATTCTGTTTTTAAATAAATTTAATCCCTTGATGTATCATAGCATCAAGGGATATGTTGTTTCTGAAGAGGTAACTAATAAGACAACAGAAATAAGACCATAATTTCAATTATGGGTCTACGAATCACATGGTTGCTTTTACTAATACTTAATACATTATAAATTAGATATCTCGAAATCAAGATACTTCTGATGATCAGTAGCATACAAATGATGTTAACGCTTAATATTCGGAGCAATAGGCTTTTCACTCTTTTCATTGGGTAGTGTTCCCTCGGCCTTGAAGGGGAAAGCGTTAAGAATTTCATGTATTGAGCCGTTAAAAATGATTTTCTTGTTTGAGCTTTAGCGAGTTTAAAATCATTTAGGCGAGAGGAATGGAATTTAGCTTTTGACTTCAAAGCCTTGACTTTTTTGCTTCGTTTTTGTGTTAAGACAAAAATGAAGAAGAAGGTAGCTTGGAAGTAGAACAAAAAATCTTGCAGAAAAGTCGATTGAAAGTTTACAGAGTACTTAATTACCCTAACTAAGTTTGCCTAATGCTATCTCTATCAGTAGCACTGCTTAATAATCAAACTATTGGATTAATTTAATAATGACAACCTTCTCAATAAATACCTATTTATGGGTGTAGTAGATATTAAGTATTCTCTATAAATTTGTATAGTATTGATAAACAATGCTATGTGGCATGTTTTGTGTGATTTATAAAATGTCTAATTCTCACCCTTAACTATACTATTGTATTTATGAAAAATCTTATAACAACCCTAATGCTATTCTTTGGAATATGCGCTTCAATCAATGCACAAGCAATATATGTATGCAATCAATCTAATAGTGCAGATTACAACAGTTTGCAAGATGCTATCAATCAGGCATCAGACGGTGACAGTATTTATGTCAATATGTCGCATGAAAGCTATGGAGAGATATCTATTACCAAAAAAGTAATACTTATAGCGAAGAAAATTTTTACTCATGATTCAAATCATGCGTCCGCTAAAATTGATAAAATTATTTTAGAGAAAATTACAGATGATAATTCAGATGCCTCTCATTCGGTAATTCAAGGTTTCGAGATTAATTACCTGATGACGATTGCGGATCCTGGTAATTATGTCCAGAATGTCACTTTGACAAGTAATCAATTGAATTACAGACCAAAAACGCATTCAACAGAGACTTGGAAAATATCAAATAATAGAAAAGATTAAGGTGTAGATCCAACGTGATCTTCGCTTTGAATATAGAGGTGCACACATAAAGAAGGCCTTTCGTTTAGTTTCGAAAGGCCTCTTTTTATTTCATAAGTACAAAGACACTTTTGAGTTAAGAGTTAAGGATGAAGAATAAATGCTTCTGTTGTGATTTGTGTAGACTTTGCCACGTAATATCTTGACAAAAACAACTAAAACACGTTAAAAACTACCTTAACTCTTCATTCTTAACTCTTAACTCAAAACGGCGTCTTAAATACTTTCCAAAGCAGATAAAATTTCTTTAACACTCATTCTTCCCTTGTAGTTAGGGTCATAATGTCTTGCAATGATTTTACCATCTTGACCAATAATAAATGTGGCAGGAACAGGTAAGGATGCGTTTTTGATTGAATTGATTTTTGTTAAATCTTTTTCATACTTCTTCAACATTTCTTGGTACCCATCATTGACCTCAAAAGTGACTTTATAGCCGTTCATGATGTCAAGTTTTGGATCACCTACCAAATCAAAGTCAAATCCTTTTTTTTCAGCGAAAGCAGCAAAACGTTCCTCTGTTTCAGGTGTGATAGCCATAAAAGTTGCACCTGCTTTTTCAATCATACTCAATGAGTCATTAACGTTGATTAAGTGTTTTGCGCAATAGGGGCACCAGCTACCTCTGAAAAAGTTGACTACAACAGGTCCTTTTTTTAAGGCTTTCTCAAGATCAAAGTCCTTTTTGTTTTGTGTTTTGCCTTTAAATTGAAAAGCATCATCACCTACTTCAAGACCAGGTTGCAATGAAGAAACTACAACACCGTATTTCTCATAAACGGCTTTTTCTTGAGCATTTGATAGGTTACTGATCATAAATAGACCAAGAATAATACTGAGGGTTAAGTTTAAGTTTAATTTCATAGTTTAAAAATTTGTTTCTTGACTGATAGGTCAAATATAACTTTTTATTTTTCTCTTCTCCAAAATTAACCATCACTTTTATGGAGATTAATGTGATTGCTGTTTAAAATAATTTAGAAATTCTAAAAAATTAACAATCATTTAAAAGTGCATTGCCGTAGAACCTTTATAACTTTCTCTTTTGAATAAAAAGTCTCATGAAGAAACAGCCCAAAATAAAATTAACCCTATCATTAAAAGACAAAACAATTGAATTAGTATGCATTGCCATTTTGTTGATTACATGGCTAATACCTTTAATTGTTTACAATGATTTGCCAGATGAAATAGCAATCCATTTTAATTCGAAAGGAATTCCTGATAACTATGGACATAAAAGCACTCTTTTTGGTTTGCCTATTTTTGCAACTTTTTTATTTATACTGCTTACAATTCTTAATAAATATCCTCATACTTTTAATTACCCTACTGAAATTACAGAGGATAACGCATTCAAGCAGTATACGTTATCTACAAGGTTTATGCGTTTTGTAAAACTTTCTATTTTGATAGTTTTTTTGGTGATTGTTTATAAAAGCGTAGAGTTGAACCCTGAGGGTTTAGGTACTTTCTTTCTGCCTTTTGTACTATTGATAACTTTTATGCCTATTATTATTTACTTTCTTGTTCTAAGAAAGAACAATTTGAACTAAATAATTGAATGTATTCTTATTGTGGATTATAAGTACTCTATCAAAATTAGCTTATACTATTTATCATTATTTTTTGCGATTATTTCATCTAAAAAACTTTTAATAGAACCACTATTAATGCGTTTTTTAAATTCATACTCCTAAGTATATGACAAAAATTGATTGAACAGCATTTCTAGCTGTTCATAAAATTTATTTTGTAGGCATTGAGAAAGTTTCTCTAAGCCATATTTAAATAAACTTTTGGCTTTCCTTCCATGAGAT
>NZ_JABANE010000196.1 GCF_012844305.1 Flammeovirga aprica JL-4
TAAAGTTTAGCGATTTCTAAAACTAATAATCTAAATGCTCTGAATTTAGCGATTTCGTGGAAGTAGTCACCTCCTACTGTCGCTTGGAAAATCACATTGCTCAATACTTCAGTAGGCTCAACGTCGAATTTCGCTAATTGATCGATGTACTCTACTAATGTATTTAATGAGAATGCTAATTCTTGTACGTGGTTTGCACCAGCGTTAACAAAAGCATCAGATGCAATTGACATCACTTTGAAGTCAGGCATTTCAGCAGTGTAAGAAATTAATCTTGATAAACGCTGGAATCCTTCCTCATCCATTTTCCCTGTTGTAGTGAAATCATGGATTGGGTCGAAGTGAATGTAACCTGCTACTTTGTCTAAAGAAACACCATGGATGTGTAGGTAACCTACATAATCACGCATTAATGTTCTTGGGTGTTTTACATTTTCAAAACCAATACTGATCATCTCAATACTGATTCCTTTTAATGCTTGCTCGATGTCGAAGTCTTCAATACTGTCTACATCAAACACTAGACCTTCAACACCACGGTCTAATAAATATAAAGCATTAGTGTTAACCTCTGCATTATCCTTACCAACTACTCTTTGGAAAGATTTCCAGTCCATTCCTTCTCCTTCTGCAGAAGTTAAAATGTCCTTTAATCCATCAAGTAATTCGGATTTATTTTCTCTATCCTCTGAAGTAAAGTATGGAGGAATAGTCATTCCGTTTTCAGTTTTCCATACTAGCTTTTTATCGAAGTCAGCTCCTTTTAGGTCAGTGATAACTTTTTCTTTCCAAGTCTCTTTACTGATCGGCTCGAAGTCTGAAAATAATTTTTCAGCCATATTTATGTAATTTTGTGTGTATTGGTGATACAATAATAAAACAAATCTCTTGGACTATACCAACAAGGATATAGTGGAGTATGTTTGAAAGCTGATTTCCGGCAAAAAATTAGCCTTCAAACATACCTGCATTGCTATTGGAGAATTACATTCCTCCAAGTTGCTGGAAGTAAGACAAGAAGCTGATCAAGATACCCGCTGCTACTGCTGAACCGATTACACCTGCTACGTTTGGTGCCATGGCATGCATTAATAAGTGGTTATTTGAATCTGCTTTTAGTCCTTCCTGCTGTACTACTCTTGCTGAGTCAGGTACTGCAGAAACTCCTGCTGCTCCAATCAATGGGTTGATCTTGTTATCACCTTTTAGGAATAAGTTCATGATCTTAGCAAATGCTAACCCAGAGAATGTTGCGATAGCGAAGGCTACTGCACCTAAAGCGAAGATTTTCAATGAATTTGCAGTAATGAAAACACTTGCTTGAGTAGATGCACCTACTGTTACTCCTAGTAAGATAGTGATGATGTCGATCATAGAAGTTCTAGCAGTGTTTGCTAAACGCTCTGTGTGACCTGACTCTTTCAATAAGTTACCGAAGAACAACATACCTAATAGAGGCAATGCACTTGGTGAGATAAATGTCGTAAGGATTAGACCTACCAATGGGAATAAGATTTTCTCTGTTTTCGTCACCGTTCTTGGTGGCTTCATACGGATTTTTCTTTCTTCCGGCGTTGTCATCAAACGCATGATTGGTGGTTGTATCACTGGTACAAGTGCCATGTAAGAGTAAGCTGCAATGGCAATTGCTCCTAGTAAGTGTGGTGCAGATTTAGATGAAAGGAAGATGGCCGTAGGACCGTCAGCTCCACCAATAATACCAATGGCTGCTGCTTCATTTAAATCAAAACCTAAACTAATTGCACCGATGAACGTTAAGAATACACCCACTTGTGCGGCTGCTCCTAAAAGCATCAATTTTGGATTGGCGATCAATGAGGTAAAATCGGTCATCGCTCCAATTCCTAAGAAAATAAGCGGTGGATAAATACCTTTCTCAACACCAAAATATAAATAACTTAATACTGAACCTTCTTCGTAAATACCAATTTGGTTGCCTGCTACAAACGGAATGTTACCGATGATCACACCTGCCCCGATTGGGATTAATAATAGTGGTTCGTAATCAAATTTGATTGCTAAAAATATAAATAATAACCCCACACAGATCATTACAAAGTTCGGCAAAGTCAAGTTTGCAAAACCCGTCATTGACATGAAGTTCATCAGACCGTTCATTGCCAATGCATTAAAATCTTGTGGTGCACCTGTTGCGACTGCTGCTTGAGTCACTTCACCAATTGTCTGATTTGATAAGCCTGCCGCTGATGCAGCTGCCCATGAAATCATAATGGTTGCGATGGCTCCAAAGACGATAAATAAGCGTTTCGTATTCATAATAATTATTGTTTAGAATGAAACCACTTACGCCATTTCTACAAGAACCTCTCCTTGTAATACTGACGTTCCTTCTTCTACTTTGATGCTTGCAATAGTACCGTCTGCTTCAGCCAATACATTGTTTTCCATCTTCATTGCTTCCATTGTCATCAAGACATCTCCTTGCTTCACGGCATCACCTTCTTTGAAGTTAATTGTCATTACAGTACCAGGAAGTGGTGCAACGATGTTTGATTTCTTCGCTGAACGAGTAATTGCTTTCGGTGCAGCTGTTCTTGGAGCTTCAGAACGTAATAGTTTTGGCGTTTTAGAAGTTTTCACTTCCTTGTCCATCTCTACTTTGTAAGGTGTACCATTGACTTCTAATTCAATAGCCTGACCTTCTACTCCTTTTATTGTAACGGCGTAGTTGTTACCGTTAACTGTAAAATTATAGTTTTTCATTTTATTCGGTATTAACGGTTAAGCTGACTGCCATGAACTGCATAAATCTTTGAACTCCATGGAGAGTAAGCTTTCTTCACTTTTTGGATTGTTAGAATTGTTGACTCTTCATCGTGTGCCTCAGCCATGTAGTGGTAAACTGCTGCCGCAATCGCCGCGTTTACTTCACCTGAAACTTTCGTGGCATTGATGACCATCTCTTCATCATCCTTTTTGATCACAATCTGCTTTGGCTTCTTGATCTTGTTCATCACGATCGGCACCAAATAAGTGAATGAGATAAAAAGAAGGAATAATAAGGTCAATGTGAAGAATACTAATCCTACCCCAACCAATGTGATCACTAATCCTTCAGTCAAACCAAATTGTGTTACTTGATTTTCCATATTATTTATTGATTAAAGTGGAATATTAGAGTGCTTCTTAGGAGGATTAACTTCTTTCTTCGTCGCTAATACTTCTAAACCTCTACAGATTCTGAATCTTGTATTTCTTGGCTCGATTACATCATCAATAAATCCGTATTTAGCTGCTTGATAAGGATTTGCGAATTTCTCTACGTATTCTTCCTCTTTATCTTGCATGAATTTCGCTCTTTCTTCTTTGTCTTCGATTGAACGAATAGTTCTTCCTTCTAATACCTCTACAGCACCTTTAGCACCCATTACTGCGATTTCGGCAGTTGGCCATGCGTAGTTGATATCACCTCTTAATTGTTTAGAACTCATTACGTCGTGTGCTCCACCGTATGATTTTCTAAGTGTAATAGTGATTTTTGGAACTGTTGCTTCACCGTAAGCGAACAATAATTTGGCACCGTGAAGGATAATACCGCCGTATTCTTGACCTGAACCTGGTAAGAAACCTGGTACGTCTACTAATGTTACAATTGGAATATTGAATGCATCACAGAAACGAACAAAACGTGCTGCTTTTTTCGATGCCTCAATATCAAGTACACCCGCCAAGAATGAAGGTTGGTTTGCAATAATACCTACTGGACGACCATTGAAACGAGCAAATCCTGTGATAATGTTTTTAGCATAAGATCTGTGCATTTCTAAGAATTCCTCATTATCAACTAATAAGTGAATAACATCTAGCATGTTATATGGCTTGTTAGGATCATCAGGAATTACCTCGTTCAGTTTGTCCTCAATTCTTTCGATTGGGTCATTACATGGGATTTGTGGTGGCTCTTCAAGGTTGTTTGAAGGCAAGAAGCTCATCAACTTACGGATCAACAGTAATGTCTCCTCGTCGTTTTCTGTCATCATATGAGCTACACCAGACTTAGAAGCGTGCATGTTAGCACCACCTAAATCTTCTACAGAGATAACCTCACCAGTTACTGATTTTACTACTTTAGGACCCGTTACAAACATGTATGATGTTTGGTCAGTCATTAAGATAAAGTCAGTCAATGCTGGAGAATATACCGCACCACCAGCACAAGGTCCTAAGATTGCAGAAATCTGAGGTACTACACCAGACGCCATGATGTTTCTTTGGAAGATCTCAGCGTAACCTGCAAGAGACCTAACGCCTTCTTGTATACGAGCTCCACCTGAATCATTCAAACCAATAACCGGTGCTCCCACTTTCATTGCTTGATCCATTACTTTACAGATCTTTTGTGCAAATGTTTCAGAAAGTGAACCTCCGAATACTGTGAAGTCTTGTGCGAATACATAAACAACTCTACCGTCGATAGTACCGTGACCTGTCACTACACCATCTGATAAATATTGTTGTTTATCCAAGCCGAAAGATTTTGTACGGTGCGTTACAAACATGTCGTACTCCTCAAAACTACCTTCATCTAAAAGAAGGTCGATTCTCTCTCTAGCTGTTAACTTACCTTGACTATGTTGTTTGTCAATTCTTTTCTCACCACCACCTAAGCGGGCTTGTGATCTTTTTTCTACAAGTTCTCTAACCTTATCTCTGTTAGTTCCCATTGATAATTCCCAGCGGGTATTTGTCAAATATTAATAACACCTGTGACAGTGTTTTTGATTCATTTTACTGTGTCGTAAGAAAGTCAAGGCAATAATCGTCCAGCCCTGTATTTCTACAGGTTTAAAAAATCAATTTTAATCTACTGTTAAGATAGCATCGTTAAGCCTAATAAGGTGAACGATTACTGCTCCTGACGTACCTTAATGTTTTCTTACTTTTAGTAGTCCTATCATTTAACTACTGAGGGGCGGTAACTATCCCTTATGGATATTGTTACCGATTTATTTTTGGTTACACTACTTTTAGTACTTGGTAGGTATTCAAAAGTAATAATTACTTCTTCTCACAAAGTTCAGTAAGAACTCCATGCGTTGATTTTGGATGTAAGAAAGCGATATCTAATCCTTCCGCTCCTTTTCTTGGTGTTTTGTCTAATAAACGAACACCTTTTTCTTCAGCATCCTCAAGGTTTTTCTCAATATCTTTAACTGCAAATGCTAAGTGGTGCATTCCAGGTCCTTTTTTAGCGACGAATTTCCCGATAGGACCGTCTTCTGAAGTAGACTCTAAAAGCTCAATTTTAGTATCTCCTACTTTAAAGAAAGCAGTTTTAACTTTTTGCTCCTCTACCTCTTCGATAGCATAGCACTTAAGTCCTAATACTTCTTCGTAATACTTAATTGACTCTTCTAAGTTTTCTACTGCGACACCAATGTGCTCAATGTGTGATATATTCATTTCTGTTGCTTTTTAAAAGTAAGTAATAATAAAAGGCGTGATAAGCTTGCCAACCTTTATTATGTACCGTAAAATTCATACAAAAAGATATTGTTTGTGATAACATTCATCATCTAAATAAAGATTAAAATCATAAAAAGTGCTTAACACACCTCTCTTTACTCATATTATGAATATTTAAAAACCTGTATATCAATATTTTAACATGGAAACAAAAATCATCTTTCGGGTTATTTAGAAACAATAAAAAAAATTAAAAAATATTAGAAATTGTATTATAAACACATTTTATACCTTTTTAAAAGAAATGTATGTAGCTTTGTAAAAGCAA
Source organism: Flammeovirga aprica JL-4 (assembly GCF_012844305.1). GTDB lineage: Bacteria > Bacteroidota > Bacteroidia > Cytophagales > Flammeovirgaceae > Flammeovirga > Flammeovirga aprica. The sequence continues at coordinate 5,777 of NZ_JABANE010000196.1, forward strand.
AAATAGTGATAGGCTTCCTCTCTTTTATTATAAAATATAGAGATAGACAGTCCGTTGTTTTATTCTATGTAAAATTGACTGGCTGATTAAAATATTCAACATAAAATCATTCTTCTTTTACCATGAGATATAAAAGAAAAAAAAGACTTAGTGCACAGGAGTATGCTGATGGTATTATTAGTGGAGACAGAATAATATTAAGTAGGGCCATCACAATTATAGAAAGTAAACTCCCTGCTGATGTGATTTTGGCAGAAGAAATACTTGAACTGATTTTACCACATACTGGCAATACGCTTAGAGTAGGCATTACAGGTGTTCCAGGCGTTGGAAAGAGTACTTTTATTGAATCTTTTGGCAAGTACATTACTTCCAAAGAAATGCAATTGGCCGTACTGACCATTGACCCGAGTTCACAAATCAGTGGTGGTAGTATTTTGGGTGATAAAACCCGTATGGAAGAGTTATCCAATGATCCTTTGGCCTATGTTCGTCCTTCGGCGGCAGGTAGTGCTTTGGGTGGCGTCAATCATAAGACAAGAGAGACAATGTTGCTTTGTGAAGCGGCAGGTTTTGATGTGATCTTAATCGAAACTGTAGGTGTTGGTCAGTCTGAAACTACTGTAAAAGGAATTGTGGATTTCTTCTTGTTATTGATGTTGGCCGGTGCCGGTGATGAATTGCAAGGTATCAAAAGAGGTATCATGGAAATGGCAGATGCGATTGCAATTACAAAATGTGATGGTGATAATGTTCACCGAGGTAAATTGGCTCGTGCAAGTTATCAGAATGCATTGCACCTGTTCCCTCCTGCTGAATCAGGCTGGGCACCAAAAGTAATGACCTGTTCATCAGTTCAGAATGAAGGTCTGGATGAAATTTTGGAAAATATTCTGAAGTTTGAAAAAGACATGAAAGAGAAAGGTTTCTTCCAATCCAACCGTCAGAGTCAAAACTTGCATTGGATGCACGAAACCATCGATAATCATCTGAAAAGAGCCTTCTACACGAATGGGTCTGTGGAAGGAAATCTAAATCATTTGGAGAATCAAGTAATTCAAAATAAATTGCCGGCGATTGCAGGTGCAAGAAAGTTATTGGAATTATTTAACCAAACGAGAACAGAAAATGATAAAAATATGGCATAATCCAAGGTGCTCGAAAAGTAGAGAATCTTTGAATTTATTGAAGGAAAATGGTGAGGAAATAGAAGTAAGAGAATACTTAAAAGATGCTCCTTCTAAGGCAGAAATTGAGGAAATTCTTTCGATGCTTAATATCGCACCTTTGGCACTTATCCGTAAAGGGGAAGCCATTTATAAAGAAAACTTTAAAGGAAAAGAACTTACTGACGAGGAATACATCGATGCCATGGTAGAATATCCAAAATTGATTGAAAGGCCTATCGTAATTAAGGATAACAAAGCTGTTATCGGCAGGCCTCCTTCGTTTGTAATGTCCTGAAAAAACGATACAGTTTTTCAGTGAATTAATTTCGATATAAGACTCAATAATTTTAAGAATTATTGGGTCTTTTTTTGTGGGTAACCTTCAGTTTTTTTCTTTTCGCTACCGCGGGTTCCTCAAATTTATCGATGCAAAATTGATTCGC
>NZ_JABANE010000197.1 GCF_012844305.1 Flammeovirga aprica JL-4
GTAGAATGTGCTTTGAACTGATCACCGAATTTAGGGTGAGTAGTCCATTCTCCTTCAAATTCTAAGGTAGCACCCGCAAAAACGTTGGCTTGATGCACCGTAACAGTGATTTGTTCATGAGGTCTGTCGGCAGGATTTACCCTAATGACTGTCCATCCATTTTCTTTGTTATGATACGTAACGCGGTGTACTATGCCTTTGAATTTTTCCATTGCTTGTTAAAAAGTGAAATTTTAATGGAAGTTGATTAAAAATGTATTGTTTCTGTTTTATAGAAAGTAATTTTAAAATTAATATACAAAATCAAAAAAGCATACATTATTTTGAAGATTACGGATGTAAGTATTCAATTAATTCATCTGAAAATGCAAGAAATAAGCACATTAGGTATAAGAAAAAAGATGTATAAGTAAACCACTTGCTGAAGGTAAAACAGGATCAATTAGAATTACTCCTAGAAGTATCAGAATAACCCAAAAATAAATTAATACTATTTTAAGGTACGTTTATATGATGAAAAGTAATATTTGTAATCTTCAGAATGGAACAAAGTATAGGTGAAAAATCGAGGTATAAAAAAGTATTTGAGCTATGAAACTACTTATTGAAAAAGTGATAAAATTCAACCATAAATAAGAAGTGATTTTTGTGGAATTTGTGAGTTGTTTTAAATTATAAATAATGTTAATTATTTTTGGGGTGAAAGAAATAATATTAATTTAGCATTGAAATTTACTATTATAGTTTGCAATTATTAATAAAGCTAGCTAACATAAAATTTAATAAAAACTAACTAATTAATTTTTTAGGAAAATATTAAACTTTATTTGTTTAATTAAAATTTAAACTATAATAATATCTAAAAACACCTTTAAACTAATTAAATTATGAAAAAAGTATTTCTTTCAGCTACTGGTATAGCTGTTGCATTCATGGCTTTTGCATTCACTCCAGTTCAAAAAAACAATTCTATGGGTGAGATGTTGGATACTCAGACACCGATAGCCTCAACTGGTACTTGTTCTACTAAGATGCAAACCTCAGCCGGTTTTACTAGATGTGATAATACTTGGGAAGAAAAAGTACAATCTATTGGAGCAATGACAGATGTTTTGAATAAGTATTAAATTCAAATTCTAGACCCTCTGTTGTTTTTTAATTTTATTGCATAAAGCAGTACACAGAGGGTCATTATTTAACTTTTGATTATTGAAAATAATATATAGCATTCAAATGACACAGTTTAAAAGAACTTTCGTTCTTTTCTTTTTACTTTGTACGACAATAACCGTTTGGGGTCAATCAAAAAAAGATGAAATAGTAAAAGTAACATATAGAAGTTCCCCTATAAGTCAATATAAAATGACTGAAGATCAAATCATTTCTACCCCATCAAAGGCTTCTACATATGAGTTTATGAAAGGTATTACTGACTATTATAGTTTGTATATTAATTTAGAAGATTATTCTTCTGTATATATATTGGACTCTACAGTACAGGTAAGGCCTTTAGGATGGGAAAATCCAAGGATTAGAGCATCCTTAGCTGATACTGTTTTATTTACGCTAAAAACTCCTTTGCAAAAAACACTAAAACACGAATGGATTATGAACCAAACGTTCTTTTCAGAAGGGGAAGTAGGAAATATAGAATGGGAACTTACTAATGAAGAAAAAAAAATAAATGGTTTAAATTGTAAAAAGGCAAAAAGTAGATTTAAAAATTACCCTATGCTAATTGTTTGGTATACTAAAGATATTCCCATATCCAATGGTCCTTCAATTTATCAGGGGGTGCCTGGATTAGTAATTCTTGCTGAAGATTATTTTAGGACTATAAAGCTTCATAGTATAGAATATACAGAGGATAGAGAAGCTTTTAAATCACTATATTCAAGTAAATTAGAATACTTTGAAAGAGAAAAAGAACGGGGTAAACACTATGAAAAAGAACCGTTATTACTAGTAAAGAAAGGAGATTTGGCAAGAACACTTTACGAGCACTATCATAAAAAACCTTATAAAGGTAATAATTAGGGGGGGCACTGAAAAAGTCATAGATCTACTTAATCTAGCTTAGTTATATTATAATCAATGACTAAATAACTTTATAAGTACTAACCTTCATATCAAGTACAAGCCTTTTTTCAGTTAAACAGCCTAAAATAAGCAGATGAAGGGATTATACCTTGCATTTTTTTTATGAACTTTCATTGAAATAGCTCTTAATTGTATTGTAAAGCTACTTTTTTGCTTTTTTTATAAAAAATCATTGTCCACGATTTAATACAAACAATGATTTGATGTATATAACTGATATAATCATACTTTATATATAATTTAGTGACAGATAATGGACTTACATTATTATGAGATTAAAATCACTTTACAATTCAAAATACTTAATCCATTTATAAAAAAACTGATTATTAACAAATTAGACTTATAATCTTTAAAAGATCGAAAACTTATATAATATACTTTGAATAATGAAGAATAAAATACGTATTTTGCTTTATTTTAGCCATTTATTACTAATTTTTTTTCACGCATCTTGGGCTACTTTTGACTCTTATATGTCTTTTCATTATAATAAAAGTATAGACATTCCCATTATTAGTTTTTTGAAACAGAATCAACATACAGACCTTTATTACATAATTACTGGAATTAATACAGGATATGGTTTTTATGGTATTCATACTTCAACAGAAAAATATTTTAGAGCTTATTATTTAAATTCTACTAATAAGGTGTTGAAAACAGATAGATATTTTAACCTATCTACATATAATGGTATTTCAAGATTAGAAGGGTTTGCGTCATCTTTTGCAAATTATGTTAATGATACAGGTAAGTTAATAAAATCAGATACTACCTCTTTCGAAGATAATAATCCACAAACTATCCAGTTAAGAAAAGAATATAACTTTAGAAAAGATTATGTAGAAAAAGTCTTAAAATGGTATGGAAAAAATGAAGCTAAAAACATACCTAGATGTGATTCTTATAAAATTGAGCTTTTAACTATTGTTCCTCAAGATATATGGCAAAAAAAAGAAAAAATTAAAACCCAATTATATGTTGTTCAAAAAGGTCTATTCCCTGTACAATAGCCTAGTAAAGCTATTTGATGTAAAAGAAAGTATAATTCCATTTTTAGTTTTCTATAGAGTTGCTATTAGCCTAGTGGCAATAATTGAAATTACTTCATTATTTCCCGATTTACATTTATTTTTTTCACAGTATAACACACTTATTCCCCAAGAATTAATGTATATGCAGTCAGGTTATTTTAAGTATTTGCATGTTTTTTACGTTTTTTTAGAAGAAAATAATCTTACTACTGTTTTCTATAAATTGGCTGTTCCAATATATATAACGGCTTTATTGTCTTTATTAGCGGGGATTTTTACCCGATATACAGCTTTGTTAGCTTTGATTCTTCAGCTTCTTATATTTAGAAGTTTTGCCCCTTTCAATTATGGCTATGATTATTTTCTCACGATGTCACTTTTTTACTGTTTCGTTTTTCCTGTTGGAAGGTACTATTCAATAGATGAGAAGATTTTTAAATATACATCCAAAGAAAATTTTAATTATAAACGTGTACTGCAAATTCATTTAGCGATTGCATACTGTTTGTCCGGTGTATCCAAAGGATTGGATCCTGGTTGGTGGAATGGTAATTCTGTTTGGAAAGCGATTGCTTCTGTAGATAACTCGTTTTTTTCTATTTCACCATTGATTTTAACTTTTGTAGGGATAGGTACAGTACTGTTGGAATTTTTATATCCTTTGTTGATCTTCTTAAAACCAACAAGAAAATATGCTCTTACAGCTATAATATTAATGCACGTTAGTATTGCCATTATGATGGAATTATATGCCTTTTCAGCTATCATGATTGTATGGAATATTGCTGCCTATGGTACTCTTAAAGAAAAAGCAAAACATGTGGAAACAGTATAGTATTATTGTTTTTATTTTTTACTCTTTTAATCTATTTGGACAAGAAAAAAGTGTTTCAGGTGATATAAAAAGTGTTTCAGGTGATGTTGTCCCTTTTGCCAATATTATTGCTTATCCCAAGGAGGATATGTCAAAACCAATAACCTATGGTTTTAGTAATTCACAGGGCCAATTTTCTTTAAAAATTCCTTCTGATTTGAAAGCAATCACCATTAATGTTACTGCCATTGGTTTTAAAGAAAAAACAGTGGCACTGCAACTTAATGGGCAATCAGTAGAAATTACTTTAGAAGAAAGTATAACAGAACTTAAAGAAGTGGTGGTTGAACTTCGAGAAGAAACGGATACACTAAATTTGGATACCGAACATATGAATTTAAGTAAAGAAAGTACTTTACGTGAAATGCTTAATAAAACTGATGGAGTAATAATCGGCGATGAAGGCACAATTTCATATCAAGGGAAACAAATAAACAAAGTACTAATAAATGGAAAAGAAGTATTTATAAATCAAAATAAAGTAGCACTGGATAATCTGAATTATGAGATAATGAAAAATGTCCAGATTATTGATAACTATAAAGATAAGTTCACTTTAGACTTCAAGCGTATACAAGATCCCGTAATCAACATAGACACAAAAGAAGAGTTTAAGGGAGTGGTTAAAGCACAGATAGATGCAGGCATTGGCTATACTGAAAAGTTTGCTGTAAAAGGAAAAGGATTCTTTTTTTCTGATAAACTAAATTCTTTTGCAACCACAAATACGAATAATGTGGGGGAAAAGGAATTAGGACAAAAAGATGTAACTTCTTCCGTTTTAAAATATGCTACGGGTGCGTTGAATAATACATTACGCCCATTTTTCATGGACGATTCCCGCACTTTTAAAAGCTTTGTGAGTAATAGCAATTTAACTACTCGCTGGCAAGGTCTTAATAGTAAAACAGGGGTTGTATTCTACTATGGAAATATACAAACGGAAAGAAAAATAGATATCAACACAATTGTAGCTGATGTTTTGACACAAGGCAAACAAACGGAGAACATACATAAAGGGAATTTTATTTCAGTGACGGCAAATCACAGTAGAATACTTTCTAAGAAAACTGTATTCCAAAATGTGTTGAGTGCAATGACTATAGATCAACAGGGAGATAATAAAAGTTTTAATACATTGTACATACCTGAGGTGACAACTTTTACAGAGTTGAACCAAAATAGGCCAAAGAACTTTACACTTTCCAATGCTTTAAAAATTACCCACTTATTGAGTGATAACATTGCTTTTGACCTCAATGTTGATTATTTCAATGAGAGAAATACCCGTGATTTTACTACTCTTCTTACGAACATAAATTTTCCAGATCTTTCTCAAGAAGAGATGACTTCAAAACAACTTTTTTCCACTCTCGCTAATCTGCAATTCAGATTTAAAAAGGCATCTCTTAAAGCGGGGATACACCTTTCAAAAAACCTTGAAAATGGTCATTTGACTTTTAATAATGATGTACCAACTACTACAAGTTTAGAGCGAGGTATCACTATTTTGGATGTTCCATTGTCGTTAAGTGGAAGTATAAACAAACTGGATTATACATTTTCAGCCACACCAACGCTTATCCATACTCAAAAAACACAGTATAGCAATTTTTTTAAAATGCATCATTCACTTACCTATAATTTTGAAACGCAGAACACTTTAGGTATAAGTGCCGGCCGTGATTATCGCTTTTATAATTTGCATGTATTATTTGATACGATGATGCGTTCTTATAATCAAATTATCATCAATAATAGGGACTACGTGAACCAATATGCGACAAGAGATGAGGCGTCATTGAGTTGGTTTAATAACAATGTTGCTCGATCCAAAAGTAATCATATCATATACAGGTACACTCGTGAACAAGATTTTTTACAGAATGTACTTGATTCTATTTCTAATAATGTTTTTTACTACTCGAATCAAGTCTTTGATAAAAAAGAGACGCATTCCCTAAGTTCTGGCTACCAAAAAGGTTTCTATATCGGAAAATCTTATCATCTCCTTAAATTAGACGGTAAGTTGGATTACACTTATAACAATTATACAACCTCCGTAAATAGTGTAAACACCCCTTCCAGATCTGATGCTTGGGTTCCTTCACTCAACATAAGCTTCTTGCCCCGAAGTTTTTTCATCAAGGAAGTGTCAAATGAACTGAATTATAATCATATGATATTTTGGTTAAATAATGAAGAGATCAACAGACAATCGGTGATCACCAATACTTTTTCCGTTAGAGGTCACGGAAATAAAACGACCTGGAATGTGAACTTTATTTTTACAAAATATAGTATTGAAAATACTGAATTCAATGTGCCAGATCTTCATCTTTCTTATAAATATGACTTATCAGATCGATTATCCTTTTCATTGGTTGGGCAATCTTTGCTCACCCTTTTCAAGCTGAATAATTACAATTATGTCAATACAATTTCATCTGGAAATACGTTGACACAAATTGCGACGAATAACAACTTAGGTTATTTACTTTTAACTACTTCTATAAAATTGTAAAGTAAAATGGAGCAAAAAAAACATATTATTTTATTTGACGGGGTTTGTAACCTTTGTGATTCTACAATACAATATATCATTAAGCATGATCGCAAGAACCTCTTTTACTTTGCTCCTCTACAAGGAAAAACCGCTAGTCAGCTATTACACAACAATAAGTCTATAACTTTTCTACCTAATAATTCCATTGTATATTCTGTCGGGGACAAATTCTATATAAAATCTACTGCTGTTCTTAACATTGTTTTAAAACTAGGTTTTCCCAGAAATTTATCTGCTGTATTTTTAATTACTCCGCCTTTCATTAGAGATCATATTTATGATTATATCGCTCAAAACCGTTATAAATGGTTTGGAAAGAAGGATAGTTGTATTCTTTTAACCCCTGACTTAAAAGAAAAATTTTTAGATTGAGACCTTTTATAGGCGAATCTTGAAAAGAAAATCTCTTGGATTTAAAATTAACGATTCAATAACTGACAATAAAGACACTCTCATCAGTATAAAAGAGATGTTTCAAACATGTTCTTAAATATTGGTAAGATATTCTCTGGAACAACAAAAGAAGTTGACTGTGGTACTTATATATTTCACTCATCTTGTGCCACTCATTTCACTGATATTGTGCCACTTTCAAATTGCTATTAGCAAGATATTGAAAAATAAATTAATATTACTCTTTTGTTTCTAATGTCCTAAGTGATTTCCCCTTTAAATCCAATCTATGTGATGA
>NZ_JABANE010000198.1 GCF_012844305.1 Flammeovirga aprica JL-4
GAAAAACATTACTATAAATGTGGTAATTTTAGTAACGGATGTAGCTAGATCAACCTAAAATAGCCATCACCAAAAATTGAAGATTATTCTAGTAGCGAGTTAGAGAAAATTTTCAAACAGCACATAGATAATAACAATACACTGATCAGAACTGATAAGTGGACAGGCTATACTCCTCTGGTAAAAAATTACAATATAGAACAAGATTATTCAAAGAAAGGTCAGAACTTTAGGCAGTTACACTTACATATTATGAATATAAAGAACTGGATTAGGGGGATTCATCACCATGTCAGTGATCAATATATCCAACGATATTTAGATGAATTTCATTTTCGATTTAATAGAAGAGTATATCGGAAAACGATTTTCAAAAAATTAGTAGAACGGATGGTTTCTTCAATTCATGTCACCCAAAAACAGCTTTGTGATTGGGCGACGTAAGTTTATATACCTATATATATATTTAAAGTATCTTCTTTTTTTAATTCATCCCTTCGTCGGTACTAGTAGTTATATCCTCTTCTAGTCCAATAAAGTTCATATCCTTAGCGTTAGTAACACTATCCTGTACCATATGATACCCATTCAAATCTGATGTTGTATCTACAGGTGTAATACTTTCATCCTCAACAAATTCACATGATGAAAGAATTAAAATAAATATGGATACTGCACTAAAAAATTTTAACTTTAACATAATTGATCCTTCTAATGATAGTTACTTGACTTACTTTCTATCTATTAGACTCGGTATTCTTGAAATGCCACCACTTAATTTCAAAAAAATGAAATTTTTTCTTTTTTTAACATTTAGTTGCTTTTTATTTACTTCTGTAAATGCTCAGCATTATGATGACTCAGCTCTTAAAAAGAAAGCTTTTACAGCCTTTAATAATAGAGAGTATGACTCTTCTATCTATTATTTTACGCAGATTGAAAAACAAACCAAAAGCCTAAATAATAAGATTTTTAGTCAACGAGCATTAGGACAACTATACGGGAAAGAGAAATTAGACCTTACAAAAGGAATCAAATGGTTAAAAAAAACTGTTGAAACTATTGAAAGAGAATCAAATGATAATAAGCACTCTTCATATACACTATCATTGCAATTTTTAGGTGACTATTATTTGTATTTGGGTAAAAATGATTCCGCTGAATATTTTTTAAAAAAAGGATGTCTCACTTATTTGAATAATAAAGAAAAATTTAAAAATAATTATTATATACTCAGTAAATTCAATACATTCTTTTACAGAAGAAAAGAATATAACCTAAGTAAAGAAATACTAAATAATCTCATTCAAAAAGACAATAGAGATTATAATGTTTTAAGTAATTATTTAAGTTTATGTATTCAGATTAATGATTCAGTAGAAATAAAGAATACTGTTGAAAAAATAAATAGCTTAGAAAAAATTCGTGCAGGAGGTCACTTTTTTTACCTTGGTGAATACGCCCTTAAAGGTGATCATTATAATAAAGCTATTGAATATTATAACTCTTACATTAAACAATATAATCTCTTTTTTCAAAATCCAGGTGACTATACTTACAGCAATGATGAAATCAAGATAAGGCACTATTATATTGCTAGAACTTATTTACAAATATCTCAGTGTTATAGAGGACTCAAGAACGATAATAAAAGATTAGAGTACCTCTTGAAAGCGAAAAAAGAAATTCAAAAAGGCCTTTCATTTCCCACACAAGATATGAATGTGATGGCCTCTGAGATTTACAGGGCTTTGGATATTTATCATCATGAACATGAGATACTAACTTCTATCAATTATATTGATTCTGCTCAGAAATTAATTGAGAATCAACTCCTAGTACATGAAAAGGATACGAATCAGGTTTTGTTGAATCAACTTATTCTTCAGAATTTCTATAAAGCAGAGTTTTCTGGAAATATTGAAGAACAAGAAAAATACTATTGGCAATCTTATTTGATGCTCAAAAAGTTTGTGGGTAATCAGTATAATGATGATGATCAATTATATCAATTCAAGAACCTGAAAGATATTCAAAATCAATTTATTATCTTCTTTACTCGTTTGTATCAACAAAAGAAAGACAAGGAGTACCTCTATAAGGTTTTGGAGATTATTGAAAACTCTAAATCAAATATTCTCTATAAAAGAAGCCAAGGGTTAGAAAACCTCACTTTTGAACAGTATATCAATACACCAAATATTGACAGTTTAAGGAATAAAATTAATAGTCCGCCTTTATTGAGCAGTGATGTAATTCAGGAATATTTTAAAGATTACTATGGTGGCAAGTCATTCGTGTCATATTATCCTTTGAAAGAAGGGTTAATTATGGCAGGGTATATTGATGGAGATTTCTTCTTGGAAACGAAATGCTTACCTGATACATGGAATAACCTTATCAAAAGTGTACACAAAGAACTGAGTGAGAGCAATCTTTTTATCGACCGTTCATTCAATCATCAACTTTTAGAAATAGGAGAGTTTTTGATACCGGATAAATTAAAAAATGCAGAAGATAAAAGAGTTGTTTTTTCGCCTTCTGGCAATCTGACTTTTATTCCTTTTGAAATTCTTAAAAGTCAGAAGGGGTATTATTTAGATCAGTGGGCAATCTCTTACAGCTTTTCCCTGCATCATGAATATTCTATCCAAAGACCAATTGATGAGGATTATGCACCTATAGAAATATTAGGCGTTGCTCCTTACAACAAAATCAATCTTCCTTTTTCATTGGATGAATTAAAAGCATTTACAGATAATATACTGAGTGATAAAGAAGCTAATATGGAAAATACGCTTCAAAAGATAAATGACATTAATATTCTTCACCTTGCGACACACACCACAATTAGTAAAACAGCAAAGGACTCGAATATTGAATTTTATCCTGGGGATGGTACTCAGAAACACTCATTGAGCTTCAACGAAGTGGCTAATAAAGATTTATCCCATTTACAGCTAGTATCTTTGAGTAGTTGTCACTCGGCAGACGGTCCATACATTGATGGTGAAGGGATTCTTAGTTTGCAAAGAGCCTTCGCTTATGCCAGTGTACACTCCATATTGGCTAGTAAATGGGATGTCAATGATGAGGTTTCTTCTATTATAATGGCTAGTTTCTATGACTATATAAAACAAGGCTGGGAAAAGGATATTGCGCTTCAAAAAGCGAAAAAGGATTTTTGGAGCGACAACCCTTCCCTGAAAATCAACCCTATTTACTGGGGCAACATTGTTTTATTTGGAGATTCTGACCCAATATCTTCAGCAAGTCTTCAAAAAACTTTAATTGAATATCTTCCTTTTGATTTTAAGTAAATAGATATCATAAAGAAGATAATTATCAATCTGGTCAAAATATAAATGCTCTTCGTCATTTTGTATTTTGCCCATTAATTGATCTACCTGATCAAAGTCTTCCAAACCTAAATTAGCATTTAAGAGAAACCAGTCTTTATGGTCTGACTCTGGAAGACCATTTAATGTTTTCACTGCCTCTTCATAGTTTTCTGAGTTGATTTGCTGTAATGCAACTTCCAAACGAGGTGGGTCTTTCTCGTTTTCTGACTGAGAACTCCTAGTGTAGTTAGTGTAACACTTCTCTTCAATGATTGATCTTGTATTCAACTGTACAAGATAAATCGAGAAAAAGGAGAAGAGAAGTATTGCAGCCGCTGAAGACCACCTCACGCTAAGTGTGATAAGGTTGTCTTTCTTCATCTGAGCCCTCACGTCCTTTACTTCCTGAGAGATTTTCTCAACGTAAAGTCGTTCTTCTATAATTTTTTCTGACAACATACTTCGATATTTTTAGTTCTACTTATTAGACTCCAAATCCTTGATTTGTCACCATTTAAATGATTATTTTTTATCAAGGCACTCTGAAATATTGTCCAATAAATCACTAATTTTCTCTGTTGAATTTTCTAATCCTTTGCGTAGATAATTAATACATCTACTCTTCTTATTTCTTATAAATTTCTCTGAAGTATACTTCCCTTTGAACTTCGTAAGTATCTCTTCATAAGTAAGTTGCTGAAAATAAAAGTAGGTTAATAGCTTCTGGCAATCTTCTCCTATTTTATTTAAAAGCTCTCTGAATCTATGCTTGGTATCCAAGTCATCTCCGTCAGCCAAAGGCAGCTCATCAGAAAAGTCCACATCATTGTCACTATTACCATCTACGGCTTCATTATCATACGAAACATCATAACGATTTCTCTTTTTCAGAGTAGATAGCCACATGTTTTTAGAAATCGTAAACAAATAAGTTGAGATATGAGCTTCACCCTTGAATTGATCTTTATCGATACTCCAAATGACTTTTGCTATAGCATCTTGAAAGACATCTTCAGCATCTTCATTTGTCCCATCCATTTTTTTAATCAAAGCTTTTACCTTATCATAATACAATTTATATAGTTCTCTAATTGTTTTCTCATAATTCTTTCGGTTCTTGATATTCTCTATTATCTGCTTAGATGAATAGCTATTTTTTTTAATGAAAAACATAGTAAGGTTTTGTTGCTGCTAATTCAGAGGATTTTACAAAAGCATTTAGGTTTTCCCAGAGAGCATGTCCAATCATACTCTTCAATACCAAAACAAGATTAATCGTAGCCTCATTCTTAAACTGGTACTTAGTCAAATTAGAGTATAAATTTATAAAAGACAAAAATCTCTTAATTTTAAGTTGTAACTTTTTATACAAAAAAGTGATAATCAAATAACAATATATTCAACTATCACTTCATTTTTTTGAAATTCTCTTACTTTTTACGCCTTTCTTCAAGCTCCATTCTATGGAAATAATCAATGGCTGCATCTCTTACTTTAGGTGATAAAAGCAATGCTCCTAACATTGTTGGGATTGCCATTGTAGCATATACACCATCAATCAAATTAATAATAGCCTTGAGCTTGATTACCGATCCCACCACAATTAATATAACGTAATAATAGTTGAAGTAATGCTTCTTATCAGCACCTATCAAATAGCCTAAACATTTGGTTCCATAATAAGAAAAGGAGAACAAAGTTGTCAATGCAAAGAAAAGGACACAAAGCGATAAAATAATAGGTCCCATTGTAGGGAAAACAGCTCTAAAAGCTTCTGTCGTCAATAATACTCCATTCACATCCTCTGCCGCTGAATCATAAACTCCTGATGCTAAGATAGCTAAGGCTGTCATGGTACAAACCACAATAGTATCAATAAATGGTCCGATCATAGCCACTAAACCTTCACGTATTGGTTCCTCCGTTTTAGCAGCGCCATGCATCATTGGTGCAGTACCGATACCAGCTTCATTAGAAAATGCAGCTCTCTTAGCTCCTATTATAATTACAGCTCCTAATGCTCCTCCACCTACTGATTCCCATTGGAATGCTTCTGAAAAAATACTGCTGATAATACCTGGTAATTTTTCAATATTCAAACCGATCATAGCAAGTACTGAAATCACATAAATAACAACCATAACCGGTACCAACTTTCCTGCAACTTTTCCAATTCTTTCGATTCCACCAAAAATGACAAAAGATACAACCACCATAATGCAAACTCCAATAATAAAGTTCATTGTATCAACGCTTGCCATAGATGACACACTTTCTGGTAAAACTACTGTTCTTACCACTTCTGTCAACTGATTCGCCTGGAACATAGGAGTAACTCCAAAAAGACCTGCTATCGCAAAAAATACAGCAAGTGGCTTCCATTTTTTTCCTAAGCCTTCTTCTATATAATACATTGGTCCGCCTTCAGCATGACCGTGTGAGTCGTGACCTCTATACATTACTGATAATGTGCAAGTAAAAAACTTTGTTGCCATGCCTAATAATGCACTAATCCACATCCAAAATAATGCTCCAGGGCCACCTGTTACCAAAGCCACTGCGACACCGCTGATATTTCCCATACCCACCGTTGCGGCAATTGCTCCAGACAATGCTTCATAGTGATCAATATCTCCTTCAGCATCAGGGTCATCATATTTCCCTCTTAATACATCAATAGCATGTTTAAAATATCGAAAAGGTAAAAACCTTGAATATATCATAAAAAATAACCCACCTCCTAAAAGTAGCACTAGAAGTGGTGTTCCCCATGCGGCTGAACTAAATGCCGCACAAAATGCTTCGAAACTTTTCATTTATGTTTAATAATCTAGTATGAGTAACAAAGTAGTATGGTAGTAGTATTCTACTTTATTGTATCAATGTTTATATACTGTAACGTAGTGTTATGTAGTTATAAAAATAGGTAACTACATGCATTCTAAGTACTTAAATAATTATTGTATTCGCAATTATATTATTAACTATTAGGAAGGGATGAATACAATACTGAAAGATTTTGAGATAAGTACAAAGTCAAAAATAAATCATAGTTAATTCTAATTTATTTTTTGTGAGTACAACGCTATAAAACGTATTAATAGTGGTTCTATTAAAAGTTTTAGGTATCTAAACTTAGATCGCCCTAAATAGTAAAACGTACTTCTGTTACGGTTAACTGATTTACATTAGTGTAAAAGTAACCAAACAACCAGATGTATTATGATCAATTTTGAAGGTTTTGACGATAGAACATTTTATTCAACATTTCAAAAAGAAGAAGATTGTCTTGAATATTTATCGACACTAAAGTGGAGTGATCATTACAAATGTAGGAAATGTGAACATACAAAATATATGAAAGGTAAAAAGTTGCATTCTAGACGTTGTCAAAAGTGTAAATATGATGAGTCTGTTACAGCTCATACCCTATTTCATAAGCTGAAATTTTCAATTCTAACTGCTTTTGAATTCATATTTAAAGTTAGTTGTGATAAGAAAGGCATGTCCACTTTAACTTTAAGTGAGAAACTGTCCTTGAGTTATCAAAGCTGTTTAAATTTCAGACGTAAAGTACAATATTCTATGCAAAGTAGTTTACAGCATCCTTTGAAGGGGTATGTTGAAGTAGATGAGTTTGCTGTAGGTGGGTAT
>NZ_JABANE010000199.1 GCF_012844305.1 Flammeovirga aprica JL-4
GAATTGCATGTTATATTTGAGTCAGACTTGTAATAGATTTTTTGTTGGAACTCAAATTTATGCAAGTTAAAACCCCGAAAAAAGCCTAATTCGACATTTTTCGGGGTCTTTTTTACATTTTAGAACAAGTAAATAACTCATTGTTAGTAGATTAAGTATTTACCAAGGTTCCCTAATTAAATGATTTGGTTACGGCCTACTCATTGCTGGCTTTTCGGTTTCAGCCATTATAATCTATGTTTATTCTGATTATTCGAAATGTTACGTTTTTTCTTTGATGATTTGTTCTTGGAGTTAATAGTATAACTTAGCCATAATACAATACTTCTTGTGTTCTTTTTCTGATAGAAATCAAAGTATGAATCTTGAAATTCAGATTCATTCCTAACTCTAATTGAATTCAAAATATCAGTAAGATAGAGTCTTGTATTAAGCTTATTATTAAGAAAAGATTTCTTGATAATAAGATTTAAAGAGTAGTTTTCAGCATTAAAATAAGTTCCGCTTAAAAAGGGGGACATGTAATTTCCAAAAAGGTCAATAGACATTGTTTTATTCAATGAAAAGCCATTGTACATATAGAAAAATGCTGTAGCTTGATTGAGGTTTTGATTAACTATTTTTCTTTCGAAAAGTTCTCCTATCAGTTTTATTTTCCACCACTCCGTAATTTTTTTGTTGTAATTATATTCTACACCATACTGCTGGGTAGTCCCATTATTCACATTTTGATGAACAGCAATATCATTTTCCATACTCCACAACCCTGTAATTACATCTTTTTTGTGATTAAAGTAAAAAGATAAATTATGATTTCTTTTCGAGAGAGTAAACTCATACTTATCTAGCAATTCAGGTGTTAAGTTAGGATTTCCAATATCATATCTATAATCATTAATCTTGTTCACGTTATTATTTAATATTCTAAAGGAAGGTCTTGTCAACCTTTTAGAATAACTCAATGAAATAGATATGTCGTTCTTTAGCTTGCTAGAATAATATATAGAAGGAAGCCATGTCAAATAACTACCATTTACCTTTGAACTATTGGTCAGATCATTGTTTTCAAATTGTGTATGTTCACCTCGTAATCCAATTTTTATATAATTCTCTCCTAAAGAATAACTAATAGAAGTATATGCAGAATTAATGTATTCCTTATTTTTAGAATGGTTAGTTCTTTCATTAGGCACAAATTGTCCATCAATAACAGTCTTGGAATCTAAAACATTATCTCTTAAAGTCGAAAGATGTTTTATACCTACTAAAAGGTTTAATCCGCTTATAAACTTTTTATTCAAATCAGATTGAATGGAATACATTTCAGTTAAATTATTGGACTTATTCAGGTCTTCTACACCATCATATTCAGGCGAGTCATACTCCGATGAATTAAATAAATCATTATTATATGTATGATTTATATAATCACCAACGAATGTAACTTTGCTTCCCAAGGTGTCTAACTTGAAACTATAGTTCAATATGAAATCTACCATCTGAGTCGAAATATCATAAGTAGAATAGGTTTTCCCTTCCACTTTTGGAATATTATTAACATCAGAAATTAAAAGATTATTGTTATTATTTAGTCCTAAATTATCATCCTTAATATAAAATTCTAAACCAGCTTCTTGTTTAGGTGAAATTTTAAAAATTGTACCAAGTCTGCTATTAACATTATTATTAATCTTATGATCATAATAACCTTCAGTAGTTTGATTTTCTAAAGATTCTTTAATCAAAAAGTTAGATTTATAATCTTCTTTACCTAATTCGTTTACTAGACCAAGTGTAAAATAAAACTGCCATTTACTTTTTGCATAATTAAATGACATAGAGTTATTTAAATCATACAAATTATTAAAATATGTACTATAATACGTTTTTAAATTTAGATTATAACCAGCACTTTCTTTTTTCAATACTATATTAATAACACTACCTGTTATATCCCCATCGTTTTCTGCTGAATTATTAGTTTGGATCTCAACCCTATCTATATCCTTCGTCAATAGACTATTTAAATATTCGCTTAAAGCATCTCCTTTTAAGTTTAATCTTCGACCATTTATAAGAATAGTTACAGCTTCTTGCCTTAATAAAATTTGATTGTTATGATCTACCCATATCATAGGTATTTTCTGTAACATCTCAATAGATGAACTTTCTTTTTCTAAAGGAGAATCACTCACATGGAAAATAAATTTATCTTCTTTTTTCTCAAAAATATTCTGATCTCTTACAACTACTTCCTTCAATTTTTGATCAAAAGACAATACTAGCTCTCCAAGGTTGTGCGTATTATCAACTTTCATGGTCTTTGTAAGGTAACCTACTGAACTTACCTGCAAAATTACATTCGGTAGATTACTTGATACTTTAAAAAAACCAGTAGAATCAGAAAATGTTCCATTTACAATTGAACTATCTGACTCATTTAGCAATACAATATTGGCATATTCAATAGGAGCATTTTCAATATTTACTACTTTCCCCTCAAACGTGGATTGAGCGTATAAAAAATTCGTTGCTATTAAAGTAAATAATATAAATTGAATTATTTTAAACATTAGTTAGCTGTTTACTAAATACCCCCTTTTAATTATCACGGAATATTTACATTTTGATAGTTAATTATATTTGAAACAATAGCTTTTGCTATTTACCTCAGAAGTTTATAAAATCTACCTCAAGTATAATACTTGGTCACACAAGAGTAATAATAATTTTAATTTTGAAAGTTACCTTTACGCTTTCACGTAATGTTGTTTGAGTTTAAACTTAAGATGATTAAATATTTCTTTAGCGTTTATTATTTAGACCCTTTTAAGCTCTTTTTGCCACCACAAGTAAAGAGGTGTTATATTTTATTAACTAGAATAAAACCACAAACAACTTAATATAAACTATTTCGTTCTCAAAGAAATCAAATATACCCCCACAAAAATCAATGTGGCTGCAATCACTTGTACAACCTTAATAGATTCATCCAAAACCAATACAGCCACAATTGTTGTAACCATTGGTTGGAAATAAATATAGAAACTAGCTGTTGATGCATTAACTACTCGCATTGCCAAAGCATAAAATAAATAAGCGAGGAAAGATGTACAGACCACCACATAAGAGATTGCGATCCAAATAGATGTTGGAATAACTTCCCAATCTGTAGCTTGTACGTCCGACCAAGTGGCTAGGGTAACAAAAGGTACAGCCATTACAAATACCCACTTCATCACTGTAAACGGGTGATATTTGGCTAAAAGAGGTTTTGAAACAACAAGGTAAACACTGTAAAAAGCGGCATTGACAAAGACCATAAAATCACCTTTCATTGATCCTGAATGAAAAGCCACTCCGTTGAGACCAATCATCATAATTGCCCCGATGAAACCCATAGCAATTCCTGTGATTTTAAGGGGTGTCACTTTCTCTTTTAAGAAAATAAAAGATAGTGTAAGCACTATTACGGGAGAAGAAACTACAATAATAGAAGCATTGATGGGACTTGTCTGAGACAAACCATCGAAGAATAATAATTGGTTAATACAGGCTCCAAAAATAGCCGCTGCTAAAAACCTTGGAAGATCTTTCTTGTCCTTGATTTTTTCCTTTACTGTAAATTGGTGCAGGAGCGTAAAGAGAATGGCTGCGCCTGTTATTCTAAGAAAGATAAAAGCGTAGGGTGTGATATAAGCAGGCATGGCCAACTTAGAAATCACAAAATTGCATCCATAAATTACAGACGCGCCCATCAAGAAGAGGTGAGCATGAAGTTTTGTTAGTTTAGTCATTTTAGTCTTCCAATTCTGCGATTGGCTCAAATTTGTCGAAAACAAAAGCAGTATGAGGGGCATCTTTCATTTCTGGTGTCAGATCTTGCCCTGCCCAGTGCTGATAGTGCTTTCCATCTCTCCATAATCTTGATTTGGTCATATCATAGATTTTCCCTTCAAAAGCGACCCAGATCTCCTCTTTGTCCTGACCGTTTCTCAACGCCAACTGTTGTTTTGTATATTTTTCCATAAGGGTAAAAATAATGGCTTTGTTAAATCGAATATAACAAAGCCATTGTGAAAAAGTTTATGTCATTTGAATTAAATCGGCACATTTACGTGACGCTCAGCATGGTATGATGAACGTACTAATGGGCTCGACTCAACGTATTTGATACCTCTTTTTAAACCTTCTTCTCTGTACATCTCAAACTTGTCTGGGTGGATGTACTCAATTACCTCATGGTGCATTTTAGTAGGCTGTAAGTATTGACCTAAAGTCATTACATGCAAACCTCTTTCTGCAAGGTCGTCCATGATTCTGAATACCATCTCGTCTGTTTCACCTAAACCAAGCATGATACCTGTTTTAGCACGACGGCCAGCATCCACAATTCTTTTGATATGCTCTAAAGAACGATCGTATTTTGCTTGAGGACGAACGGCTCTGTAAAGTTCTTTCACAGTTTCCATGTTGTGTGAAATCACTTCCTGACCACCTTCCATCATTCTATACAACGCATCCCAGTTTTTTCTTGTATCAGGGATTAGCGTTTCGATAGTTGTTTCCGGATTGAGCTTTTTTGTTTCTACTACAGTTTGGTACCAAATTTCAGCACCTCTGTCTTTTAGCTCATCTCTGTTTACAGAAGTAATTACGGCATGCTTTACCTGCATTTTGTGGATGGCATCCGCAACACGTTTGGGCTCTTCTGCATCGTATTCGGTTGGTCTACCTGTTGCTACTGCACAGAAAGAACATCCACGAGTACATATATTTCCTAAAATCATGAAAGTAGCTGTACCTTCACCCCAGCATTCCCCCATGTTCGGGCAGTTACCGCTTTGGCAAATAGTATTCAACTTATGCTGATCTACCAATTTACGCACTTTAGCATATTCCTTCCCGATAGGTAGTTTTACACGCAACCAATCCGGCCTACGTTGAGGCTTTTCTTTTTTCTCCGAAGAGATTACTGGTAGTTCTATCATTTAATTTCTCGTTTTCGTTTTCGATTACAAGAATAACTCATAATCAAGGACAAAGTTACAAACTTGTTTCAGAATTATGAAATCATGTCACTAATTCAATATATTTCCTCTTTTTGGAGGTCAAATTGTTAATTTTGACTGAAAAAGCTGTTTGTTTTCCCTATTTCTTTTGATAAGAATCTGCTAAATGTTTGTTTTGCCAAATATTGTGATTACACACAAAATATATTTGATCATAAAAAAAATCAATCACGATGGAAAATTCAACACAACAAGCAGGACGTCCAAAGCAAAATATAACGATATATACAGAAGCGAACCCTAACCCGAATTCCATGAAATTCATGTTGAGTTTTATGTTATTGAAAGGTGGTGAGAGCTATGATTTCCCAAGCATCGAAGAAGCAGAGGTTTCTCCTCTAGCAAAAGAGCTTTTCGAAAAGTTTGAGGAAGTAGAGCGTATCTTCTACATGAGTAATTTTATCACAATTACTAAAAAGGAGGGAAGCACTGACTGGATCGAAATCATTCCTAAGTTCAAAGAGTTCTTATTGGAGTATTTCGAAGCTGAAAAGCCAATCTTCGAGAATATTGATGAAACTATCGTAGAAAAGGCCGAGTCTGAAGCAATCAAGAAAATCAGAGGTGTTTTAGATGAGTACATCAAGCCAGCCGTTGAAATGGATGGTGGTGCTATCAAATTCCACTCTTTTGATGAGGAAACTGGTATTGTAAAAGTATTACTTCAAGGTGCATGTTCTGGTTGCCCTTCTTCAACTTTCACACTTAAAATGAGCATTGAGAACTTATTGAAAAGAATGGTTCCTCAAGTGAAAGAAGTAGTAGCGGAAGGCGTTTAATAGAGCATCGCTTTTTGAATAAAAGATTAAGAGTTAAGGGTGAAGAACTAAAATAAATGTTCTCTATCTTTAACTCTTTTTTTATGGTGTTGACCCCTGTTATTTTTCTATAGATAATCCATTTTTAATTTAGCCTTTATAACAAGAGAAAAGAATAATGGAAACTAGAAATATCGTATTTATTGCAAAAAGTTTAGATGGTTACATCGCTGGCCCAGAAGGAGAGCTAGATTGGCTAAACAGTGTACCCAATCCTAACCATGAAGATGTTGGACTTCATCCTTTAATGGAAAGAATTGATGGTTTGATCATGGGACGAAATACATTTACGATGGTTTGTAATATGGGAGGTGAATGGCCTTACTCAAAACCTGTATTTGTTTTATCCAATACTTTAAAAGAGGTTCCGGAAGAATTTGAAGATAAGGCAATTATAGTCAACGGTCCTTTGCATGAGTTAATTAATGATCTTCATGCTGAAGGATTTTATCAATTGTATATTGATGGAGGTATCACAGTGCAGAACTTCTTGAAAGAAGATTTAATTGACGAGATGATCATTTCTACACTTCCGATCTTATTGGGTGGCGGTACTCCTCTTTTTGGAAGCCTTCCAAAGTCGATGATGTTTGATCATGTTGAATCAAAAGTACTGTTGAATCAAATTACTCAAGATACTTATTTTAGAAATAGAAGTTAGGTACTAGGACAAAAGTAATCGAGTGTTTCTTGCACCATAGTTAAAACTATGGGCAGGTGATAAGGCAACCTAATCAAGACTAAAGTCTTGAAGGTTGGCAACGAAGACAACACTTTAGTGTTGTTGGAGTCAATATCACTAGCCCATGACTTCTCTTATGGTTAATCCAAATAAAATCCTTATTATTTAGTACAATTTTATAAAAATTCCTTCAATAAGTTTTTCCAAGCAAAACTAAACCTGAATTTCATCGGTAAAGGGTATATAAACTCCTTCATT
>NZ_JABANE010000002.1 GCF_012844305.1 Flammeovirga aprica JL-4
TTTACCCTAGTTTTAAAAAGCAATTTACCATCTTAGATAAATACAACACTATAAATCTAAGGTTTTGTCTTGAAACAAAAACGAAGCAAAAAATTCAAGGCTTAGAAGTCAAAAGCTAAATTCCATTCCTTTCGCCTAAATGATTTTAAACTCGCTAAAGCTCAAACAACAAAATCATTTTTAACGGCTCATTCCATGAAATTCTTAACGCTTTTCTCTTCAAGGCCGGAGAAGTAGTAACAAAAAAAGAAAAGCTTAAAATCATCAAAATTGATTCTAAGCTTTTCCAAAAAAAGTTGAATAGAAAATATCTGGATTTATATCACTTTGGTGAATGATACAATTTAATAGCGATGTTGATTTTCTATTTTACATTAATTCCATACTATCATTAATGCTAAAAATCAGATACAGAATGAATAGATGTTGTTTTTGGTTACTTTTCAAAGACAATAACTAAACCTTCAGTGTAGCTGAAACCCCAGCCACCTGTACCAACATTACTTGAGCTTGCAGAAACCAATGGCGTAATGCTTACTAACTTAAAACCTTCAGCAGCATGTGCCTGAATGCATTCGTCTACAGAAGCAGATGTTTCCTCACCGCTTACTTTCACTGAACGCAATCTATCAGAGGTTGTTCTTCTTGACTCTTTTTTTGTTTTTAAATGAACAGTCTTGTACATAATTATAGGTTTATTTATTAATTCGTTCGCACAATAATAACACTTTTTCGTCACTCATTACAGTGGTTGCAAATATGTAATCATTTCCTCCCTCTTTCAATTTAAGTTTTTTCCTCAATTGATCCACAGTTTGAGGGAAATTTCTTACAGTTAAATTTGCTTTCATTCCGGGAAGTAATTTTTGTAAGGCTTTCTTCTGTACTTGAGATTTGGCTTTAATTTCAAATTTACGTCCTGGGAAATCTTCCACTAATTTTTGTGATGTGTAAAGGTGGGAATTCGTCCCCAACTTTTTTAATTCATACTGCTGTGCTATACTCTTAAAACCTCCTCCTTTCATCACTGCAGCATTCGGTTCATATAAAAACTGCTCTAATGCGGTTGCTAGTTCTACTTCCTGATATTCCTCTTCTTCCAGTTGAAATAGGAATTCAGTTTTGGATTGGTTTTTAGGAAAGTCTACACAATGAATCAAAGTATTATCATCATAATTCTTATTTATCAAGAACAGTACCTCCTTGCACTCATTTTCAACTGAAATCACAAAAACATGCGAAACTGCCCCCAATTCTCTCACTCCTTGCTTGATATCGATCATTGGAGACAGTTTCACTAGTATTTTATCTGCTTTTTCAAAAAGCAATTCTTTTAATGCTATAACGTCAGGCTCACAGTCAGAAATACCGACCATTTTATTATTCTGTGCATCTCTTCGAGCGGGGTCAAGGTAAATTGCCGTCAATTTTGAGGCGTGAGTACGCAACCACTCCACACTATCTCCTGCATTCACTTCAATATTATTTTTGTCCAATGCAGTGAAATTGAGCTTCGCAATCTCCGCTAAGTCCTCTTGACGTTCACAGTAATATACTTTTTGAAATACATCCGAAAAAGCCCAGTCATCAATACCCATTCCACCTGTAAGGTCTGCTAAAATTTCACCTTGTAAAATACCGGCTTTAAACTTTGCAGTTTGTTCAGATGAACTTTGCTCTAATGGAATTTTATTGGGGTAGACAATATTTTCATTGGCATACCAAGTCGGCAGCTTTTTCTTTGCTTTTTGTCTTGATGTAATTTGATGCGCTGCAATTTTACCATCTACTCCTTCTAAAGACGCTGCTTTGAAAATCACTTTTGATGGATCTTCATTTTCATGCTCCAGAATAAATTGTTTTGTAGCCTGATTGATCATATATTAGAATATTGTCTCTCCGTATAACTTTGGTGTTGTTGCTCCATTCAAAACTCTCAGCCCATTCATAGCAAGGGCTTTCATCTCATCTTCTCCTGGATAAACATGAACAGAGGCAATATAATCAACTTTATTTTTAATTTTATCAGTCAACCATTTACCGTAGGCCAATCCACCTGTTAATAAAATCCCATCCACTTTATTTTCTAATGGTATTACCATAGAAGCAATTTCTTTTGAGATCTGATAGATCATCGCTTCCATTACTTCTCTTTCTTTGGAAGGTTTTTCGATGGCTAATTCTTCTACCTTTTTAGCATCAATAGTCCCTAAATAGGCAAACATTCCACCTTTACCTACCAGCATTTCCATCATTTGCTGTTGGGTATAAGCACCGCTGAATGCCGCTCTGATAATATCGCCTACAGGCAATGAACCACTTCTTTCAGGTGAGAAAGGACCAGATCCATCCAAAGCCTGATTCACATCGATGACTTGTCCTTTGGCATGTGCTGCTACAGAAATTCCTCCACCAAGGTGAGCAATGATCAGATTAAGATCTTCATAATTTGCTCCTTCTCTTGATGCATGTTCCCTGCCAATTGCCTTTTGGTTTAAAGCATGAAATACAGAAGATTTAGGAAATTTGGGATGCCCAGACATACGTGCTATATCTGATAATTCATCTACTACCACAGGATCTGCAATACATGCTTTTATTTTTAAAGGAGAAGCAATATCAAAGGCAATTTTAGCCGCAAAATTACTTGCATGCTTTTTCGGCGTCTCCTTTAAATCATGCAGCAGATTATCATCCACTAGGTAAACACCGGATGGAATAGGCTTGCTTAAGCCTCCTCTAGCCATAGCGATATCCAAAGATTCTAAAGCAATACCTTCCTCCTTTAAGAAGCCAAGAACTTTTTCTTTGCGGAAATTGAGCTGTGCTTCTTCCTCTTGATAGGCTGATAACTCGTCAGATGAATGTCTTAAAGTTTTCTCAACTATTTCTATGTCCCCTTCAAAAACAGCTACTTTTGTAGATGTAGATCCGGGGTTTATTACTAAGATTCTGTTATTCATAGATTAAAATTCAATTGATGCGGCCGCCAAACGAATACTGTTCAATTTCGTTTCCATTGAATCCGCTCTTGAAGTCAATACGATTGGTGCTTTTGCTCCTAAAATAATGGAAGCCACTTTTGCACTGGCAAAGAACACGAAAGCCTTGTACAATACATTACCTGCTTCAATGTCTGGCACCAATAACAAGTCTGCATCACCTGCCACGGCTCCTTTGATGCCTTTATGCGAAGATGATTCCTGACTAATGGCATTATCAAAAGCCAATGGTCCGTCAATCTCACAGTTTCTGATCTGACCTCTGTTGGCCATGATAGTCAGTAAAGCAGCATCTAATGTAGCTGGCATTTTTTCATTTACCATTTCCACAGCGGCAAGTGCAGCTACTTTCGGTTTTTTGATTCCTATTTTCTGAAGGAAATCAATGGCATTGTTCAAGATCCCGATTTTTGTATCTAGATCAGGCGCAATATTCATGGCCACATCTGTCAATGCCAAAGGTTTGTGATAAGCTGGTAGATCAAATAAAGCAAGGTGAGAAATGACTCTACTTTTCTTTAATCCCCATTCTTTGTTCAATACACCTCTCATCAACTCTGCTGTTGCAAGATGCCCTTTCATTAAGAAATCGGCTTTTCCGTCATGAATCAAAGAAACAGCAATTTTCACCATCTCTTTTACCTCTATAGCATGAAAAACTTGCACTTCGTCTCCGAAGGAAATATCCAGATCCTTACAGACCTTTTTGATATCGTGTTTGTTGCCTACCAATACAGGTTCAATGATATTGGCTTTATAAGCTCTATGTACTGCATCTAGGGCGTTATCATCTGCCGCAGCACACAAAACTAATCTACGTTTGGCCGTTTGAGCATTTAAAATATCAACTAGTTCAGAAATACTCTTAAGCATAATAAATAATGGTTAGTATGTATATATGTATAGTGAATCAAACCTCAAGTCTTAATAATGAGCACTAGGCTAGAAGAGTTACTTTCCTTCTTTCCATGTATTCAGACAGTAGTGAAAAGGGTTTGATAGTATATGGTTCCGTAAATTTACGATTTTTAATGATCTGCCTACAAAGGTATTACTTCTAAAATAGAATATGATTTTTCGAATTCAGAGACCTTCACTTGAACATGCTCTCCTACCTGACAAGGTATTTCTCCTCTGAAACGGGCCGATAATTTCGCTCCTACTTTAGGATATCTCGTTACTCCAGGTCCACATCCGTCTAATGATTTTACAAAAAATATAACGCCTCCTCCTTCAATCATCAACACCTCTCCATAAAAAACACAGGTGCCCGGTGTAACATGCAGGCCGTTGTCGTCTGCCACTACCTGACCATGACTATCTCCTCCTATAATCTGTACTTGCTGTGATTTACATCCAAAAGCAAAGAAGAAGAATACAGTTATTAAAATATAATTCAGTGTTTTCATTTGGTTGAATTTTATGCTGTAAAATAAATCAATTTGTATTGGTAATGTAGATTCCGGAGCGAAGTTAAGCGACTATGTTATAATAACGATAGATTTTACTTTTATTAAGACAAGTACACTGTAAACTAAATTGTCTTCAACTATCTATCGACATTTCTGCAAGCTTTTTATGTTCTACTTCCAAGCTTCCTTCTTCTTCATTTTTCCATTGATGAAAAACGAAGCAAAAAATCTAGGCTTTGAAGTCAAAAGCTAAATTCCATTCCTCTCGCCTAAATGATTTTAAACTCGCTAAAGCTCAAACAAGAAAATCATTTTAAACGGCTCAATACATGAAATTCTTAACGCTTTTCCCTTCAAGGCCGGAAAAGCACTATCAAATTAAAATTGCAGAAAGCCCACTAGCGCGAATGTTAAGCGTAAGCATCATTCGTACTCTGTAGATCATCAAAAATCTCCTGATTTCTAAAACCAAAATATCTGAAAGATTAGGTTACAGTTTACTAAAGTACTTGAAAAAAGAAAGGGGATCAGATTTCTAGAACCTGACCCCCGATCACCACTTACTATCTTTTTATAATTGACTTCCGTATACTCTTGTCTCCATCTGCAAACTGCACTATGTATTGCCCTGCATAGAGATGAGCGATGTTCAATTGAATGTGATTACTATTATATCTTCCTTGGTAGACTTTTCTACCGCTTGTGCTGAATACACTTACTTCAACACCATTCTGCCAATTCTCATCCAAGTCCACTGCAAAGATGCCATTACTTGGATTAGGGTAAACTTTAGCTTCCAATGGAGTGACAAAATTATCCAGTACTGTAGTCGATTCATGTGTATACTCAAATTTTATTTCCTCACTTTCTGAAGTCGACGAGAAAGCCCTGAGATAATAAACGTGAGTTCCTTCAGCAAATGACCTTCTATCTCTGAAAACATTTGTATTTTTTTCAGTTGTACCTAGCAATACTTTTTTATGAGATGAAGAATCATAATAGCAGACATGGAAACCTTCTTCATTTAGAGAATTATCTTTCCATGAAATTCTCAAATAATCATCAAGCATCGTTGCTTCTATTTCCGAAGGTGCTTTTACAATAACACTATCTTCTTCTGATGTATTATCCTCATCATCAGTTGATGGGTCTTCTTCATTATCTTCTTCTTCATCAGTTGATCCTTCATCCTCTGTTGATGGATCTTCTTCTGTATCGTCCTCTTCATCAGTTGATCCTTCATCCTCCGTTGTTGGATCCTCTTCTGTATCGCCCTCTTCATCAGTTGATCCTCCATCCTCTGTTGTTGGATCCTCTTCTGTATCGCCCTCTTCGTCAGTTGATCCTTCGTCCTCTGTTGTTGGATCTTCTTCTGTATCGCCCTCTTCGTCAGTTGATCCTTCGTCCTCTGTTGTTGGATCTTCTTCTGTATCGCCCTCTTCGTCAGTTGATCCTTCGTCCTCTGTTGTTGGATCTTCTTCTGTATCGCCCTCTTCGTCAGTTGTAGGGTCCTCACCTTCCGTTGAAGATTTTGGCATTTCTTTTCCTACATAATTGATTGTCGCATGTGGAGAATATCCCTCTTCATTAAAACCGGCAATACTGTAGATATAATCTTTATACTTATCAAAATCAGTATCTACAACTTGAAATTTATCTGGTGAAAGTGATGCAATCAAACTTGATGTAGTATCATTTTTCAGCTTTCTGTAAACCTCATAGCCTTTCACAACTTCTGATGAATCACTCCATGACAATGAAATTGTATTGTCTAATGAGTCATAAATTAAGTCTAATTGATACGGTTGAGATGGGACTGGGATAACTCTTTCTAAAGTAGTAGCCTGTAGCTCCAAGTTATCACTATACACCTCAAAAATGTAAGACTGTATATAATAAGTATAAGTTGTGTTTTCGGCTAGAAGTGAATCTTTAAACGCTCTTGCATCAGCGTTCACAGAGGCGATCAGTTGCGGTTCTGTATCACTTCCTGATTTTCTAAAGATCTTATAACCGTGCTCATCTGATTTTGTATCATCCCATGTTAGAGATAAGGTATGTTGTGTTGCTGTATCTAAAGCAAAACCGGTTAATCCTACTGGAACTGGAGGTACGGTAGAGATTGACTTACATTCTGAATCGTAATAAAATCCATTTTTCTCTGAAGCTACTTTATAAGTATATTCAGTATTCAGCTGGTACAAAGAATCTGTATAACTTGTAACTGATGAATCCAGAACAGCCAACATCTCAAAATCCATTGTTTTTTCCTGACGGTATACAACATAGTGTTCCTCACGATCCGAAAGATCATTCCATATAATTTGATGTCCTGATTCTACTTTCTCTAAACTCATTATCACAGGTGCATTGATTGGAACTTGAGCGGAAACAGAGGTACTGATTGAACTACCTAAAGAATTATAACTCTTAATTACATATTCATACATTTCCCCTTTCTCCACTTCCAAATCCACAAACGTACTATCATTATATTCTAATGAAGCTGACAATGTGTATTCTTCCTCACCTACTTTTCTTCTCAGCACTTCAAAACCAAGCTCATTTTCAATATTGTCTTTCCATGCTAGAGAAATCGCATTTTCGGAAGCATTGATATTGATTTCTTCCACAGCATCAGGCTTCGAACTATTACTCATGGTGTGGACAAACAGCTGGAATAAACTATTCAATTTCCCTTCTAAAAGACCGTTTATAGCTCTAATTCTAAAGTAATAAGTAAAGCCTTTTGTCAACCCTTCAATCAAGAAAGATTCCTCATCCACATCTGTTACAAAAGAATGCGGGAATGTTTTCCCATAGTCAGTAGAATACTCAATCAAGAAACCTGTTTCCAAAGCAGATGCATCTTCCCAAGTGAATAGTAACGAGGAAGGTGTCACTTCTTCATAAATCACATTTCCAGGAGCTTCCAATCGAGTGAAGATGGACGAAGTAACCGGTGTTGATCGACCACTTCCATTAAATGCAGTAACTCTTATATAATAACTTATAGATCCCAATGTATTATTCGTGAATTCATAGGTAGTTGTATTTCTATCTACCATGGCCAACGGTACAAATCCTTTTTCGGGATTCAATGAATACTCTACATAAAAGCCGTCTTCTGTTTCACTATTATCTTCCCATGAAACCGATAAATACCTGCTTTTATTTTGTAATTCAACTTTTAGGTTTTCAACAGGATTAGGAATATTTTTTAATGTTGCAGAAGCTACGGGCGAATTTTCCGCTACCCCTTCAGCACTAAATGCTTTCACTTTATAATAATAAGTTGCTCCTGAAGGTTTGGCAGATTTATCGATCCAACTGATGTGATTTGAATTCACTTTGGCTACAGATTGATAAGGTCCTTCTATATCTTCTGCTCTTTCTATGATATAACCTGATACATGAGGAATACTTTCCCAGCTAACTTCAATATTTTCATCCGGTAATAATGAAGCATTCAATGCTGTCAATTCTTCAATAGAACTACTACCTGTTGTTGATCCGAACACTTCAAAAGCAAGGTTCGTATCTTCTGCATTAAACTCTGCTGGATCTGTCCAATCTGTATATCCTCTTCCAAATAAATTACCTGGATCTATTAAATAAAACTTTTCTCCTCTTGTCTCTTGCTCACCGGTTCCTTTCCAGAACCAGCTTCCCTCTTTGCTGTAAGACATCACCGCAGCAACCGAGATCCAATATTTACCTGGAGTCAACTCTAATGGTGTGGCTAAGACATGTGTCAATATTCCCTCATCATAATCAGAAACATCAACTACTCCAGAACTGTAAACGATATTTTCAGAAGGTTGTCCATTTTCATCTTCATATATAAAAACTTCCATCTTCGGTACTACCTGACCTGTAGATCTTCCGTAAGCGTTTATTTTTGAGACTACCCAATTCTTTCCTTCAGGAACAGTGATATCATCTGCCAGATAAACGGCTTTATTGAAATCTGTAAAAAACTGTGATCTGTAAATTTCTCCAGTTTGATTGACCTGACTGTGAAGTGCCGGAACTACATTCTCTACTTTCGCTTTGAACTGAATCTTAGAAGAAAGTGTATTATCATATGCAAACAGCGTAATTGCCGAAGTTCCTGTTGCTGTATTTGTAGCAATGTAAAGTGTGTCATTAGAGATAGAAGTCTTGATCACACTAGAGTCTGAAGTAATCACTTCAAATACCAAATCGTTTTGATTCTGAGATTCGAAAACATCATGTAAATCAATTGCTTCCACAACCTCTCCTAAAGAATAAGTACGCTCATCAATATTCATTTTTACTAAAGGTGGTGTAGACTGCACTCCAAAGTAAGCCGAGAAAATACCATTTGAATGAGTCGCCACTACCACCAAACCATCTTCTCTTGTTTTGATCATCGTCACCACACCATCTCCAATTTCTTTCTCCCCCTGCTGCATCCATTCCGTATTTTCGGAGATGCTTGAAAGCGGTGAATAATAAAGACCTACACTTGTACCTACAAAAAGTCCTTCTTCACCATCTTTCGGCTGATGGAACTCTGCCCAGCGTACCGATGGACCTGCTCCTGATCCGTCTTCATTTTCTTCAAGATTGCCAGAAACATGTGTCCAAGTCACACCACCATCTTTCGTTTGGTAAATACTTTTTGTTTGATAGTTGGAATAAACCACCACTATGTGATCCGCATTTTTAGGATTCACAGCCACACATGATACAAAAGCACTCGGCAAACCTTTTCCTGATGAAATATGATCTACTGAAGAAGATTTAGATCTTGCATTATTGATTCTATATATATTACCGTTTCCTGTTCCAACGACTACAATGTTTTGAGGATTTTTTGAAGCTGCTACTGCTGTAATTGTTCCTGAAGTTGAGACATTATCATAAAGTGCCCAACCTGTTGTCGTTCCATTAAAAGTATAACCTGAATTGATACTTGAGAGCGATAAATTATACCACAATTTATTTTTCGCAGGATAATACATCACATTGGCATCATTAGGATCTAGAATATAAGGATGCACAAACAACTGACCTGATGCATTTCTCGGCTGAATACCATCATAATCAACAGGCTTTGTAGGATCATCTCCTTTAAACCTTAAAATCTTACCATATTGTGTACTGGTATATCTGATATGCTCTCCTGGCACAATTGCCACATAACAGCCATCACCACCTGCAAACTCTTCTATCCAATCAGCATCCGTTGCTGAAGCATTCGTATACCATTTTCCATTATCTTGAAAGCCTGCCATTATTCTTGCATCCCCTTCAGTGTCTTCATCAATGGCAATCGCATACGCTTGAGTAGTATAATAGCCGTTATTCAAAAATTGCCAATTGACAACATCAGCCATAATATTTTTAGATTTTGAAACTCCTCCATCATGACTTGTAATCACTATATCTGAATTAGACGGAAGGAAAACCATTGCATGATTATCAGGGTGATGATTGGCGTATTGACTCACGTTATTCACTGGGGCATATCCACCAATCCACGTTGTATTTGCTGTACTAGCAAAACCATCTGTAGATCTGTAAAGGTTTGTACTGCCAATGAAAACCACATTTTCGTCATTGGGTTTTACTTCAATATACTGGTTGTAACTTCCTTGAGAAAGGTTGCCAACATATCCACCATAAGCCGGCAGGTTTGCCGTACGGTCCAGCCAAGTATCGTTGCTCACTGAATATTTAAACAGCATATGACTGTTGGTACCTTTCCCCGGCGTATGTGCAAAAAAGTAAACCACATCAGGGTTAGAAGGCGAGGCCGATAAAACCGTTCTGTTCAATCCAATAGCCGCTACCTGTGAAGGTGTGATATCCGTCCAGTTTTCACCATCGTCAGATATGAAATAACCATGATTTGAAAGCGTAGCAAATAATTTACCTGTAGTATTTTTTTCAATTTCTGTATAAATAGACGATGTGTTTTCAATCACCTTATTCCATGTCATCCCTCCATCTAAAGACCTTGAAATTCCGCCTTGATGTGCTACATAAATCCCTCCATCATCACTAATAACGATGCTAGATGTATATTGGAAATCACCACCTGAAATTGTGGGATCAAAAGTAGTTCCTGACAAAGCGGTCCATGAAACTCCTCCATCTGTCGACTTGTAAATACCATTACCTCTGTAAACGGCTCCTCCACCTGAAGCTGAGTTACCATAAACCTCTCCAGAACCATAATACCATACATTTGAAAAATGAGGTCTTGGATCTTGTGCAATACATGTAATGCTCTGACGGTCCGTCGGATCTGTTACTTTAGTCCAGCTATCACCTCCGTCAATTGACCTCCATAAACCACCAGCCACACCGCCTGCTAGAATAATATTTTCATTGGTTTTGTCTATGGCTAAAGCTCTTGTTCTACCACCTACGTTGAAAGGGCCTCGTTTCAGCCATTTAGGAGCAGGTGTATTGGAAGAAAATAAACTGGCGCGTTTGGCACTTTGGAAATGAATGTTTTGAATGAAAGCTTTTTCCTGATCGAAAATATTAGCTGGAATTTCGTGGGTAATTGGATCCTCCAGCATCAGATGTTCAAACTGCTGACGGGCAACAGGATCATCTTTCAATCTTTTAAACTTATGATAAACGGGTTTTTCTCCTGTAATATTAGAGAGGCTATCCTGTCCGTAAGCTGTGCTGCTCAAAAACAAGAGTGTAGCAATGAGGGTAAGCATTTTCTGGCTGAAAAATGCAATAACAGTAAGTGGTTTCATGAGTGATAATAAGGTATTGTATTAGGTAGCACCACTCTTAATAAAATTAGGTCTAAAGAGTGATTTAATAAATAGTACACAAAGCAGAAGCGTTACAGAATTAGCATTTACATCTGCACGGGTACATAGAAATAGATATTATTGAATTAGAAATAGGTTTAACGGGTAAATAATCATTTTTCTCATTAAATTAGGTTTAATTTAAATTAGTAAATATGTGTCTTAAAAGGTAGCCTGTTAACAATATTACTTCGTAAAACAACATAAAGACTTTATTTCTCCTAACATTGACCAATTGCTAGATCCTAATTTTAATTTTGAGCTTTTACCACAACCCCTTTTTCTAAGGCTAATGGAGGCTTCAGCTCCTTATCACCTCTTCCATTTTCTGACTGCTATTGCTTTCATGAAAGTTTATTTGATTGCCATCACTATCAACTTCTAAAAGAATGGGAAGCAGGCTGGAAACAACAATTGCAGTAACTATTTCTTGAGAGGAATCTTTATAAGCAGTACTAATTTTCAAATCGTTATCATACGCTTTTGTCAGCGTAGTAATCTGACCGACTAAAGATGAATAAGTATTTTTAATAAATTGAATAACTTTAATTTCTCCAACAAAGGCATTGGTAATAATAAAGGGCGATAAAATGAGTTTTTTGTTTTTCATGATTGAGAGCGTTAAATGTTTTTTAAGCAGTTGTACAATTAAAATCGGAAGTTTTGGATTTTCTTTTTTAGCCTACTCTTCGTTAGAATATCATCACGTAGCTTCAGCTATGCTCTTCTATTCTGCCTTGATTAGACTAAAAAATAATAATCCAACTTATACCCATTTTAAATGTGCAACTGCTTGATACTGTAAATTTCATGAAAAGCCACTCTGAATCAGACAGAAGATTACCAACCTTCTGATTTTAGGTAAATTACCTAAGGCAGTATATTCTAAATAATGAACTAGAAAAGAGAACTTAAAGTAGTGCTAGTTAAGTTACAAGCTATTCAGTAACTCTTAATAAGTAGCCTATTCATTTGTGTATGAAAAACACTCAACGGGGCTTATTTATGTTAAGAAAATCAAAACATTGATAATCAAACACCTTTAAACTTAAAAAATACTTAAAACAAAAAACCTAGTGATAAATATTCTTTTTTTTAGGAAAATAAATCAGTAAACCATATGTTTGTGCTTAATAGAGCTGGAAATGTTACTATAGTTTATTCATTTTTTGTGTGATATTTTTTTATTGAAATCACCCGTTAGTTTATTATGAAATTAAATTTTAAGACTACCATCATAATAATTAACACTATTGCCCTGGGTATTTTTTTGAGTAAGTCAAACAAGTTCTTATCGTCTATGACAGACACAGGAAAAGATAGTGTTATCATTCATGCACCAAAAGAATGTTATCTTCCTATTGATGACACTCCGAAAATTGGTTCTGACTCAGCACAAGTAAAAATTACGCTGTTCGTTGACTACGAATGTCCTTACTGTTCCAATCTGATTCACGACGTCTATAATGATTTGTCCAAAACCTATATCAAGACGGGCAAAGTGCAGTTAATTTTTAGAGATTACCCGTTATCCTTTCATGAAAACGCTTTCAAATTATCCTTGTATGCACACTCTGCTTACAAAAAAGGTGAATTTGAGCTTTTCAACAAGGCGGTATGGGAGCTTAAAATGGGTGATTTTGAAGATTTAAAACAATGGAACGATAAGAATTTATCTGTAGATGAACTGAAGCAATTTTCTGATTTAATCCATGAAAATAAAAAGCTTGGGCGCGCTGCGGGTATTACAGGCACTCCTTCTATCGTTATTAACAATCTTCTTTTTGAAAAAGAAAACACTAAGGAAAAACTATTTGAAAGCATTGACAATGCTCTCTCAAATAATTATTCAATACAATCTAAACATAATTTATGTAATGAAAGCATTTAGATCTGGTAACCTAATCAATGGACTGCTTATTATAGCCTCTTCCCTATTTATTTACTCTTGCTCTTTATTGGAAGAAGAAGACAGTGGGCCTTCTATGGTTTTTGACCTTTGCACTGAAATCGACATTAACAGAACAACAAATACGGGAACAGTAGATGCTGTTTGTATGAGTCGCAACTCGGATGATACTCCTGGGCGCTGGTGTGCTTCCAAAGATTTCAAAGGCAGTTACTCAAACAATGACCGATGCCAAGAAGACAGAGAGTATTTTATTGACTATGTAATTAAAAATGGTGGTGATGCACCTTCATCTCTTCCAAACGGACCTGATGTTGGTAATGATTCCGGTTCTGATGGTGGAAGTGGCAGTACTTACGACTGGTCGTATACTTGTAGTCATGGAGGTGGCGGTACCGTACCTATCACTGACAATAAATGCCAAGATAAACAAAAGGCATTTGCACAAGCATATGGTTGTAATGACTACTCTAAATTCTCAAAAGTGTGTAGAGAGTTTTATGGTTGTATAGGTGCAGATACTTCTGGATGTCCTTAATATAAGTACTAAGACAAAAGAGGTCTTTTTCTGATGAAGAATTAAGAATGTAGAAAAAGTGGTTTTTGTTGTGGTTCAGTGGACATTGGTTCATATTCATTTTTGGTTGAATGTCCATGTAGGGATGTTGCATTGCAACGTCCACCGAACCACCGTAAAAACCACTTTACAAAACACAACACAAACCATCACATTCTTCATTCTACATCCTTAATTCTTCATTCAAAAAAAATCCCTGAAAAGACACATACTCTCTTCAGGGATTTTCTATTTCTAAACAAATCGAATGACTTGCTCTTTTCTTATTTTCCTAAAAGTTCTTCCAGCTTTTTCTCTAATGCATCACCTCTAAGATTTTTGGCGATGATCTTACCTTCTTGATCTAAAAGTAAAGTAAATGGAATACCTTCAACACCGTATTGTTTTGCCACTTCACCGTCAGCATCCAATACTTGCGTCCATGAGATATGATCTTGTGCAATAGCTCCTTTCCAAGCTTCAGCGTCTCTGTCAATTGACACGCCATATACTTCAAATCCTTTGTCTTTGTATTTAGTATATGCTTTTAAAACATTTGGATTTTCCATACGGCAAGGTCTGCACCATGACGCCCAGAAATCGATCATTACATACTTTCCTCTGAAAGATTCTAATGCGATGGTTTCTCCTTGAGGACTTGGCAAAGTGATAGGCATTGCTTCCGCACCTACCATTGTAGATTTTAAAGCATTATAGCTTTTTGCAACTTCCATTACCAAGCTATCCTGAGGGAAATTCGTTTCCAATTTCTGGATTGTCTCAGAGATCACATCAAAACTTCCTTCTTTATCTTGAATAAAGTTTAAAGCTACCAAAGTAACATAAGCTCCATCCAATTTTTTAAGCATCGCTTTTACTGCTCCTTTTTGCTCGTCTTGAAGTTTTTTGAATTTCTCTAAAACGGCCGCCTGATTTTCAGAAGTAGCATATTCTTGTTGCAGTTCATTTCCTTTTTCAGTGAATGAATCATACATGTCCTTCAACTCATTCAGCTGATCGTTTTCCTTAGAACCCGTCACTTTAAAGAATTCTCCGTTGTTTTCAACTTTCAAATCCTTCGTTTCAAGTACTAACAATTCTTCTGCTTGATTACCTATATTTAATGTATATAACCCAATTTTAGGAACAGTATATTCTAAAGTAAAAGCACCTTTTGCATTTGTTGTTGCCTCGGCCACATTTTTCTTACCCCCTACACCTTGTATAGTGTAAAGTATAATTTGCGTGCCTTCTTTTTGACCATCAAGAGTACCAGATATTTTTACTTTTGCAGGATATGTCCCGTTATTTTCAGTGGATCCACCGCAGCTTACTACAATAAAAGCAAGTAGTAGGAAAAAAATGTTGTGTAATGTTTTCACAATTATACGTTTACTTATTGCTAAGTACTAGGACAGAAGAAACAGGGGAATTTTAGGTTAATATTTTTTATTCTAATCGAGGAAGATTTGCAGAGCATAGCCTTAGTTACGCGATAAAAATCTAACAAAGAGTAGGATAAAAAAGATAAGATAAAACATCCATTTACTTTTGTTCTGGTACCTTTATTCTTAATACTGTAACAATAATGTATTATTTCCTCCTAAAACCATAACAAAAGACTTAAAAAGATTTAAAAATCATTCTTTTTGCCTTTTAGGACATTACTTTCTTCCAAACAGACCTGAAAACAATGGATGTGGACTAGAGTTCTTCTATGATAAAGTCCTTCGACATCTCAACCACTACGCTATCATCAGGGAAATTATCCTGCACTTTCTCCGTAGCTTCAGATAGCATTTGTGAGGTGTTAGCGAAGACCTCTGGGTTGGCTTTTGCCCTATCCAAAATCCACATTGTACAATAACTGCCATCCATATCTTCTAATAAAGACGGTAAAGCCAAAGCAAAAACAAACAGGTTATTTTCATTTTCCACTTTTTTGATCTCCTGCCCTTCCAATGCTTTTTTCTCACGCGTTCCTTTTAAATTACACAAATCAAATATGATTCTCGATCTGTTCATAAGTTCATTTTCTTCAGAACCCGACACGATTAAAAATTGGAAATCCTTGTCTTTTCCAAAGCCTTCCACAATAAGATCTTTGTCTTCAAGAACAATATCAAAAGGTCTGCTGTCTCCAATAGTTAAAGAATAAATACCGATTTTAGGCACGGCATATTGAAGATCAAAAAATCCATTTGCATCTACTACGGTTTCGGCAACTTGCTGTCCTCCAAAATAATCAGTGAGTGTTACTTTTGTGCCCTCGGTGATGTCTTGCGTTGTGCCGGAGATAGATACGTTGGCAGGATAGTTACTGCAACTTGTGGCAAAAAGAGTAAATAGGAGGATCGAAAGTTTGATAATAGTTTTCATCATTTAGTTTACTTTTAAAAGGCTTCTAATAACCAAGGTGAGGATTTTCTATAAAAACTCAAACTAGTTCAAGTTTTAAGCTGAAAGCGTCAAAGTCAGTAGACTCTTAGTACACTGTAAACGAAGTTATTGTCAACTTTCAATCAATTTTTCTGCAAGCTTTTTATGTTCTACTTCCAAAGCAACCTTCTTCTTCATTTTTGTCTTAAAACAAAAACGAAGCAAAAAAGTCAAGGCTTTGAAGTCAAAAGCTAAATTCCATTTCTCTCGCCTAAATAATTTTAAACTCGCTGTGGTCAAACAGCAAAATCATTTTTAACGGCTCAATACATGAAATTCTTAACGCTTTTCCCTTCAAGGCCAAGGGAGCACTAACAAACTAAAAATGGTAGAAACCCCTCTGGCGCGAATGTTAAGCATAAGCGTCATTCGTGTCCTACAGATCATCAGAAATCTCCTGATTTCTAATTGCGATAATTTAGTTTACAATGTACTTAGTACTGTATAGTTTAAGTTAGTTTAGTACTAAGTAGAAATTCAAAATTAACTATGATTTACTTTTGACTTTGTACTTATGGTTTTTAGAATGCCATTAATTATTTATTAAAAAAAAGCACCTTGTTTTATAGATCAACAAGGTGCTTTCTATACTGCAATATACGCAGTTATTTATTTTTCTAATGCTTCTCTGAGCAATTGATTTGTCTTTTGAGGATCTGCCTTACCTTTGGCCATTTTCATTACTTCACCCATGAAAAGACCTAAAAGGTTTTTCTTTCCTTTCTTGTAAGCCTTTGCTTTATCTGGGAATTTAGCGATCGCTTGCTCCACTAATGGCAACAAGAAGTCATCACCACTGTCTTGAATCAAGTCTAACTCTTTGGCTACTTCTTCCGGATTGCTTCCTTCACGTTCAGCTACTGCTTTCAGTAATTGCTGAGTAGCGGCTGCATGACTGACTTTTTTATCATCTACCAAACCAATAATTTCAGCTACTTGAGCCGGTTGAACTGAAAGGTCAGCATAAGAAGTACCGCTTTCGTTGACCATTGATTTCAATGGACCGTTCATCCAGTTTGCAGCTGATTTGAAGTTCTTTGTAGCACCGCATAAAGCTTCAAAATAAGCGGCTGTTTCTCTTGTTTCCGTCAACTGATAAGCATCTGCTTCTGAAAGCTTGAATTCTGAGATAAATTTCTCTACCAACTCATACGGCAAGCTTGGCATCTCTTGCTTGATTTTCTCTACCCACTCAGGTTTTACAATCATAGGAGGTAAATCAGGACAAGGGAAATATCTATAGTCATTTAATGTTTCTTTGGTTCTCATCCCGTAGGTTTTTCCCGTTTCAACATTAAACGTTCTTGTTTCAGAAATGATCTCCTCTCCTTTCTCAATCATGACAATCTGACGTTGCATTTCATAGTCGATGGCTCTTTGGATATTACGCATAGAGTTCATGTTCTTGATCTCACATTTCTGCCCTAGCTTCGTATCGCCTTTCAAACGAACAGAAACGTTGGCATCACAACGTAATGAACCTTCTTCCATATTACCGTCAGATACTTCTAAGTAACGGACAATTTTACGGATTTCTCCTACAAATGCCGCCGCTGTAGCAGAATCATGAATACAAGGTTCTGTCACGATCTCCATCAATGGCACTCCTGCTCTGTTCAAGTCCACCAAAGTATCTGGAGAACCTTCTAAGTGTGTTGACTTACCTGCATCTTCTTCCATGTGAATACGGTTCAGAATCACCGTACTTTTTTCACCTGCTTTAGTGACTACATCCACGTGTCCACCGATACAGATAGGTGTTTTATCTTGAGTTGTTTGATATCCTTTTGGTAAATCCGGATAGAAATAATTTTTTCTATCGAAGAATTGATATTCTGAAATTTTACAATGACAAGCCAATCCCATTTTAATAGAATACTCTACTACAGATTTATTCACTTTGGGTAATGTACCAGGCAAAGCGAGTGTGATTGCACTGACATTAACATTAGGATCCTGACCGTAGGTCGTAGGGTCTGAAGCAAAAATTTTACTTTTAGTCTGTAATTGTGAATGAACTTCCAATCCTACTACAAGTTCATATTTATCAAAAATTGCCTTATCCATATGCTATGTGTTTATTTCAAAGCGTTGGTAGTCAGTGTAGAGCAGTTTTTAAAAAAGTAAAAGGGAAAATACACCTTGTTCATCTGCTGTTTAGTTCCTACACTTTCAATTGTGCTTGATTGTTACTTTTAAAATTTCACAAACAAAAAAGTCATTCTTTTAAGAAAAAATGACTTTTAAGCTATTTCATTACAATATTAATAAAATAAAGGGAATTACACTACTATTTTTAGTGTTTACGTTGACTTGCCTTGAATAGAATTTCTTTTTCTTCCTGCGTCAAGCCTTCATACCCTCTTTCTGATATCTTGTCAAGAATCTCATCCACACTATCTTGCGAAGGTTGCTTACTTGTAGATGAGGCTGTTGTCTTGCTTGTTGATTTCTTTTTTGAACGGTGTACCACCTTCAACTTTCGATCTGATTTCGTAAAGTTGGCGAAGAAGTTTGTGATCGCATATAATGGTTTTCCTAAGTCTGTTCCTCTTTTCAATAAAGAAACATAAGTGAAGCCCATCAAAGCACCACCTAAGTGAGCAATTTCACCTCCTGCATTACTTCCTGCCGATTGAATCAATGAAAGGAAAATATAAACCGCGGCCAAGTATTTGATTTTTACAGGCCCAACAAACAATAAGTTAATTCTATAATCTGGAGCTATTGTCGCAGCTCCCACTACAATAGCATATACACAGGCAGACGCACCAATCAAGCCGCTTACCATGCCCATTTGAGCATTGTAGTAAGGCACTACATTATACATTAATAAGTAAGCTAAACCACCTGCTACACCTCCAAGGAAATACAATGCAACTAGTTTCTTATCTCCTAAAAACTCAGTGAATATGATTCCAAACCAATACATGATCAGCATATTGAAAAGAATATGGAAGAAATCACTCATGCTGTGCATAAAGAAGTAGGAAATCAGCGTCCATGGTTTCACTACTGCATCATATATATATGGGGGTAAGGCTACGTTGCTAAAGATGTATTGATCATAGATACCTTGCAAACCTGATAGTTTGAAAACGAGCATCAAAAGGCTCATACAAACGTAAACGACAACATTAACAATAATCAGTCGAAGTAGCCCACTTCCAGGTTTGTTCCATGTATACTTTAAATCGGAGATAAAGCCATTCATAAGAAGTAAAATAAAGGTTTAATGGGTGATAATTTAAGGAACCTCCTTTCATCACAAAGGTTTAAGTATTAGGTATTTTAATTTACGGAAAATCCCTAACTTTTAAAAATGTTCTTAATTATTCATCCCTTTTTACATTTTTATATTAGATAGATGAAGTCCTCGTTTAGAAGGCAAATTGTTTGAGTTAAGAGTTAAGAATTAAGAGTTAAGGTGGTTCGTATGATGGTTCTTGATAATGTTGTAATAAATCGTCCCTACAGACGTCATTTTACAGACCACAATCAGATCCATTCATTCTTAATTCTTCATTCTTAACTCTTAACTCTTAACTCTTAACTCAAACTACTGATAGCTCTGATACCTCCATCTTTTCATCAAAATGTAAGCGAACAAAGCTCCTCCTAAGTGGGCCAAGTGTGCTACATTATCTGCTGGATTTTGAGCAATCAATTCATACGTTTCATATAAGATATAAGCACCTACCAAGTATTTCGCTCTGATTGGAATAGGTGGGAATAAAAGCATCAATTTTAAATTAGGGAACAGATAGGCGAAAGTGAATAGAATACCGAAAATAGCACCTGAAGCACCCATCATTGGCATGTTAAGTTTTATATCGTGCAGGTTTTTCACCAAAATAGCTCCTATCTCTTTGTAATTAGCATTATCGGGAGAAGAGAAAAATATATTCTCTGCAAAATCATACAATGTCACCTTATCTTGAGTTGGAAAATATTGTTGGAAGTCATTAGCTAGATAACCAAGACTCATATTTTCATAATTAGGGAAGTTGGTGATGAAATTAAAGAAATTCTGAGGGGTTTGATTCATCATATATTCAGCACCTAAAACCTCTATATTATACACTTCATAGAATTCTACTGCCCCAAATAAAATACCTCCAAAAATTCCCGTCAAGAAATAGAGCGTCAAGAATCGTTTTGAACCTAATACGTTCTCTAACATTGGCCCGAAAATAAATAGGGCGAACATATTGGAAAATAAATGACGGAAACCACTATGCACAAACATGTAAGTGATCGGCTGGAATATCTGAAACTTCTCAGACCAAGGGTGATGGTAGGCTAAAGAATCCGAAATAAATGCATCGATATACGCTGGCGATAAACCGGGCAATATGCTGCCGAGGTACGGCAAAGCAAAGATCACCAAATTCATGATCAGCAGTATTTTAACATAAGGTGTTAAGTTCTGTCCCATATTTATAATTTAGTCTTTAACCTCAAGATATATGTAACTAGACAAAGTGAAACTGATATTTCGCACACCATAGTTAAAACTATGGGTAGGTGATAGTCCAACCTCATCAAGACTGAAGTCTTGAAGATTGGTAACGTAAGCAACACTTTAGTGTTGATGGAGTCAATATCACTTGCCCATGACTTCAGTCGTGGTGCACGCTATTTTATCCCATTTCTTCTGAACTAGTACTTAAGTACTGTGACAAAAGTAAAGGTACATTTTATCTTATCTTTTTTATCCTACTCTTCGTTAGATTTTTATCGCGTAACTAAGGCTATGCTCTGCAAATCTGCCTTGATTAGAATAAAAAATATTAAACTAAAATCATCCCTTTTCTTCTGTCACAGTACTTACTATTCTGAAGGCTTAATTTCTTTAATGTTGAGCTGAAGATTTTTATTTCCCCTGAACTCGTTAATTTCCAATCTAAAAAGAACATCCACTTTACCGCCAACACACGCTTCCATTTTTTCTGCCTGACTAAAAGCGATGGCATCAAACTTTTGTTCTCCTTCCCCTTGACTTATTTTCATCTTGAGGTGCTTGTCTTTCAATACTCTTGGAGTACCGTCTACAA
The DNA here is from genome assembly GCF_012844305.1 of Flammeovirga aprica JL-4. Classification (GTDB taxonomy): domain Bacteria; phylum Bacteroidota; class Bacteroidia; order Cytophagales; family Flammeovirgaceae; genus Flammeovirga; species Flammeovirga aprica. Next base: position 21,185 of record NZ_JABANE010000002.1, read on the forward strand.
TTACACTCTTCGCTTGAAAAACAGGTGGGGGATTATCATGTCCAAACGGCCTCATTTTCTCAATAATACCTGCGGTAGTAAGATCCAGATCGGATAGATTTACATTTAAATCTACTTTTACCTCCGATACAAATTCCTTTCCATTCGTCAGTTTGTCCACTTCTGCCACAAATTTTTGCTTAAAAGCTGACAGATTTTCCTCCTTTAATGACACACCTGCCGCTGAAGTATGACCGCCGAACTTTGTCAGCAAATCCTGACAGCTGGTCAAAACAGTATGAATATCAAAATCACCTATTCCTCTTGCCGAACCTGTCACTTCATCTCTTGAAAGCGTCAGTGCCACCGTTGGTTTACCATATTTTTCAGCACATCTTGAAGCTACAATACCCAAAACGCCTTTGTGCCAATTTTCACTATATAAAACTAAAGCACTCTTATTTTGTTCTGTTTCGGCCATCTCCATCGCTTCCTTGGTATTCTGAGTGTCATATTTTTTTCTCAGATCATTGATGCGACCTAGTTCCTTGGCTTGTTCAAGGGCTTCTTTGGGATCTTTGGATGATAGAACTTCCGCCGATATTTGTGCATGTGCTATTCTTCCCGCTGAATTAATCAATGGCCCGAAATTATATCCTAAATCCTGTAGTTTTAAGTCTGCCGGCGTAAGGTTTAATACGGTAAACAAGGCTTTCAATCCTTCTTTTTCAGTATTTTTGAGATACTTTAAACCTTCATTACATAATACCCTGTTTTCGTCCAGCATTGGCACCACATCACAAGAAGTTCCAAGTACCACCAAATCCAGATGTTGCCATAAAGGCGTGGGGTCAATACCATGTTTCTGACAAAAGCCCTGCAATAGTTTAAATCCAACTCCACATCCTGAAAGCCCTTTGAACGGATAGTTACAATCGCTTCTTTGGGGGTTCAAAACGGCAGTTGCCTCCGGTAATTCTTCTCCTACTTGATGATGGTCACAAACGATAAAATCTATATTTCTATGGATGGACTCTGCTATTTCATCGTGATTCAAACTCCCACAGTCCAACGAGATAATCAATTGACAATTGGTAGCAGCTGCATATTCTACTCCTCTTAATGAAACACCATATCCTTCAGTGTATTTATCAGGAACATAGAAATCTATATTAGGATAAAAATCCTGAAAGAAATGCATAAATAAAGCTACAGCACTTGTGCCGTCTACATCATAATCTCCATAAAAAAGAATACGTTCTCCCTTCTCAATGGCCAATGTAAGACGGGCTACAGCCACATCCATATCTTTCATTAAAAATGGATCGTGCAGTTTTTCTAATGTAGGACGGAAATAGTCGCGTGCACTATAAATAGTATGCACTCCTCTTTGTGCCAGCAAACTTGCTATCACTTTGGGCACATTGGGTTGCTTTAATAAAGCTTTGACGTATTCTTCTTTAGGTTCAGGGATTAATGTCCACTGTTTATTCATGTTCTGTTATTTTGTGGGTAGACAAATAGATCAACCCCAACGACGCGTACGTTATTTTTTTATGCCAAAGGCCAATGCCACCCAAGCAGCAATAAAACCTACACCACCAATAGGAGTAATCGCTCCTAACCATGTGATTCCGGTTACTGACAATATATATAAACTTCCAGAGAAAATAAGGATACCCAATACCATAAATACGGCAGACCATTTCAACCAGCTTCCTTCTATCTTATTGGCTAATGCTCCTAAAAGCAACAAGCCTAATCCATGATAAAAATGATATTTCACCGCTGTTTCAAAGGTTTCTGTCCTTCCAAACTGTTCTAATGTGGGTTTCAATCCATGTGCACCAAAGGCACCAATCGCAACGGCCAAAGCACAAATTATGGCTCCTGTTTGAATGATTTTTTTCTCCATTTTTGTTTGTTGGTTTATATAAGTACTAGGACAAAAGTAAACGGACATTTTATTTTATCTTGTTTATCCTACTCTTCGTTAGATTTTTATCGCGTAACTAAGGCTATGCTCTGCAAATCTGCCTTGATTAGAATAAAAAATAACAAGCTAAAATTATCCCTTTTCTTCTGTCCTAGTACTTAGTATGCAAGATAGGGATAATGAATGAAGAATACCATCTGTAGGGACGTTGCATTGCAACGTCAGCTGAACCACAACAAGGACCATATGCCGTATGCTCGTAGACGTAGACCCATAATTGAAATTATAGGCTTATGGGAAGGCATCTCCCACTTTTTATATCGCAAGTGTTAAGCCGAAAGGCGACACTTGTGATGATATATTGGCGAAGTCTCCTGACTTCGAAATGAATGAAATTATGGTGTTTATATTCGAAGTCAGGAGACTTCGCCAATACTCAGTTCCAAGTGACGCTAGCGCTTAACACTTGAAACATGGTGTGTATTTTCAATTGAAGCATTTCATTGATTGCAACGTCCTCACGAACCACAACAAGAACCATTTTTCTTAATTCTACATTCTTAACTCTTCATTACAATCACTGTTAAAAGATCCCAAAACAAAGTATACACCTTGTCATCAATTCTCCTTCATTTATCTAGGGTATAAACTAATTGAAAAAGCAACGTAATCTTCAATCTAAAATGTCATTCAAAATAAAATCAATACTACTATTATTATTTTTCACAATTTCATTTTCTTCTTATTCTCAACAAATAAAAAAAGATATTTCACGAATAGGTATTTTAAATACACCTTGTTCCTTTAAAATGCTTCCACTTTTTAATATTAATTTTTTCTATGACTATCAGTTTACTGATAAATGGGGAATTCAAGGGGATTTAAGCTTGGAAACGGGAACAGAGCCTTATAATGATGGTACAGCGGCCGGCTTCTTTACGATCATTTCGGTAGCTCCAAAATATTATATTCAGGATGATAGAATATCAAGAAGAGGACATTTAAAACAGCTTTATGTTAGTACAGCCCTTTTCGGGCAATTGGATACAGGTAAAAGGCTAGATGGAGGATCCGTATTGAATTATGATCTTCATAAAGTGGCTCCTTTTCAGATTTATATTTCTCCTCAAATCACCTACAGGCATATTGGCAAGAAGGGATTTATCTATCAATTTTTATTGGGATATCCTATTGGAGTTCATACTCCAGATCATTCTCCTTATGATTACGATTTATATCAGAAGGAAAGTTTTGAATTGAAGTTTAGTTTGGGGTATATGATTTTCTAAAAAATAAAATAGAGCAGATCCCGAACCACTAGCGCAAGTGTTAAGCCGGCAGGCGACACTTGTGCTTATAATTGCAATAAGTCTGAAGACTTATAGCTGAACTTGCACCACTATAAATCTTCAGACTTATTCCAGATATAGGTCCAAATCACGCTTTCAGCTTAAAACTTGAACCAGTTTTGGGAAACAACTCTTCCTTCATACCTCTTAATTCTTCCCTCAAAAACCTAGCTCCATCCGCCACCTAAGGCGTTATACAAGCGGATCAGTTCTGTAATTTTCACCAATTTATTATTGACTAAAATGATTTCTGCATTCAGAAGATTCTGACGGGCAGTGATTACTTCCAAGTAATTGGCAGAACCTGATACCAAAAGGTCTTGTGAATATTCTACAGCTAGACGGTAAGCTTCACATTCTGCTTCTTGATTGATGATCACCTCCTCTTGTTTGTCAATAATCAAAACAGAATTGGAGACTTCCTGCCCTGCCAAAAGGATTTGCTTCTGGAAATTCAGTAAAGCAATTTTTTCTTCGCTTTGCGTGATCTCGTATTGTGTTTTAATCTGACGTTGGTTCCAGATCGGTTGTGTTGCCGAACCTAAAACATTAAACAAGAAAGAAGACGGGTTGAACCAATCTTGCACTTGAATACTTTGAAGTCCTGCTGAAGCGGAAATTCTTAGAGAAGGGTAGAAATTTGCTTTCGCGATATTTACCCTTTCAAAAGTACTGATCAAGTTGTACTCCGCTGCTTTTACATCAGGTCTGTTTTCTAATAACTGTATAGGCAGACCTACATCTAACTTAAAGTCAAAACGGTCATTGAATACAGAATCCCTTTCAATGGCGTGGTTGTTTTCTCCCATTAAGAAAGAAATGGCATTTTCTGAGATTTCAATGTTCTTCTCCGCTTCCACCAACAACACTTTTGAATTGTAAAGCAAGGCTTCTGATTGCTTTACAGCTACCAAAGTCAATTCACCTGCTTTGTACAATGCTTCCGTCACCTCTAAGCTTTCCTCTCTTGATTTGATCGTTTTCAACAAAATTTCTCTTTGTTTATCAAAACCAATCAAGCGGTAATAATTATAGGCCACTTGGCTGACCAAATCAGAAACAATGGCTTTCTTTACTTCTTCTTGCGTCAGTAAATTCATTCTTGAAGCTTCCGTTGTGGCTTTTAATTTACCCCAAATATCCGCTTCCCAAGACATATCCACTCCCACATTGTATTGCTGTTGATTACCAAAAGCATTACCTATTGGAGTATTGGCAGAGTTTTGGGTGTAACCCGCCGAAATATTACCATTGACGGTTGGTTGGTTTACACTCTTACCTTGCTTGAAAAGTGACTTGGCGATCTCCACATTTTCCAATGCTATTCTTACATCGTAATTGTTGTTGATGGCTCTGTCTATATAATCTGTTAACAAGCTGTCTTTAAAGAAATCAGACCAGATGATCTGCCCAAAATTCTGATCATGGGCCACATTTTCGTTGGTGATTCTGTAAAGGCTTTCGTCGTCTATCTCTACAGTTCTTGTGTAATCTTTACGGATCAGACAAGAAGACATAAGCATACTTAGGAGTACACTTAATAGGGTTAGTTTAGTATACTGCATGTTCTTGTTCTTCTTTTTCAGGTTTTTGAGGAGTACGCTTCTTAAATAGTTTTTCATGAATGCCCTGGAACACCACGAACAATACTGGAATGAAAATCAGTCCTAATAAAGTACCCACTAACATCCCTGCCACAGCACCTGTACCAATAGATTTATTACCCGCTGCTCCTACTCCACTAGCCATTACCAATGGCATCAGACCTAAAATAAAGGCAAATGATGTCATTAAGATTGGACGGATACGCTCTCTTGCCCCTTCAATTGCCGCATCATAGAGGGAGTAACCTTCGTTTCTTCTCTGCAAGGCAAACTCAATAATCAGAATGGCATTTTTGGCTAACAAACCTACCAACATAATCATGGCTACTTGGAAGTAAATATTGTTTTCTAAACCTCTCCAATTCGTAAAACTATAAGCACCCAATACCCCAAAAGGTATAGAGAACAATACGGCAAATGGAAGAACATAACTTTCATACTGCGCTGCTAAGAAAAGGTACGTAAACAATATACTCAGCATAAAGATAAAGACTGATTGTCCTGAAGAACTGATCTCCTCTCTTGTCAAGCCAGAGTAAGCGATTTCGTAATTCAATGGCAATGTTTCCTGAGCAATTCTGTTGATTTCAGCAATGGCCTCACCTGAACTGTGTCCTGCTACTACACCACCGTTTACCGTCACTGCATTGTATAAGTTGAATCTTTTGATGGACTGAGGACCATATGATCTTGTCAGTTTCACAAATTCTGAAATCTGAACCATAGTCCCTTCGCTGTTTCTGACAAACATATTATCCAAACTTCCTTCATTCTTACGGTCATCCGGTTTGGTCTGCATATTCACACGAAGTTGTTTACCGAATCGTGTAAAGTCCGCTACATAATAACCGCCGATAAACCCTTGCATGGATTTGAAAATATCACCCACCAATACTTTTGACTCTTTGGCCTTGGCTACATCAATTTCCATTTCTAACTGAGGGAATTCCACATTAAATGAGTTGGAAGCAAAGGCAATTACTTCTGATTTTTGAATTTCTGAAGTGAATTTTTTCGCCACTTCATCCAATCCTGACAACTGACCAGAAGCTTTGTCTAAGATCTGGAATTCAAAACCATCTGAACTACCAAAACCTGGAATACTTGGAGGTACAAAGAAGATCGTTTTGGCCGTTTTGATATGTGCCGTTCTTCTTTTCAACTCTGCAATAATACCTTCTTTAGTTGTTTCAGGAGTTGTTCTCTCTTTATAATCTTTCAAAAGCACAAAACCTAAAGCGTATGAACTACCTGCTCCTGAGAAGAAGTTGGAACCCGAACGCATGGATACAGAGTGTACCCCTTCCGTTCCTTTAATAGCGGCCAACATTTCTTCGGTCATAGCAAATGTTCTGTCCATTGAAGAACCAATTGGCAATTCCATATTGATAAAAATTACACCTCTATCTTCTGAAGGAACAAAACCTGATGGCGTATTGGCATCGAAATAATAAATGCCTCCAAAACTGAAAACCAATGCCACCAATGTAAGCCACTTGTGCTTTAAGAACACCTGTAAAGTTCTTGTATATTTCTTTACACCTATATTAAATGCAAGGTTAAATGCTTCATAGAATTTATCTAAAAATGTTCTTTTCTCCTCCCCTTCATGTGATTTTAAGAAAAGTACACACAGGGCCGGACTAAGTGTGAGGGCATTAACAGCTGAGATTAAAATCGAAATAATCAATGTCACACCAAACTGCTCATAGAATACCCCTGATGGGCCTTTGATAAAAGTAATCGGGACAAATACCGCCGCCATTACCAATGTTACAGAGATGATGGCACCAGAAATTTCACTCATGGCTTTACTTGTCGCCTTGTGTGCATCTTTCTCTCCATTATCCATTTTGGCATGGACGGCCTCCGCTACTACAATGGCGTCATCCACCACAATACCAATGGCGAGTACCAATGCAAAAAGCGTCAATAAGTTTAAGGAATACCCTAAAACACCCAAGAAGAAGAATGTACCAATAATGGCTACGGGTACAGCAATGGCTGGAATTAATGTAGATTTAAAATCCTGTAAGAAAATCCAAACTACAAGGAATACCAAGATAAAGGCTTCAATCAATGTTATTTTCACTTTATCCATAGAAGCCGTCAAGAACTTGTTGGTGTCATAGTTGATCACGTACTTGATACCATCAGGGAAGGTCTTCTCTAAGCGCTGTAACTCTATGTGCAAGTTTTCGATCACTTCCTGCGCATTGGAACCTGGTGTTTGGAAAATACCAAAACTCACACTTGGGTGACCTAATGTGATGGACCTTGTATCATAAGAAAAAGCATCTAACTCTACATCCGCCACATCTTTCAAACGTAAATAACGGCCATTTCCTTCCGAACGGATAATAATATCTTTGTACTCTTCCGGTGTTTTATAACGGCCTTTATATTTGATTACAAACTCAAAAGGAGAACCGGAGTTTTGTCCCAAGGCACCTGCTGCCGCTTCCAAACTTTGCTCATTGATGGCATTTTGAATATCAGTGGTCGTCACTGAATACGTAGACATTTTCGCTGGATCAAGCCATATTCTCATCGAATAATCTCTGGCTCCAAACGGAGAAACTGAGGCCACCCCTTTTACCCTTTGCAACTCAGGTTTCAGCTGAATATTAAAGTAGTTGGACACGAAAGTCTCGTCATAATCTTTATTTTCTGAATAGATGGCCGCATACATCAAAGAAGAGTTTTCTTTCTTTTCTGTGATCACACCACTACGAATCACCTCTGCCGGTAATTTGGCATTGGCTCTTGCCACCCTGTTTTGAACGTTTACCGCCGCCACATCGGGGTCAATGCCCTGCTCAAAGAAAACGGTAATAGAAGCCGCACCGTCATTGGATGCACTCGACGTCATATACGTCATGCCTTCCACACCATTGATCTGTTCTTCAATCGGCACAATCACACTTTCAAGAATGGTCTGTGCACTGGCACCCGGGTAACTGGCTGTTACAGCAACAGTAGGCGGAGCGATATTGGGGTATTGAGATACCGGTAAGTCCATATAACCTAATATCCCCAACAATGTAATCACCACAGAGATTACTGTTGACAATACAGGTCTGTCAATAAATTTTTGTAACATGAAATTGGAGTTAATCTTATTTGAATGTGGCTTGGTAAGTTTCTAGTACTTCATCAACAGTTGTTGGTTTGGAAACGATCTTCTGGCCCGAACGCACCACGTTCACACCTTCAGCAAGAATCTTATCTCCTTTTTTGATGCCTTCATCAATCACCAATAATTTGTCTGTTTTAATCCTTGAAGTCACTTTCTTAGTGTACAAAGAGTCCGTATCAGAAACTCTATACACAATCGTCTGTCCTTGTTGTTCAAATGTAGATTGATAAGGAATCACCAAGGCATTGTTGACCATGTTGCTCACAATCACACGGGCACTACTACCATCTCTCAAAACACCTTCCTGATTAGGGAACTTCGCTCTAAAAGATACCGAACCCGTTTCCTGGTTGATACTACCAGAAATCGTTACAATATGCCCTTCATTGGCATACATTGAACCATCTGCTAATTGCAATTGTACAGCAGGCAGGTTTTTAATTTTCTCTTCCATGTCTTTCCCCTTCACATCTTTGGTGAAAGAAAGGAAATCTCTCTCGTTCATGGAGAAATAAGCAAACACATTCTGAATGTCAGACACCTCTGTCAATGAAGCCGTATTGGGGCCTACCAATGTTCCCTGACGGAAATTAATAGAACCGACCACTCCATTCACCGGGCTTGTGATTGTAGCATAACTAATGTTGGCATAGATCGTATTCAAGTTACTTTTCATCTCCGCCAATCTTGCCTCAGCGGTTTTCAGTTGAATTTCCGAGATTACTTTCTTTTCTACTAACGGGCGCAAACGGTCCACTTCCACTTCTGCCACTGCCACCTGAGCCTTTGCAGTTTCCACCTGCTCACTCAAAGAAGCCGTTTCGATATGAAAGAGTTTTTGCCCTTTTCTTACTTTCTGACCTTCGTCTACATAAACTGCGTCAATATAACCACTGATTTTAGCACGCACTTCACTACTGACTTCCCCCTTTACACTTGCAGGGTACGATTTTTCGTAAGATACATCTCTTACCTCAGCCTCAACGACTTTATAAGGATGAATGGGTTTGTTGTTTGTAGTCTGTTCATCTTTATTACACGATAGTACAAGAAGTGATAATAAAAGAATTAAGCTTTTGTTACTGGACATTATGATCCTGTCTGTTAGGGTTGATAATTAAGTTGTTGCAATTTCCTTCTTTTATATTAATTGTTTAAACGAAAGTTGAATCATTAGTATTTATTAAGAGTTTAGAGGTGGGAAAGTGGGGTGGTTTGGGGTGTTTACTTCTTTTTCAGGAACATATATATAGTTATTGCTTTTTCTTTTGATTTTTTTGCTAAAAAAAATACACATAGTTTGAAAATTAATAGTTCTTCAAACCATGTGTAATTTATTTATCGTCTCCGTTTTTCTTTTCTAATTCTAATCTGAAAAATAATTCAAATTCAGTAAAGAAATTTTGTAATATATCAGCTTCTTATTGAGAAGAAAATAGTAATATGCTCGATAAAGAATGTGACGTGACTAGCTTTTGCGAGTATAATCAACATATACATAGTTATGCTTTGTGTTTATTTTATTCTTCGTACATTTGCTAAATATTTTTTACACATTCTTCTGTCACTACTATCATAAAGTGCATTATTAATTGCAAATGTTCCTCCAAATCCTATTCCCATTGCCCCGATAATTTCTTTTGCATATTCTGCGGTTAAAGCAACTGGATTATTGATTAGTAAATAACCTGCAAAAGGAATTGATGCTACTCCCACACCAAATAATAAAATCTCTTTTGTTAATCCTGAGTAGGTATCATTAAACCCTTCTATTAAATCTCTTTCGGAAAGCCCATTACTTATTGAATCTTCAACTAAATCAATTTGTCGATTAAATGCTTTAATTCTTTCCCTGTTTTTATTTCTAAATTTTATCAAATCTTTAATCGAAATATCAGAGATGTTAGCTGGAATTAAGAAATTCATAAGGTTCATTAAAAACTTATTTCTACTACTTTCAATAGGATTATGTATTCTTTCGTAATTTGTGTAATTGTCATATTCGATGTTATCTGTAATTATTGAACCGTTACGTTCGTGAGATATTTCTTTTGCTAAATATGTCATAAACAAAAAAGCCAATTCTTTCGGCAACATTAGTCCTTCTTCATTTTTTCCACCTATTCCTTTATCTTCACAATATTCAGCCCACTCGTTAGAGAATTTTTCAGAGAATATTTGATAATTCCAATTTTCACGATTTCGCCAATCTCTTTGTAAATTGACTCTTCTAAAAAGATGACTTCTTTGATATGGTTTATCTATAAATTTATCTGCCTCTTCAATTGCTTTTAATGAAGCTCTATATCCCTGATTGTATTCAGGAGAATACATCGAAACTAAATCTGTTTCGTCTTGAAGTCTCCTATATTCATCTGAAACTAAGTGTTGTCTTTGATAAGGAACAATACTCTCAAAATTCTCTAAATATAGAATTGCAAATTTTAGCCACTCTGTATTGGGTGGTTCAAGATTTGGATAATAAAGGTACTTTTTCATTTTTTTATTTATCACATATAACGGTGATTCACAAAGCAATTTACTGTCAAACTGCTACTCAGATCGAGTGGGCTATAAACCTTAATATACCCACTTAACATTATTTCAACATGTTAGCAACTGAACTTTGTTCTGAGTTTAAAATTTCCAAATGTCATATGTATTGATAATAGATTGAATTATATAGTTTATCTCGTCTTCGAAATCTAAATCATCAAAATTGGTGAATTCATTAAAAGAGTAGTTAAAGTTTTCATAGTTATTTCCTGATATTATTTGTAATGTTAAAGTTTCATTTTCTTTGGTTGTTACAAAGTCAAAAATGTGATCAATTCCATCTGCAATAATATTAATTTTCATACTGCAATTTCCTTTATCATTTATACCTACTAATTCTTCAATTATATTAGTATTCTTTGTTGAGCCATATTGGTATTTAATCATTGCTCCTTTTGGAAATCCCTCAATATCATATATTTGTTTTATCAGATTACCAAAAAGGCTATAGTTAATTTTAAGAAAATTATTTCTTCTTGAGCGAAAATCCTGTTGTGCTTTAAGTATGTCTTTAAATTTTTTCATAATATAAGTTTTAATTATTATCTCCAATCTTTATTTAATAATTTCCTATGAATTTAATCCTTTCATTTTCCATTACTTAATCTTTTGTAGAATGGTCTTTCTAACTTGTTTTTAACGGTTAATATATACAAAGAGGCGACTGCGGACTCCAATCCTATCAAACCGTTGAGAAGTTCAAGTGGGCTCCAACCGCTGAAATTACTACTATATCGCCTATTTTGTATATACACTGCTAGCTACCGTACTTTATTCTTAATATTACGTAAACTATTGCTGGTATTAATGAAATGCAACAATATCGTAATGATAAATTATAGTGTTTAAATTTTTTCTGACAAATCTTTGAATTAATAAATACTTGTGAATCAATGTGGCTATCTAGCTCTTGGTCAGATAATGAAATTTGCTCTGATTCAAAATCTTTAAATTTTCTATTTGCAATTGTTTCAAAAAATAAAAGTGAGTTTGTTTTCAAATCTAATTCTTGAAATACAGAAGAGTCTATTTGTGCTTTTAATGTTTTGTAAATATTCACAAAAGAAAGAATAACAAAAATAAGAAAACAATATAAACTAATACCTTCAATAAACCTCATGGAAGAAGCCCATGTAATGTTCGTGAAATCAAACCTATATCCTATGGTTTTCAGGATTGCAATATTAATACTACTTGTAAAAACAAGAGTTAAAATTATACCTTGTATTGCTAATAAATAAGAAACCTTAGTGTCAGCATTTGCTACCCAATAATTTACTCTTTCGAGATTTTTGTATCTATCTTCAGTTTTCATCTTGAGCAAGGATTTTTTTGTTTTTGTTCTGCTAACCAATCATTCATATCCATGCGGATGATAGAACCATGATAGAAATTTTCTTCTGTATTATGCGTCAACATATCTTGGTAATATTTATCCAAGGAGTTCTTATATCCAGATAAATCATCATAAACAGCTTTAGAGACTACAATTTCATTTATCCACCCTTTATTGGCTTTAGAGCATAATTTGCTAGCATTATTTACTACACCTCCCATATATATTACATCATTCAAGCCACTACCCTTAAATCCAGCTTTAACCATTAAGGCATCACCTTTGTCCACGCCAATTCCAGCTTTTATAGGGTCTATATTCTTTCTACAGAGTTTATAATTTAACGTATTGACAATAGAATTTGCTGCATATGCTGCTCCAAAAATTTTTTTCACATCTTCTTTCTTTTCAGCAAGAAATATTGCCCAAACACTATCTCCAACAATGTTAATTTCTTTGCACTCTTTAGATGATTGGAATAGCGCAACTATTTCAGATATATATGCTCTATAAATTTTAGCAAGTGTTCTTTTTTGAAATTTATCAGGTAGTTTTGATGAATCCCGAATGTCAATAAAAATCGAATAACATTTGAAATAATATCCGTTACTATATGTTAAATTATCACTATCTGGAACATAATCAACCTGTTCAAAAGTTTCAGATGAATCAAGTATTTCTTGAATTCTATCAAAACTATTTTCGTAATCGTATGCAATATTTGATGTAACTTTCATTCTATATTATATGTTTATGTGTACGGCCTGCATAGCAACTAACATTTGATAAATAAAATTATATCACATTATCTCAATAATGTGGTAGTGACGTTTATCCCGTATTAAAAAATCCCTCACAACACCACACCAAGTCTTTAGCTAAATTTCCTTATAAGTTCACTTGTTGTTTTTGTTTTCTGTAAAAGATGTCTGAATTTAAAAAAATAATAAATAACAAAAAACAAAACAACTTAAAATTTGTATTTCGTTTTCAATTCGTAAGCAAATGCAATTTTATTTTGAAAAAGCGTTAAAGTGATCAATGTAAAAGTTTTCAACGAAAAAAGACATTTCAAGTAATCGTAAAGTCCTTCCTAATTTCCATTCTGCTGAGTGTATGGAAAATTCCACCGCCTTTGTTCAACTAGGGCTTAATTTTTGGGTCTGAAGACCAAACTAAGCCCTAATTATTGTATGCCGTTTTTATTTTATTCATTTCGTTTTGTAGCGTGGTTTATTTTCAATTACTCAGATAAGTATATATGCAAAATATACCTGCCAATGGTAAAGTAATATAGGATGAGATTGTAATCCATACCGATATTGTAAAGTGTGAGTACTTTCTGCTTGCTATTATTGAGTTCTGCTTAATCTGTTCGGCAATATCTTTCTCTAAAGCAGTGTATTGATCTGATTTGCCATCTCCAGTGATTTCTTCTATAATTTCTAGATTGCTCTTCCCTTTCAAGTATTCAAAGAATAATACGTTAGGGATTTTTCCAGAGTCATAAAACCCACCTTTGATTATTTTAACTCTTGGAGCGAAAGATATCAGGCAATTCACGGTTGAGAAAACGAGACAAATAATAACAAAGAAGAAGTAACCTTCTAAAAAGTCTGAGGACTTGATGTATTCTAAGTTGAGCAATTTAATAGAACCGAAAATAGAAGCTCCATTAAACGCAATGAGCATAGCATTTTTTGCTTCTGCAAACTTTAACCAGTCATTCACATTATTGAAGACTTTGAATAATTGTTCTTCTCGAATCTTTATTTCTTTTTGATCAATCATATTGACCAAGTTAAATCCTCACCATAAACTTTCCCTTTAACATTTGGAATGTCATGTTTTTGTTCTTGCCACCAATCACCTTTTATGTCGTTTGCATTAGGTTTTGCTTTTTTATAGCCTTTGTAAACTACCTCACTTAATAGAATAGGGGGGTAACTATATTTTCTAGTTTTCTTTTCAAACTTTATGTTTTTTCCTCCACCAGTAAATAAACGACCATCATCATACTGAGCAATGGAGTTTGCAAATTCTTCAACCGTTAATTCTACTGTTTCAGTTGTACTGAGATAAAATGGAGCATTAGGGTCATAATTGCTGGTGGTTCCAAAGATGCTAGGCATTGGAAACATTGGTTTAATCGCACGTGGATTAATTGGATGCCGTGTTACCTTAAAGTAATCTTCTTCAAAAGATTTGTTTGCCACATCTGTCAACCTTGAAGCCAGATTTGCTGGGTAGCCAACCCAAACCAATCCTTTGTTTTCACCATTTTCACTGCCGTTTCGCTGAATACCAACTTTGATTACTCTTAATTCACCAAAATCAATACCGATACCACACTTGAAATCCACGTTGAATTTTTTATTGATGATTTTTTCAGCGACATGATTGATTGAGGTAGCACAATTTACTGCATTGGTAAAACAGTCTTTTACAGGGAAAACAACCATAACTCTATCTCCTATGATATTTCGAGTATGCCCTTTGTGATGGCGTGCTAGTTTTAGAACTGCTTTGGTGAATGCGGTGTAAATACGCCCCATAGTTTGGGTGTGGTGCTTTTCGGTTAAGGCGACAGAATTTCTGATGTCAACAAACAAAACACACGTTTCAATCTTCTTTCCTTTTTTATCAACACCGCTCTCATAAGTTAAATCTGAATCCTTTAGGCTAGGGACAACAGATGTATCATTATGTACAAAGTTTGTATTTGTTACATCAACGACTTCTTTTTCTATTTCATCTATGATTGGCTTTACAGGCATATTCTGTTTTTAATGGCATAAAACATTTGATAAACAACATTATTGAAATAATGTGACAGTAGCGTTTATACATAAATTAATGAAACCTCTCACACCACCACACCAAGTCTGTAGCTAAATTTCAAAAATAAGTTCGCCTGCTGTTTTAGTTTATTGTAAGAGATGCATGAATTTAAAAAAATATTAAATAACAAAAAACAAAACGATTTAAAAAATTGTATTTCATTTTCAATTCGTGAGCAAATGCAATTTTATTTTGAAAGAGCAGAAAATAAGAGGCTTGAGCTTGGTTTTGAAAAGTAGGGGCATAAAAAAATCCCTGATTGAGATAAGAGGGATGAGGGAAGAGAGAAGAAATTTGAGGGATGAAGGATGAAATGAGAAGTAAGAGGGATAAAGGAAGAGGGATGAGAAGGGATTAGACGCACTTCTTCTGTTCCAACGTGTTGATTGGGTTTTTCCAGAGGGTAAATGGTGTTGTTTCTTTGATCAGTTCACGCATCCAATAGTATTTTGGACCGGGTTGGAGTTCTTGTGCTCTAAGGAGGCGGAAGTGTTCCATCCAAAGGTCGTAGTATTGCCAATCGTCTTGATGATGGTAATACTTTTTGCCGAGGCGATAGGCGTACCATTTTTTGAGGTAGACAAAGTCGTAGTTCTTGCCTTTTAGCTTGAGATCATAATACTGATCAGAAAGCCAATAGATGTATTTTCTTTCGGCGTAGAGTTCGTACTTATTTTTTCGGTAGGGATGCGGTATAAAAGGGTTCTTCTTTTTGGAACCTACCCACTTTTTTCGGGCGAGGTACAACTTATGTGCGTACTCCGCATTGTATTTTTTGGTAACGGGATGTGTATTACGTTTAAGTTCGCGGTAGATGGTGGAAGGAGAGACTTCTAAACCTTCTGCAATCTCTGCAACGGTAAACCGCTTGTCTTCGATCAAGCTTTGGATGATTTTTCTGTGATGGAGTTGAATGAAAGGATCAAAATAGCGTGCACCACGACTAAAGTCATGGGCAAGTGATATTGACTCCACCAACACTAAAGTGTTGCCTACGTTACCAACCTTCAAGACTTCTGTCTTGATAAGGTTGCAGTATCACCTACCCACAGTTTTAACTGTGGTGTACGTACACTGAGTTACTTGTGGCTTAAGAACCACCATAAAAACCACTTACAAACTAGATTCCCCACTATTTATGGTATTTAGAAATCAGGAGATTTCTGATGATCTGTAGGACACGAATGACGCTTGCGCTTAACATTCGCGCCAAGGGGAGATATCTTCCCAAAAGCCCATAATTTCAATTGTGGGTCTAAGGTGTAAGTAAATCATTTCTTATTTCCGCACCACCCCATTCCACTAGGACTGATCCTTTTCTTTCTATCTTCGGTAATTTTGTTTCCGGCAATGCTCCGATGCTCTTTTTGGATACACTTTTAAACTCCATATACACTCTTAGGTGGGTGTTAAATTTTGGAACACAAGAGATAAAAGCGGTGTTATCTATATTATCGTTGATTCTGAAATGGATAAAGCTGATTTCGTTTTTATTCAATTCGGGTAGCCAATAGGAAATAAAATCATTGGCTTCTCTTTCCGTTAGGCCAATGTAACTGAGTTTGGATTCTAAAAATGGTATGTATTCTTTCCGCTTGACATAGAAGCCTGATTTATAATCGTAATGTTCTTTACTAAAATTATAGGTTCCGTCCCAGAATAAATATTCATGCGCTCTTCCATCCTTTGTATCTATTAATTTTCCATCAGGAGAGGCTTTCACCGTCCAACCGTTATCGTATTTTGGATAGGTATTCAGTAATTCACCTTTAAAATCTAACGTTAACTGTACGGTCTGTTCTTTTTCTGGATACAGATAAATGATAGGTTTTGCGACAAGCACTGTTACTGGGATTTTTTCCACTATCACAGAAAAATTACTCTGGGATAAAGTATCGAGCTTGATAATATGATTGGAAGATAAACGACTGCTATGAAATTCAAGGTATTTATACCTCTTCAACAGTTTTTTCTTAAATGTAAATTGGAAATTATTGTTTTCTTTCGTCTTGAAGACTTTCTTTTGGATAGGATCTTTTTCTAAAGATTGCAAGAGATAAACTTTGAATTTATTCAACTCAAGAGTGTCTATTTTTATTGGCACATCATAATTTATATACGTTTCTTTTAAATAAAAAGCCTTACCCGAAAGCGTCATCACCTCTTGTGCTTGAACTTTACCTGAAAATGCAATGATAAAGTAGAACAGTTGTAATAGTATTAGTTTTGATTTCATATCTGTTTGCTTGTTTGTAGTTTTTCATAGAGAGGCTTGAATTTAAATAAATTATGAATAACAAAAAACAAAACGAATTGAATAATTTAATCAAAGGGTCATAAAATGAGATGTCTTCCCAAAAGCCCATAATTTCAATTATGGGGCTACGTCTGTGAACATACGGCACATGGTCCTTGTGGTGGTTCAGCGGACGTTGCAATGCAACATCCCTACAGGCCTCTTGCAATCAATGAAACTTCTAAATTGAAAAGATATCGTGATGTAGAGCCATAATGCCTTGTGGTTTAAGAACCACCATGAAAACCACTTACAAACTAGATTTTCTACTATTTATGGTATTTAGAAATCAGGAGATTTCTAGTGATCTGTAGGACACGAATGACGCTTGCGCTTAACATTCGCGCCAGGGGGATTTCAACCTTCAAGACTTCAGTCTTGACCAGGTTGCGGTATCACCTACCCACAGTTTTAACTGTGGTGTATGAAACACAGTGTTGCTTTTGGTTCGGCGGACGTTGCAATGCAACATCCCTACAACGGCATCCATAAATATGAATAAACCTAATAATTTAATCAAAGGATCATAAAATGAGATGTCTTCCCATAAGCCCATAATTTCAATTATGGGTCTACGCATACGAGCATACGGCACATGGTCCTTGTGGTGGTTCAGCGGACGTTGCAATGCAACGTCCCTACATTTATCTTAAATCAAAAAAACGAACGGGCTTTCTTGAGTTATTTCTAAACATCAATCCTTGTATCTCTTTTGGTGTTTTTACTGAGATTTTTGGTGTTACCCTTAGATTGCTTTGAAAGGCTTCTTTGATATCACTGATAAAGGCTTTGGTGTTGATTTGTGCGCCGATAAGGACATGCAGGTCGTCCATTTCTATTTCATTTTTGGAGACTTCGATCACAAAGTTTTCTACACCTTTGATTTGATGGAGTGTGTCTTCGATTTTTGGAGGGTAGAGGGTGGTGCCTTTAAATTTTACTTGATGGTTTTTACGGCCCAAGATTGGGCTTAGACGGAAGGTTGTTCTTCCACAACTGCACTTTTCGGTGTGTTTGATGGCGATGTCTCCGGTTTTGAAACGGAGTAAGGGCATGCCTGTGATACCTAATGTGGTGATGGTGACTTCTCCTTTTTTTCCATCTTCTACCACTTTATTGTTTTCATCCAGTAATTCTACTATGAGTAGTTCGGGGTGATGATGCCCGCCTCTTTTGGCTTCACATTCTGTAAAGGCGGTGCCCATTTCTGTAGAGGCGTAAGTGGAGAAGAGTTCTACATCCCATAAAGAGGCGATTTTGGCTCCTAATGCGTTGAGTGTGAAATCCTGATTGCGGACCGGTTCACCGATGCACAGCAAGCGTTTTACACTTGAGTTTTTATAATCTATATTGTTTTTTTCCGCAAACTCTACCAAATGAGGGATAAATGAAGGGACGACAATAAGGGTCGTGGGTTTGATTTTTTGAATCATGTTCCACTGCATTTGCGGTACGCCGGGGCCTACTCTCATAAAGCCTGCATTCAGTTTTCTGGCACCGAGGTAATAGGCAATGCCGGCCATAAAACCTTTGTCCACGGTGGTCATCAATTGTATGATGTCTTTGTTATTGATACCAATTCCTTCAAAAGAAGTGGCTTCATTGTAGGCTAATCGCTCCAGGTCGTTTTCAGAATACATAAACGTAATGGGATCGCCTAATGTGCCTGAAGTGGTAAAATACTCTGCGATTTCGTGTGTTGGGATACATAAAAAATCCTCCTCTTTTCCATTCAGATCTTCCTTTTGAGTGACCGGCAGTTGCTGTAAGTCCTCTAAAGTCTGAATGGCATTGGGGGTCAGTTGATGCTCATCAAAAACCTTTTTATAAAAAGGAGATTGGGCATAAACATAGTGTACCAACTTCTGTAATTCAATCTCTTGATAAGCTTTTATCTCCTCAACAGATTTTGTATCTAAATTTTGAAACATCACTTCTTACTTTGTCTGCCCTTGCAGTTCGGATAGTTTCTTCTCAATGTTCACTTTTTCGTGATGAGAAGCCACTTCTTTCGTCAAGGCATTTTGATAATAATTTATAGCTTGCTGTGTTTGATTTCTTTTCGCATAATAATCTCCTATAATCTCATGGCTGTAATAAGAAGAAGGGTTTAAGGCGATAAAATCATCAATTTCAGCTTGTGTCAAACGCTCTTCTTCCGCTAGGTTTATGTATTTTTTGACTAGCTTTTTGAAAGTCAAATAACCTTTAAACTGTGCTGTCTGTACGAAAGGATCTTCTGCTATATTTAAGGAATCAATGGCTAAACTTTTTGTAGAGGATATGGGGGCATTTTTGAAAACGGAATCAAGGTTATAATGGATATATTCCCCCAGTTGGAAATGGGAAGTGGACAGCCACATTTCTTTGGTTTCCGGTTTGAAAATAATGGAATGATGTGCGATCAGCTGATTGATGGCTTTTTCATTACCCAGCCCAATATCCGTATTCTTTAGTCCTCTTTTATCTCTTAAAATAAAAGCGGCCTCTTCCACACCTAGCACTGTAGTGTCATTGATCATCTCTTTCAATCGTTCCATTCTATAATAGCTCGCATAAGCGTTATCATAGGCGGTGGCCGATTTCATGGATGCTGTTTTATAATGGTTGGTGGTCAAGAGCTGATTGTTTTGATCATAAAGAGAATCCACCGCTGAAGGTGATTTTTCTATACTCAATGCTTTTCTATCTGCAGCGGAAGTCACTAATATGGCTTCTGATACAAACCCTTGTCTTCTTAATGCAATCTGATAGGCTTCCTCAGTAGTCTTGGCGTATTGCAGTATTTCCCTTGCGATTAATGAAATAGGTGTTGCGGCCGAAGTGGGCAATTCAGATTCGGCGGCGTTGATGGTGACGGTCAGGCCTGTTTCGTTCATACCGGAAACGACACCTACAAATCCGCCCCAAGTCACTGATGCAAATTTGTAGCCTTCTTTAGGGTTAACGAAGTGAATCATCTTTTCCTTCGCAAATTCATCCCCTACATAAAAATCAAAGTTTCTGCCGACCAACAGTTTTCCATCGTCGGTTTTATCATCCTTTACGGCAAAAGAAGTACAACCTACCAAAGCTAATTCCTGTAAGGCGTGCCCAATATCATGTGCTCCATGATAGTTCAGCAAACGTTGGTAAGCGGGGCCGATATAATTGAACTCCTCATTTGAACCCTGCGACATGCCATAGATTTCCTGACAGTATTCTTCTGAAATACTTGCGTCTAAGTTTCTATTGAAAAAGGCAATCAGCACACGCAAAAACGACAGGTAATTTTTACTTGGAATCAATTCATTAATCTGACTTACAAATGCTTTTTCCTGACGGTACAGCAGTCCTTGTGCCAATATTCCTGTAGAATAACCTATTTCATAGGGTTCTCCTTCAGAATACATTTCCCAAAGGTTTTTATTTTTTTTCTTCAGAAAGTTCTTCCCCAGTGTAAAATGATTTTCGGTGACTGTATCCACTTTTATGGCTTCAAAGTCAGCATAATCTTTTAGTGCAGGAGGTGAAATAAACAGCCATGAAAGGCACCAAATAATGCCTATGGCGAGTAAAGTCAGAAGGATAAAATGCTTTTTCTTCATTTAGTTTGAGGTAGTTTGCGCGTTTACTTTTTCCAGTATTTTTTCTATGTCGACAATCGAACTACAGGTAATAAATGCACTGATTGTCACCCCTAAAATACCGTGTAATGTTAAGTTTTGACCCGTCAGCAGCAGGTTATCCACTTTGGTTTGAGGAGGAATAAACGTTCTAAGCGGATTTCTGTAATCTTTTTCAATGCCGTATAAAGATCCTTCAACAGCACCAATATAATCTCTGAAAGAAAGCGGTGTGGAAGTGGTGTAACTCTGAATACATCCTTCCATTTCGGGCAATCTGTCGTATAATTTTTTGAATAAAACTGCCGCTTTTTCTTCCTTAAACTTCACATACTCCTCATCTCTTTCAGTTCTATGATGCGGTATAGTATGGAAAGTATCCTTCCACTGTTCCACTTCACTGAAATTCATATAGGTCATCAAAGAGAAGCTGTCGCAATACTCAGGATTTTTAGCGTCTTTATTGAAGAATAACGCAAAGCCGTTTCCAAAATCATCTTCAGGATAATTAATACTATCCCAAGGGGAATCAGATTCAAAATGATAAATATTGCTGTTGATATTCTTAAAGGTCTTCTCTTTCAACACACCATAAAGGATAAAGATTGACGGTGTATTCGGCAGTGAATTGATGCGTTTGATATATGATTTTCTTAAGAAGCTCTTATCAATCATATTGACCGTCACTGCAGGCGGAATATTGGAAATAAACTTCTTGCCATACACCTTTTCCTCTCCACCATTGATCATGACAGATTTCACAAGCTTGTCTTCAATATTAAAACCTGTCACTTCAGCGTAGTTTCTCATCACCACGCCTTTTGCTTTAAGGTTTTTCGATAGAAGTCTTTCAATCTGTGCTCCTCCGCCAGTACATTTGTAACTGCTTTCAATGTAGGAATTGAGTACCAATGCGTGAACATAAAGAGGGGCTGATTCTTTTCTACCAGCATACAGAAGGTTGTTTCCGGCAAGTACGCTTTGCAGTTTCTTGTTGGAAGTAATGGACTCCAGATAATCAATTAATCCAATCTGCAACGTCTCAAAATACTGATCGTCTACCTTGTCCGGCTTCAGACTGTACATGGGGAATTTGGATACTATATCTCTGAGTGTATCACAAAAATGTACAATTGCTTCTCTTTCTTCGGGAAAATAGGCAGATAACTTTTCTATAAA
The DNA here is from genome assembly GCF_012844305.1 of Flammeovirga aprica JL-4. Lineage (GTDB taxonomy): Bacteria > Bacteroidota > Bacteroidia > Cytophagales > Flammeovirgaceae > Flammeovirga > Flammeovirga aprica. The sequence continues at coordinate 43,005 of NZ_JABANE010000002.1, forward strand.
ATTGTCATACCCTTGTGCATAAGGATATACATTCTCATCCTCACCGAACGAGATCAAATCAAAAGCATCTTCATCTAATTTCTGAAGCTTCAAATCGTCCATGATATTGAAGTACTTGAAAAAAGAGTTCAAGTTCTGCCCCTCATCCAGTCCACCGATATAATGAACACCGGTATCAAAGATTTTCTTGTCTCTTACAAAAGTTTGCAAGTTACCGCCATACTGTCTGTTTTTCTCCAAAATACAAACACTATACCCCTCATCCGCGAGAATATAGCCACACTGCAAACCTCCCAGGCCACTGCCTATGATTACGATATCAAACTCTCTTTCCATGTTGCTTTTGTTTCTTTTTCTCGGATTAAATAAAGGCTGTTCGATGTAATTTTAGACATTGGAATTACATCCAGTTCGTATCCGAGTTCATCAATAATGCTAGAAAATTCCTGCTTGGAAATGTATTCCAGTTCGTTCTCTACCTTATTGAATTTTATAATTTCTGTAGACCAAACTTCTGCCAGCTTAGTTTTTTTCTGTTTCTGTTCTTCGTCCTTGTCTCCGTCTCTGACAATCAAAAAGCCATTGGGCTTCAACAGCGACAAGCACCTTTTCACTACTTTTATTTGCTCTTCTTTTGGAAGGTAATGCAATACATCACTGATGATAAACACATCGGATGCTGGGAAAGGGTGTGTTTTGATATTACCACTTTCAAAATGAATATTCTCCTGATAATGCACCCCACTGTTGGCTATTCTGATTTTTTCCTCATCATAGTCAATACCTAATAACTGACGTTTTTCAGACATATACGCCAACATCTGTGTGGTATAGCCCAATCCGCAGCCAAGGTCTGTAATCACTCCTTCTTTCGGCAATAAGGACTCAAAAAGTCTGAAATTATCTTCCAGCATCAATTTAATTCTGACATACCATTCCGTTACAGGCCCTTTGTAAAGGTAATTGGACAGTACTCTTTTTCTGAAGTAATCCACCGTTTCCAGTTCTTCGCAAAGCTGTAAGTATTCTTTCTTAAAGTACTTTGAAATGGCTTTGGTTCTAGCTTGGTAAGTATCGCCCCACGAAGGATCTTCGTATTTTATTTTCTGCAAGAAAGAAACGCGTATATCACCTCTTTCATAATAAAACTCCGATTTGTTGATGGCTCTGTGTGTACCATGAATCATCATCGGTACAATATCCAATTGAAGCTGTTCAGCCAATAAAAAGGCTCCTTTATGAAAACGTTTCAACGCTCCTGTTTTTGATCGAGTACCTTCCGGGAAAACGATAATTGAATAACCATCTTCCACCATTGACTTCAGCCTTGTCAGTTGCTCCTCTCCTATCCCTTCATCTGCCAATAAATAATCCGCTTTTCTTACTACTCTACCAAAAATAGGAGAATTATACACCCAACTATTGGTCACTAAAACAGCCTTGCGCTTAGCGGCCAACACCAAGAAAATATCCAAAAAGGACTGATGGTTGGCAATGATCACTGATGGACCTTCTAAGTCTTCTTTCGGGAAGTTTTTAAATATCTTTCCTTCAAACATAGGCGAATTCAAAAAGCCTCTGAAGAAGTAACAAAGAATGGTGTGAAAGAGTAATTTACGTTGTCGCATCTTCGCTTTCAAGCCAGGGAAGAACAACAGTAAACTAAGGAGTGTGATCAGCTGTGCGACTGAAACAAAAATCGAATAGCCAATAATGTTTTTCAGTAATTGTAAAAAACGAACAGGCGGTTTTCCTTTATCCGTTCGTACGCTGATAAATGCTTTGAACAGCAACGGCTGAAAAATAAAGGTCATCATCAGTACTGAAACAATACCAATAATGGTCAGCAAACCAATGGAACGCAGGGAAGGATGCTGTGCAAAAAACATGGCACCAATCCCTAATAATGTTGTGATGGAAGACAACAAGATAGAACTTTTATAAACCGGTAAATGTTCCTTTGTATTGTCTATGGTGTTTTCCTGTAAACCTTTGGTGATAAATATGCTGTAATCAATGCCGATTCCGAAAATGAAAGTGGAAATAATCACATTGAAAATATTGAAACGGATATCAAACATCCCCATAATTCCCAGGGTCATCACCCAACTCATGATGATCGGCAGGTAACAGATCAGCGTCAGTTCTATTCTACCAAAAGTGATCAGCAATAATAGTAATACAACAATCGAAGACATGGAAACGAGCACATCAAACTCTGAGTGCAGCATATCAATAATCTGACTCAGAAAACTCTGCTTTTCTACTACATCTACATAACTCAAGGCTTGTATTTGCGGTATCAATTTCTTTTTGTCTCCATCGGTTTTCACCAATGAAGTTACGCCGTGGTAATCCTCTGCTTCAATCACAAAATCATCGACCAAAGTAGAGAAAACTTTGATTTGCTCTTCTACTGGAAATACTTTGTATTCTTTCTCCAATGACGCCCAAAAAGGATCAAAAGTATTGGCTCTAAAACCATAAGGCTTTCCACTTTCTGCAAAACCTTCCTTCAATTTTTCGATTCTTTCTGCCGTCCAAAACTGTTTCCAGCGTATAATTCTTTCTATTTGAATTTTAGAAGGAATAAGCAGTGTACTTGTCAGCATTTCATCAAACTCGAAACCCTCTTTTTTCAAGCTGTCAAGCGATGATTGTAATATAAAGTTTTGGTAAATGGCATCATCCAGTGATTTCCCTTCCGAAGCCAAAAGAATATTGCTGACCATGGCAGGATTGATGCGGTTGATTCTTTCTTCTGCCAGCTGTACTTCCGGTGAGTTGTAATTGAAGCGATCTAAATGTGCATCAAATTTTACATCTCCGGCATAGAAGAAACAAACGAATACAAACCCTAAAAGTAAAGCCACCAACCCTTTATTATTCTCAAAATGATAGTTGGCTATTTTATCTAAAAAGTGCTTTTTCTGTGGAGCAGTACTTGTCACTTTTGGTTTTAGTTTATCTAATATTACTGGAAGGACAATCAAGGCTACCAAAGCCGAAATGATAATACTGATGGCTACAAATATCCCTAAATCATTCATGGCTTTGGCCTTCAAAAAGTTCAAGCACATAAAGGAAATAGATGTCGTCCCTGCACTGAGCAGTAATGGCGTGGCAAGATCACCGACCACTTTTTCTGCCGATTGATTCACTCTATAATGCGTAAGTACGTGCAAGGAGAAATCAATACTGATGCCTATAATAATGGCTCCCATACCAATGGCAATCAAAGAGATGGAAGACTTGAAGAAATATAAGGCGATCAAAGCTGTTCCGAAACCGAAAAGAAGAGGAATCAGCAATAAGAGGAAGATAAATTTATCTTTAAAGTAATAACTGATCAATGCGATAATCAACACCAAAGCTACCGTAATCGTAACATTGACATCTTGTTTGATCTGATTGGCATTGGAGAGTGTGGAGATCGGATTACCATAAAACTCATAGTTCAGTTGAGGGTATTCCTCTTTGATTTCACTGATTGATTGCTCTATGGCTTCCTTAAATTCATTGTTCTTTTTGGAATCACTTCCCTGATGCGTCAAGGAAATAAACATCAAGGCTGTTGTTTGATCTTTACTAACAAAGTGATCTTTATATAATACAACGCCATTATCAAACTGAAAATGCTCTAGTCGCTTCAATGCCGACGGCACAAGCATATATGGATCTTTGGGAATGTACTGTTTGAAAAGCATTCCCGAAGGGGTAATCAGGTTCTTATAAAGGTTTTTGAATAAGGGATCTGTGCCTGCTTCCAGCTCTTCTTCCAAGCGCTCATAATCTTGAGCGGTCAGATAGATGGGAAGGTGCTCAAAAGTGGTTTGGTAATAAGTTGTAAAAAGGGAGGAGTTGACTTTTGCCATCTTTTTCTCCACAAAAGGAGCGACTTCACCTTCTTCCAGTTTTTCCGCTAATGCATCTATCCCTTTGATTAATACATCTGGATTTTTCTCGTCATTCTCCAAAGAAACCAACACAATCACTTTTTCCATGAACTTACTGTTCCCTAGAATAAAGCTTGATTTCTCTAATGCTTCGTTGGTGGGAAGCATTTCCATGATATCTTCTTTGAACCCAATTTTGTAAACTGTATACGAAACAGTTCCCAAGAAGAGGGCCGTTAGAAGGTAAAGGGCACTTATTCGGTACTTAAAAAAGTGCAGTATCTTTAAAAAAAATTGGCTCATTATGTTAATTTATAATCGTCAACTTCTGTGTTTTATTAGAGTTAAGAGTTTAGAATTAAGAGTTAAAGTGGTTCTTGTTGTGGTTCGCGAGGACGTTCCCACAATCGATATCCTTTTTTTCTTCATTCTTAATTCTTCATTCTTCCCCCGCCTTATAGGCTATCAGCTTAAAAGCTCCAAAACTAATACATCCTAAAACGAATGCAAGAAGAAACGCAAAGACGGTCGCTCCCACACTGTATAACATCAGATGTTGTTGTATCACATCGAAGTTAATTTCATCTAGTTGGGGAATGATAATTTTTTCATTAAACAGGATTTCCCCGGTTTTAAAACTTGCATACAACCAAAGCGGAATAAATGGCGGAATGCTGATATTGGCCGCTACAATCACGATGGGTTTGTTCAGTTTGAAAAAATGTGCCAGCCCAATCGCTGTTACTAACTGATAGCCCCAAATAGGTACTATTCCCATAAAAACCCCAAAGAAGACGGCTAATGCTTTTTTATATGGCGGTTCTTCTACATCAAAAAAGAGGTCCTTTATGTGCTCTTTAATGTTTTTTTTTTGAGACTTCTGAAAAAGTCTCTAGGCTTGATGTATAGTAAACAGATGGTGACCAATATGGTATTTAGGATGCTGATCCTTGTAAAATCAGTAAAAGGTCTGAAGTGCGTTATGCGTTCTTCTGTTGGAGGATAATACACATTTATCGGCACTGTTTCAATCGCCACACCTTTCCATGCTGACCTTACCAAAATCTCAATTTCAAACTCATAACGCCACGAAATCAATTGAATATCATTGACTTGTTTTAGAGGATACAAACGGTAACCCGATTGTGTATCAGGTGCTTTGATTCCCGTTTCAAATGTAAACCAGAAGTTGGAAAATTTATGGCCGAAACTACTTTTCCCAGGTACTGAATTTTGAAGCATATCCCTTGCTCCAATAATGATGGCATTAGTGTTTGTCTCTAGTTTTTCAATAAACTGAGGAAGGTCAGACGCTTTATGCTGTCCATCAGAATCAATGGTGATCGCATATTCAAAACTTTGTTTTTCTGCTTCCAAAAATCCCGCTCTTAATGCTTTTCCCTTTCCGCGGTTCTGCTCAAATACAATGCTTTGGATGTTCGGAAGCTGACTTAAGATTTCTGAAGTATTGTCCGTGCAGCCGTCATTGATCACAATCACATTAGTGGTATATTCCAATACACTATCAATCACCCCTTTTAATTCCCTATCATTATTGTAAGTAGGAATTAAAACACAGCATTTCAGACGATCAAAATCTGCCTGCAAACGTGGGGAAGCAATATGTTCTTCAACTCCATTCATTTTATTCAAAGTCTGTGAAGGTTCCTCTAAATTTAAAATAGGCTTTCTCCTGATCTTTCAATTCAGCTTTCACCTCCATTGTATCATTTTCCTGTTTTAAAACTGTTACGTCTGCCACCACTTCACTTTGGAGCTGTGGATCCAGAATCGACAAGAATTTGATGGTTTTTATGGCAGATACAGCAACTTCCTTTTGATATTCCTGCTCGCACAATTCCTTTATGATATCCAGCATACACACCCCCGGCGTGACAGGCTGTCCTGGAAAATGACCTTGGAAAATTTCATGCTCTTTATTCAAACTGATCTGAGCCGAAAATTTATTTTCCTCTTTTGTCAATTCCTTCACTTGAAAGAAGTCTGTTTGCTGTAACATTATAATATTTCTTTTTTCTCTAATTTCACTTTTAATTTCAGGTGGGAAGCATCAATCTCTACCGACTCCAAATGCTTGTCTTTGTAATCAAACAGGATGGTTTTTCCTATGTTCCCAAACATTTCCAGAAGATACACTTCCTTTCTCCTTTTCTTCCCATCAAACAAGAAGTAGTATTTTTTCCTTCCTTTTTTCACTTTCAAAAGGATGTCATCTTCACGTTCCCAACATTTTTTGACCACCATATTCTGATTGTCAAAATCCACATCATAAAACACTTCCGAAAAGTCCTTCCAAAGATGATTCAACACCATTTTTTTATCGAGTGGTGGAATCACAAAATTGGTTGTATAGTCTTTTGGAGTAATGGTCATATCCAATAACTTCATTCCAATCTCGGTCACCAATACTACCTGCTTTTCGGTTTCATTCAGTGACTTCACCACAAGCAAACCCGTATAGTATTTATCGTAGAAATAGATCTTCGATTTGAACAAACGGGTGACAGGCTGTTCCAATGTTTCATTCAAAAGTTCTTCATCACAATTTTCCAATTTTGAAAAAGAGGACTTGTGATAATAAGTACAAGAAGATAAAACACTGATCAGCAGGAACAGCAGGCTATTTCTCCACAAAGTTGTCATCGCTTATCGTTTCATTGTATTTATGATCCACAAAATCAAACTGAGTGTAATCCTCCCCCTGTTCTTTGATTACCACTTTGAACACCGAATAATCTTTTAGGCTGATATACAAATGAAGTTCGGCCATATACTGACTCCAATTACTGTCTTTGGGCTTCAACTGCATCTTCACTGTGTTATCACCTTTGAAATATTTCACCTCAAAATTCTCATCATCACCAATATTTCCATTCACCATATTGAGCATCATTTTGTTCACTACAGAGAAAATAGGATTGGAAGAAGCGTCAAAAGTATTGGTCTTCTCTTCATCAATCATAGAGATAATATCCCCGTTGATAATGATGGCATAAGTAATCGGTGAGAGGTATTCCCATCTTAAACGGTTAGGGCTTTTATACAAAAAAGCACCCTTACTGATGAGATCTTGATTCATCAATGAAAGATGTTTGGTTTGCACAAAGTCACTGCTTATGCTTTGGATGGTCTTTGCATTTTCTTTCAGGTCCATAATGGCCTGATCTGTATTTTCAATGGGTTCATATTGCTGTGCCCAACAAACCGATTGAATAAGCAAAAATGTAAAACCTATATAATATTTCAATTTCATTTAATGCTCCATTTAGTTGAAAAGCTCACTAACAGTTACCGCTTGTAAGTTTTTCCTTTGAATTATTTTTATTATTTCTTCAAGGTGATCTACTGTAATCTGCATGGTATCGTGCAATAAAATCACATCACCACCTGACACTTTCTCTACCTTGCTAATCAACTCTTTTTTTGTCTTTGCAATCGTATCCAAAGAACGAATGCTCCAGCCGACTGAGTGTAATCCCAATGCTTTCACCGCTTTGGCAATATGCGGATTAGTAACGCCATAAGGCGGACGGAACAGTTTATTTTCCTGCTTTGTCATCCCCTCAATCAAAGCATTTGTTTTTTGAAGTTCCTCCTTCACTTTTGAGGTAGAATAGAGATCAAAAAAATAACTATGCGACCAAGTATGATTGCCAATTTCATGCCCTTGTGCCACTATTTTTTCGATCGTCTCAAAATCTTCTTCAATTTTATGTCCAATACAAAAGAAAGTTGCCTTTACGTTGTACTGTCCTAAGATCTCTAGAATCTTTTCTGTTGTCTCTTTATTAGGTCCATCATCAAACGTCAACGCCACTTTCTGTACTCCTTCTTTCTTGATCCATGATTTCAAAAAGAAGTTGTTTTCTATTTTAATAACACCCATTACAATTACAAAAAGGGCTGTGATCAATATCAAAAACGATAAAAAGAAAAAGAGCACATGTACCTTACTCCCCAAATAAAGCGTAAGAAAAATTAGTGATACGCTGACGAGCAATGTTTTATGGAATTTAGACATTCCTTAAAAGAATTAGCCCTTGTGTTCCATCAAAAAATGTGGTGTGTACTAGTACTGTATTCACTACTTTACCTTTGCCCAAAAGTGATTGTCTTAAGGTTTCGTCCTTCATCATTTTAGCGGCTAAACCCACACCAAATGATGAAGCCGTATGATATTCACCCGACCATTTTTTGAAGTTCAACACCTCAAGTCTTGCTTCCGCGTATAAGAGTTTCAATGCCTCATTTCCAGCATCACCTGTCAAAACTAGATCAATATCTTCTTTATTTATTTCATTTTCCTGAAGGAAGTTATCAATAGTACTATTCAAGCTTTCATCACTCTGCAATACTGCTTTTACATCTACTATTTCGGCATAAGTACTTTCCGATTTTTGATCAGAAATGATAAATACACCTGCACCTTCTCCCCACTGTCCACCGTAATTATTCTCTTTATAAAGTTGCTGTACTGTAGGCGTCAATTCATCGATACCTCCCACTAGCCAATTGGTATTTTTACGCTCTTTGGTAAAAAGGAAACCATCCAGCAATGCATTTTCAAATGAGGTACCTTCCTGACTGTAAGTAGTATTATAGCCATTGTTTTTCAGTACCAAACCAATCTGCCCGGCAATTGTATTGTGAGTAGAAACGATAAAAGACGAAGGGTTCACCATCGACTCCTCAGAAGTGACCATGCTGTTCAAGAACTTCTCTGTACTGACCAAGCAACCTAATCCCGTTCCTACAATCACTCCACTCAATTCCTCTGACTTCACACCCGCGTCCTCCATGGCAATCAATGTAGACAAAACACCCATTCTGATCACTTTGGACATACGGCGGTATACCTTTGGAGAAAGGTATTCTTTGATAGGTGGCAACGTGGCTTCCCATCTTCCGTCTTCTGTGGCTGTTGGTACTTGAAGTGAAAATTCCGTTTTGAAAGTTTCCTGAGTAGAAATCAAACCGACACCATTAATGTACGTTTTCATAGGCTAATTTTTCTGAAATAAAATGGATGAACAGTTTCCTCCAAAACCAAAAGAATTGGATAATATGGTCTTTACACCTTCTACTTTTTGCAGGGCAGTTACCGGTACAATTTCTAACTCCTGCATTGGTGTTTTGAAATTCAAATTCGGAAAAATCAGCTGATGCTCTAAAGTCAAACAACTGATTACTCCTTCTATACTTGCGGCCGCTGCCAAGGTATGTCCTGTGAAAGGCTTTGTAGAACTAAACGGTGGAAGTGCTTCTTGAAACAACCTCTTCATGGCTACTCCTTCAGAAAGATCATTATTTTCTGTTCCTGTACCATGTACATTGATGTAATCCACTTCCGTTTCTTTCACCCCTGCCACTTGCAGTGCATCACGCATGGCGTAAAAGGCACCATTTCCTTCAGGAGAAGAAGCCGTTTGATGGAAAGCATCATTGGCATTGGCATAACCGACCACTTCACAATACGTTTTCTTTCCTTCTTGCTCTACTAAGCGCTCCGATTCCAAGACTAAAAAACCTGCCCCTTCACCAAGGTTAAGACCCGTTCTGCTGTCATCAAAAGCTCTCGTTTTTTCGGAGTCTAAAATTCTCAATGAATCAAACCCGTTCAGCGTAAACTTTGTCAACGCATCGGCGCCGCCAACAATCACACGATCCAGTTTTCCGTGTTTGATCATTCTTGCACCCAGCATGATCGCATTGGCAGAAGAAGAACAAGCCGTACTGATCGTTGATACAAAACCGTTGACTTCAAAGTACTGTGCCAAGAAGCGGGTACTATTGCCACAGGGATGTTTTTTGACAATGCTTGTATCAATAGTATTCCCCTCAAAATAATCCTTGGCCACTGTTTCTGTTAAATCCATTCCCGCCACACTTGAGGCAGAGATCAGTCCTGTCTTTATGGTTTTTGTAGGTTGTATGCCACTATCCGCCACTGCTTCTTTCGCCGCTTTCAGAGCGAGTAAAAGCGTTCTGGAATAATCCGTTTCTTTATTCAAACCCAAATCCTCTTTCAGAACATCATTGGTCATCTTTACCTCCCCTACAGGAAGTCTTTCCGCATGAATACTCTGAAGGCGATGCATCTTATCAATGCCCGTTCTGCCTTCTTTTAAAGATTCAAAGATTGAATGCACATCATTTCCTATGGCTGCTATTGCTCCAATACCCGTTACAAAAACCTTAGACATATACTTAATGGAATTACAGATAAATACTACTCTTTGACTGCAAGCTGTGCTGCAATAAAGTTGGCCATTGTGTCAATTGAACCAAATACTTCTTTTCCTGCTTTAGGATTTTCTAATTTGATTCCGTACTCTTTTTCTAATAAAAGCACCAATTCCAAAGCATCAATAGAATCAAGACCTAAACCGTCACCAAATAAAGGCTCTTCGTTATCAATATCTTCTACTTCTTCTAAGTTCAACTGCTCGATAATTTGAACTTTAAGCTGCTCTTTTAATTCTTCTAAATTCATTTTTCCAATATTTTTAAAAAATAGACTCCAGTTGTTTTAATGCAAAAGGAGTATCATTTTCACTTCCCTTTTCTACTAAAACTAACTTCACATTAAGTTGTGATTCAAAACAATCCACCCATCCGAAAATGCACGCTTTGGTTGACGTAGATTGAAACGTCTGCACTACATTCTCATATAAAAATGGGAGGTCCATTGTGTCTTGAATAAAAAATTGTTGCTCCCCGTTCCATTTGTGTTTAATGCAAACTTCACCCATCACAATGTTGGGCAAGGTATACACAAAAATACTCGGACTTGGGAAATAGGCCGATGCCTCTTTTATGGTATCATGATGCTGTTGGTCGGTGTCTAGTGATGCACTTTTATTGACAAATACTAGCCCTACTTCATCATCATTATATTTCTCTATTAAATTGTTATTTCTAACCAAAAACTCTGTTGCCAGTACGCCTGCTTTAGACATCAGGTCCATTTTGAAAAACTTGCTGTAACTCAACTCCAATGACTTGTACACCTTTTTCAAAAACTGCTTCAGGTCTTCTGCTTCAAAGTGAGCGTCCTCTCCTCTATAAGTAATTTTATTGTTGGAAAGGTGAATGCTGTCTGTTATAAATAAATCTTTCATCCTATTCCTGTTTTAATAAAATTGCGGCGTTGCACCCTCCAAATCCAGAAGCTGTTTTTAAGGCTAAAGTAACAGGCTGTTCCACTGTTTCCGTCAGTACATTGAGCGGTAAAGTGGTGCCGAGGTTCTGAAAACCTTTTGTGGCTATCAACTTATTATTTTTCAGCGAATGCATGGTAATAATAGACTCTACCAATCCTGCCCCTCCTAGTGTATGACCGAAATATCCCTTCAAACTATTCAATGGTTTTTCTTCTAAAGAAAGTCTGTTGAATGCCTGTGCTTCCATTTCGTCATTATAAGGTGTGGCAGTGCCATGGGCTGAAATAAAATCAATTTCACAGGCTTCTATTCCATGTTTTTTCAAGGTATTCCTTACTGCTCTGAAAACGCCTTCACCTGTTCTTGAGGGTGCTGAAATATGATTTGCATCGTTGTTCATTGCCCCTTCCAGCACTTGAATGTCGCTTTGGATAGTCGTACTCAAAACCACCGTTCCAATCGCTTCTCCAAGTGATACTCCTTCACGATCTCTATCAAAAGGCTGACATGGCTGAGGTGCTACGGCGTTGAATGCTGTGAATCCTGACAAAGTGAAATTATCTATAATATCACCGCCACAAACCACTATATGTTCGTAAGTTTTTCCTTGTAGTAAACGTGCGGCAATGTTCTGTGCGGCTACTCCAGAAATACAAGCGGTTGAGATCGTTTGAACGGTATTGGCACATTCAAAATAGTCGCCTACTTTCTGTGCTAACCCTCCAATAAACAATCTTTCTTTACCGAATTGCTCCTGTTTGTCTTGGTTTAATAAATCAATATTTCCCTTTGTGGTAGACAACAGTAATAGTGTTTTTTTATCGCTCAAAGTGATATTAGCAGTCTGCAGCACATCTTGAATGGAAGCGATAAACAACTGCTCCAAACGTGTGTATTCCTCCAAACTTTCAAGCACAGTATGTTCTTTTGCCACACGCTCCATATCAATCAGTGAAAGATAATTTTCCTGATCTGCATGTACGTTGTGCAATTCCACTCCTGACTTTCCTTGGGATAATGCTTCAAAATTCTCTTCCGGCGTATTGCCTAGCGAAGAGATCAAAGCATCTGCCACTACATATACCTTCTTCTGCATTTCACACTATTTAATTAAACCCTTTTCACGTTTCCATTCCTCAAAAAACTCAGGGAACGTCAACTGCAACTCATGGTCTTCTGTAATGAAAACCTGTATTGATTTTCCAGTAGCCACCAGCACATTGTCTGAGCTTCTGAATAATCTGAATTTATAAATAAGCTTGGCCGCCCTCGTTTCTACAAAAGTAGTTTCCACAATGATTTTATCACCGTAGCGAAGTGGCTGTTTATAATCGCATTTTACACTTACAACAGGAACCATAAAGCCCTTTTCGTACATCTGCATATAGCTGATGCCGTGTTCTAGGCCAAACGCTTCACGGCCTTCTTCCATGTACTTGATGTAGTGACCATGCCATACGATACGCATTGTATCCACCTCACTGAAACGTACTGGAAATACCGTTTTGTTGACCAATTCCGTTGCTTCTGCTGTTGAATTACGCTTCATCTTGCTCAATAAAAATTTTCAACTCTGCTGAAGCAATCACTTCTTCGTTGATCGTAATCACTCCTTCCACAATAGAAGCACCAAACACTTCATTTTTCACGGTTACTGTAGTAGTAATCGTTTCTCCTACCAAGGGATGTTTCTGTAATTGAAACCCTTTGATACCACCAATAAACCCAAGCGGTACATCCTTCTCCGCTTGAGCACATCTGTATCCCACGCCTGCAGCGGCAGTCTGAGCAATATTCTCTACTAGTGCTGCCGTTTGAAGTTTCCCTTTTCTCACAAAAAGCATATCTTCCTTCACTTCTTTTGAAGTTACTGTCACCTTTTCGTCGGCCTCCAAAAGATTATCGACCATAATAAACGGTGCACGTTGAGGAATATATTGTTCTATTGTTTCTGCTGTAGCTATCATTGTGTTATCAGTTCCCATAGTGGGCCTTTTTTATTTCTTTCTCTTAAAAATTTCATATTTTCAGAGATCTCATCCATTTCTGTCGGGAACACCCACTTTCTGCCTGTTGCCTTTGCTAATTCCTGAATATTGGATAAATCCACCTTATCAGAAATGTAATATTTAGGCGTAAGCAAAGAAGTATCTTTTGTGATCACCCCTTCTTCCAGTGCAATATTATACAGTGGTGTATTCGGGAAAATCCTCATGCCGACAAATGGGAAAAAGACCGTCCTCGGAAATCTTTTAGAGTTTTCTAATGTCTCTCTTATTGTTTCGTCCGTTTCTCCAACTCCTCCTAAAATCAAAAAGTGAGCAAAGTGAATGCCCACCTCATCACACAATTCTGAAACGCGAACGATTTCATCTACATTGAATTTCTTACCGTACCTTTTCAGCTGTGCATCTGACAGTGAATCCGTACCAAATTCAATATGCGTCAACCCAGATTTCTTAAACAGTTCCAGATCTTCTTTGGTAATATTGAAAGGAGAAAAATAGGCCATCCATTTTATCTTGATGCCATTTTCAATGATTTTCTCCGCCAATACTCTATTGTATTCTGCATTGAGATTAAAGACTGAATCTGTAAAAAATACATGATCGCCTTGGTTCTCTTTTTGTATTTTCTTTAATGAATCAATGATTAAATCCTGATCCAGCATTCTTACTTTCCTACCTTCAATACTAGGATAACTGCAGTACACGCATTTGTACGGACAGCCTCTTTTGGTTTGAATATTAATCAAACCACTTTCTTTCCAATAGTATTTCAGTAGATGTGGATCAAATGCAAAACGGAGGGCACATGAATAATCTTTCTTATCATTGAAAACCACTTCACCGTCTTTTTCATAGACCAATGATTGAATGTTCTCAACAGAAGTATTATTATCCAGTGCTTGAATCAGTTGTGTCAGACTTTCTTCACCTTCACCCACTACGCCATAGTCTGCACCTAATTCTTTATAAAGTTCTTTGTAGAAAATCGAATAACCCGATCCTCCCAAAATAATTTTAGCCTCTGAAACACTTTTCACTGAGTCAATCAGCGATTTGTAATGCTGAATAAAACTGGCTTGATGATAAGAGTCAGAGTCATCGATATTTCGTAAAGAAACGCCTACATAATCAGGACTGATTTCTTTTACTTTTGCTTTAAGTTCTTCTAATGACACAAGGTTGCAATCAATTAATGAAACCCTGTGCGTGGGTAATTTTTCTCTTAAATATGTGGCTAGATAAGATATTCCAATCGGGTAAACAGGATAAGGAACCTTAAATTGGTTGGCTGATAAAAGTACTACTTGTTTGTTTGCTATTCCGATAGACATTATTTCTTCCAAAAATCGTAAAAATTAAACCATTGTTCTGGATAATCCTGTACTTTCTGTTCGACCAGTTTTATATATTGCTCCGCCAGTTCTTTACTTTTCATTCCTTCATAGGCAACTGACGAATTCAACTTATAATGCATTCCTTTGTCTTTCATGGCAAATGCAAAGCAAACAGGTACTTTCAATCGGCTTGCCATATCAAATACACTCTTAGGAAATAATGCTTTTTCACCGAGAAAATCCAATTCCAATGTAGGTGCTCCACTTAGAAAGCGATCCCCTTGAATACAGAGAATTTCTCCATTTTTCAAAGCTTTGTTGATAAGAAAAATATGTGACATATCTTCTTTGATCGCAATCACATTAAAATTTCTATTTCCCAACTGTGATGAGACCAGATTTTTGATTTTCTGATATTCTGCATCAAACATCACAACATGTATTTTGGTGGATAAACGGTCCAGCAACTGCCCTGCAATTTCCCAGTTTCCAATGTGTGCCGTGATGATCATACCGCCTTTTCCGGTTTCCCCAAGGGCGTGTAATCTCTCTTCTCCATCACAATCAAAAGTATAACGCTCTTTGATAGGCGTCATCATTGCAAACTTGTCAAGCAATACTCTTCCAAAAGTAATTCTATTGGTAAAGATATGTTTTGCGGCTTTGAATGTTGAAAAGCCTAATCTCTCCTTATAGAATCGATAGGAAATACGGGAAGATTTAGGATCAAAAAGAACGTAGTAGGGTACTACTAAATACAAAAGCGCACTTGCAGGACCCACTCCAAAATTCTTTAGGAAAAAGATAAAAATACTATAACCTAATACTCCTCCCTTTGTTTTTCCACTCCAAACAGACATAAAAAATGTATTCTAAAAAGTGGTTTATTGAACTACTCCCGCATTCACTTTATTGATGATGTAATCATAGAAGTCTTGGAAAGTTTTGATACCTACAAAGTCTTCTGTTTTTACTTTGAAGTTGAAGTTACTTTCAATTTCTACTACTAGATCGATATAATCTAAGCTGTCAAGCTCTAACGTATCTTTCAATACTGCTTCAGGCTCAATGTCTTCTCTTTCTACTTCAAACTCCTCCACTAAGAAGTTGTTAATTGTTTCAATGATTTCTTCGTTTGTCATTTTTGTAATTTAATTTATGTGAACAGAAATATATTTTGTTTCAAGCCCAAATTACTTCAAAATAACTTCGGCTTGAAAAGTATTTATTTTTTAAACTTACGGACAATAAGGGTAGAGTTCGTTCCTCCAAATCCGAATGAGTTCGACAAGAAAGTATCAATTTCAGTATCTACCGCTTCCTTTGGAATGTTCAATTCCGCTGCTTCCTCACAAGGATTTTCTAAGTTGATATTTGGTGCTACAAATGAGTTATTCATCATAAGCAAAGAATACACCATTTCACTTGCTCCCGCCATCCAACACTCATGACCAGTCATGGATTTTGTAGAAGAAATGTATGGTTTGGCCTCACCGAAAATATGATCAATCGCTTTTGCTTCATTGGCATCCCCTACTGGAGTGGATGTAGCATGCGCATTGATGTAATCAATATCTGCTGGAGTAATTTCCGCCTGATCAATCGCCATCTGCAATGATCTCGCAGGTCCTTCCATATTTGGATTAGAAATATGATCGCCGTTAGATGAAAAACCGAAACCGATGATTTCGCCTAAAATTGGTGCATTTCTAGCCTCAGCACTTTCCAGGCTTTCAATGATCACTGTTGCCGCTCCACCACTTGGAATCAAACCGTCTCTGTCACTATCAAATGGTCTTGATGCTTTTGTAGGGTCATCCTCTCGGATAGAAAAGGCACTCAAACCATCAAAACTACCCATAGCATAAGGATTGATTTCCTGTGCTCCACCGCAAATAATTCGATCTTGAAGGCCCATCTGAATCAGCAAATAACCGAAACCAATGGAGTGTGATCCACTTGAACAAGCTGAACTCACTGTCATATTGATCCCCTTCAACTTGAAGATGGTAGAAAGGTTCATCGTTACAGTGGAATTCATGGACTGGAAAATAGAACCAGAACCTAGTAAAGTGGTATCTTTTTTCTCTCTGATGGTATCAGTGGCATGTACCACCGCCTTAGCAGAACTGTCATTGCCATAAAGAATACCGAAGTTATTTTCAGCAATAAATTCTTTATCCAACCCTGCATTTTCTATGGCCTCAAGCGTAGCATTTAATGCATACTCACCTTGTTCAGCCAATCTTGCTTTTTCTCTCTTCTTGATTACCCCTTTCAAGTTTGGTGCATCCACCATACCTGTCAGTGCTGACCTGTAACCCATTTCCTTACGCTCCTCATCATAAACGATTCCTGATTTTCCTTCGCGTAAAGATTGTGTTACCTCCTCAAGATTTTCACCTATACATGAATAAATTCCTATACCTGTAATGACAACTCTCCTTTTCATCATTAATTTCTTTTTGGTTTATGTATATAGCCCACCGTTAATTGACAACACCTCTCCTGTGATATAAGAAGCGTCTTTTGAAGCCAAGAACCCTACTGCCGCCGCCACTTCGCTTGCTTCTCCAAAACGTTTTGCCGGAATCAAGCTCTTCAATTGCTTCTCATCCAAGTCTTCTGTCATTTCAGTTTTAATGAAGCCCGGTGCTACAGCATTGACTGTCACCTTTCTTCTTCCAACTTCCTGAGCGAGGGCTTTTGTTGCACCAATCACACCTGCTTTTGCTGCAGAATAGTTGGTCTGACCCGGCATACCTTTGATACCCGAAAGTGATACAATGTTGATCACTCTTCCAAACTTCTGTGTCAGCATGCCTTTCAGCACCGAACGCGTCACGTAGTTGAATCCTTTTAAATTCACATCCAATACGCTGTCCCACTCTTCGTCTTCCATAAACAAGAAAACGGCATCTTTTCTGAAACCAGCATTATTGACAAGGACTTCGATCACATCTTCTGTGTGCTCTTCTACCCACGTCCCTAATACCTCATTCACTTCTTCTTTAGAAGAAACGTCAAACTTCAATAGTTCACCGTCTTGCCCTTCTTGTCTTACTAACTCAAGCGTTTCGTTCGCCGCCTCCACATTCGATTGGAAATTGATCAGAATATTGTAGCCGTCTTGTGCTAGTTTTACCGCAACTGCACGCCCAATTCCTCTGCTCGCTCCAGTGACCAGTGCGTATTTCATACTTTATCGTTAAATTTCTTTTGCTACTTGTTTAAAAAATTGAGCCGTATTTTCTGCGCTCAAGACTTCTTTCAGTTTTCTTAAGTCTTTAAAAATCGGATAATCTTCCTTGAATGGAGGCACTACACCACATACCAATTCATAAACCGAATTTAATTTAGGATCCATTTTGTCTTGGATCTTCAGGTAACTCACCGCCTGTGCAATGCTCAACTGATAAGTTGCCACTACTTCAAATGAGTTTTCAATCACTTTTTTCGTCAGCAATGCCGAGTTAGTACCCATACTCACAATATCCTGATTATCATTGTTGTTTGGAATACTATGGACATAGTTCGGGAAAGAGATTGATTGATTTTCTGCTACTGTGGAAGTGACCGGAAACTGTGCTCCTTGCATTCCAAAGTTCAGCCCCAACGTTCCGTGATTAATAAACGGAGGAAGAATGTTGTTGAGTTTATGGTTAAATAGGTAATTCAATTGACGATCCATCAACATCGACAATTTTGTCATTACTATTTTTAATTTATCCATGGCCAGAGAAACATAATCACCGTGGAAGTTACCGCCGTGATATACATTTTCTGTTTTAGAGCAAATGATAGGGTTATCACTTACTGAGTTCGCTTCGTTTAAGACTACTTTCTCCACTTCTCTCAAAGTTTCTAAAATAGGACCTAAAATCTGAGGAACGCATCGGATAGAATAATATTCCTGTACTTTGTCTTGGAAAACAGCAATGGATTGTGCTTCATCCTGATAAAGTACATTTTCTCTTTTACGGATCAATTGAGAATCTTCCACCAGCGTACGGATCATTCCAGCAATGTCATGCTGTCCTTGATGCGTTTTGGCCGCATTCAATTCTTCAGAGAAATAATCATCAAAACTGCTGACTACTTCATTGATTGTAGCGGAGCCTATCACCACCCAATCCAATAGTTTATAAGCTTGAAGCAGATTGACTGCACCAATACCTGTCATACATGAAGTTCCATTCAATAAGGCTAATCCTTCACGCAAGTGAATCTGCAATGGTTTCAACTGCTCTTTTTCAAATACTTCTTTTGCATCACAAACTTCGCCATTGTACTCTACTTCACCTTCACCTATCAATGCCAATGCAAGGTGTGCCAGCTGCACCAAGTCTCCACTCGCTCCAACTCCACCGTGTTCGTAAATGACAGGAATGATATTGCGGTTCAATAGTTCAACCATCAGGTGAATCAATTCAATATGCACACCCGACTTCGCTTGTAAAAATGTATTCAGTCTACACAACAATAGGGATTTGGCATGCAACTGACTGATTTTCTTTCCTCCGCCAGTAGCGTGACTTCTGATAAGATTATATTGAAGTTGAATTTGATCACTTTCATTTACCTTATATTGGGCCATAGGGCCAAAACCTGTGTTGATGCCGTAAATGATTTTGTCTGATGAAAATTCATGGAGAAATGTGTAACTCTCCTTGATTTTCTTTTCGGCCGATGGTGTTAATATTATTTGTTCGTTTCTAAGAAGTACATCTTCAAAAAAATCAAGCTTGCTAATATTACCTTCAATAGATAACATGATACTTTAAAAAAATTATGATAAAGTAGTATTTGAAATGCAAATGTAACAGTTTAACATAAAAAGTTAAACATTTTAACAAGACATCGTTAATAAAACTTATGATTTAACATATAAAAAAACAATAAAATTAGGATGTATTGTACTATTCCTAGAATTTTAAATAAAATTATATTAACTATACATCAATAATGATTCTATTGCTTTCCGATAAAGCAAATAAAATACTTTTTTTTATCTAATCAAATACATGTCAAAATGAAAACTAAAGCAACAAACAAATACTTACTCCTTCTTGTACTATTCTTAGCTCACTTAAGTAGCTACGGGCAGAATAATCTACTTAAAAACCCTGAGGTCAGATTCTATGGTGTGGACTTTACTCACGCTAGTTTTATTGGTAGACAAGGGTTTCAAGACCCTGAAGATCTACAGAAAAATTATCTCCGAAAATGGAATGATCTTGTATTGAATGAACCTAATAAATACAACATCAAAAAATATTTTAATAAAAGCCAAGTGCATTATGACATGAAAGCTGTCAATAAGAGAAACAATTTGGTTGACCCAAACAAGCTTGTGATCGATTCACAGGAAGAGCATCAGAAAATTAGGGAAGAAGACTTTAATGAAATTGTTAATGGACTTCCTACCACAGAAAATGAAGAATTGGGAATGGTTTTGGTAGTGGAAACTTTCAATAAATTGAGTAGTAAAGGTACCACTTGGTCGGTCCTTTTTAATACAAAAACAAAAGAGATTCTTTACCGACAATATCATATGAGCGATCCTAGCGGATTTGGCGTTCGTAATTATTGGGGATTTACTTTGTATCGAACGCTCAGATACACTGGTAAAGACTTCTTTTTTTACTTAAGGAAAAATAGTTAATCATAAAATGAAGCAAACAGACGTATTGATTATAGGCGCTGGACCTTCGGGTAGTATTGCTGGAAGTATATTACTGCAAAATGGTTTTAATGTTACGATCATTGAAAAAGAGCAATTTCCAAGGTTTGTGGTTGGAGAAAGTCTTATTCCAAAAGTGATGCAACACCTGGACAAAGCGGGGCTTTTGGATACTTTGAATGAGCAACATTTCGAGAAAAAATTTGGTGCCCGTTTCCTCAAAGAAGATAAAGTGTGTAACTTTTCTTTTGCTGAAAAGTTCACTGATGGATGGGAATGGACCTGGCAAATGCCTAGGGCAGATTTTGACTATACCATTGCTAAAGAAGTAGAGAAAAAAGGGGCTGAAGTACTTTATCAGCATGCAGTTACAAATGTGGATTTTTCTACC
Organism: Flammeovirga aprica JL-4; assembly: GCF_012844305.1. GTDB lineage: Bacteria > Bacteroidota > Bacteroidia > Cytophagales > Flammeovirgaceae > Flammeovirga > Flammeovirga aprica. The sequence goes on from NZ_JABANE010000002.1 coordinate 63,502, forward strand.
GGAAGTGTCATCACCAGCATAGAAGATAAAAATGGAAATACCTCTCAAATTGCTTCAAAATACATCATTGACGGCAGTGGGTATGGTCGTGTGCTACCTCGTCTACTTGACTTGAGCAAACCTTCCGATTTACCGCCAAGAGGATCATTTTTCACACATGTGGAAGACATCAATAGACCTGATACTATTGATGGCACTACCATTACTTTTGATATTTTGCATCAGAATTTATGGTTCTGGGTAATTCCTTTTTCTAATGGTAAAACTTCACTGGGTTTTGTGGGTGACACTCACTTCTTCGAAGGTATTACTGAAGAAAACAAAGCGGAGAAATTCAATGAAATGATACAGCAATCCGACTTCTATAAAGAACGTTTTTCAAACCTTGAATACGAGTTTGAGCCTGTAATGAAAGTCGGTTACTCTGTAGGTGTAAAACAACTTTTCGGAGACCGTTATGTTTTGACTGGAAACAGTACTGAATTCCTTGATCCTGTTTTTTCATCGGGAGTTTCTTTTGCAGCCGAATCATCTGCATTAGCCGCTGAGTTAGTTTCAAAAGCACTGAAAGGTGAAGATGTAGACTGGCAAAAGGATTATTCTGATTATATTCTTAGAGGTGTGGAAGTGTTCAAGTCCTATATCAAATACTGGTATGATGGTTCTTTACAAGATTTGTTCTTCTCTGACAATATCAATCCGGAGTTCAAAAAACAAATCACTTCTATCCTTGCCGGCTATGTTTGGGACAAAGAAAACCGTTTTGTGAACAGACATAAAACGATCATCAAAACGATCAATCACTTCCAAAAGGAAGCTCAAAGCCTATAGACTTTTTTGAATTAAGAGTTAAGAGTGAAGAATTAAGAATGAAGATAAAACATATCAGTATATTTATTTTGTAATGCATTACACTTACCGAAAGAAAATGTATTCAAAAAAATTACGAACCATATCATTCTTAATTCTTCACTCTTAACTCAACACACCCTTCAATATACAACTCACTAACTATCAATCATTTCTAATATATATATTATTAATAACATAGATTAACTATATCATAAATAAATAGAAGTTAACTAAGACAAACATTTTTTATCGTTTACAATTGTAAATTTTTAAAACTATTCTTCCTATATTCTGTTTATACCTATGAAACTAATTACAACATGTAGTGAGTTGAGACGAACCATATTACAATCAATAATCTCGTTACTATGAAGAACTATTTATTATTGACGCTTTTTCTCTCTCTTTCTTTATTTGGCTTTGCTGATGAAGAATATAAAATCAACTATAATATCAAGGGAGTTAACTTAGATGCTTCAAACATCCATCCTATGCTGGTGGTCACTAACAGAGTATTGGATGTGGATAACACTACTAATGAAGTACATTTAAGTCATGAAATAGACACTTCTGACGTTAAATACTTAATAGTTACAAGTAATAAGGCAAATCCTAAAGTCAAAATATATTCAACTTTTCATGAAGCCTTTTCAAAAATAAAACATAACAACCTCGTTATGCACGTACATGGCTTCGGACAAGATTTCAATGCTACTTTAAGAAGTGGTATTACCTTGCAGAAAAACTACGACATCAACCTTATATTATTTGATGTACCTACTGAAACTGTGAGTTTTAATATCTTCTCAGAATTCAAACGTTCGAAAAAATATTTCAAACAATCAACAAAAAACTTTGATGACTTCTTAAATGATTATGAGGTTTCAGCTAAATATTATAATGTAAATGATAAACCTATTCTTTTCTTGCACAGTTTGGGTAATTATTTACTGGAGGAATATATTCAGTCCGGAACATATGATTACAATGAGAAATTAGCCGTTTTTGAAAATATATTAATCAATGCACCTGCTGTAAAAAAGAAACATCATGCAGAGTGGATTGAGAAAATTGATGAGGATATTAATGTATATATCACTATCAATAAAAAAGATTTCACGCTAAAAGGGGCGGAGTTTATCACAATGACGCGCCAGCTGGGAAGTTCTAAAATCAAACAAAAGCATTTGGCATCTAATGCTTCTTATCTTACTTTCCACACCCTGGCGGGAAGTGAACATAATTACTTTATCAACCCTATGATGATGGCCAATGACCAAATAAAATCATTCTACGATCAGGTTTTGGAAGGTCATTCTATTGTTGATGAAAATTACATCAATAATGAAGAGGGTATCGATTTGATTGTTCAAAATTAGAATCTCAGTACTAAGTTCTTCATATATGGTAAATCCCGATAGAGATTAGATTTTCTCTACCGGGATTCTTTTTATAAGCTTAACTCTTAACTCAAATTAATTCATACCTCCAGAACTATGTAATTTCCTTGCTTTTCGTCCTTGAAACTGTCCACCAAAGGCATAAGAAAATGATAATCTATATACAGGTCTTTCCTGCAAATAGTACGTCTGTTCTTGGAAATTTCTACCAAATACATCTTTCGTAAATCCACTGTTGACAATATCATCTACTTTGAAAGAGATGCTGCCTTTACGTTTTAAAATTGCTTTTTTAACGGCCACATTTAATGCGTAAGTGGGCTGTGTAATATTTTGAGCGTCGTATTGCTGTCCGGCATATCTACCCATAATTTGTATTGTAAAATGCTTTGGCAATGTAAACCTTGTATTCAGTTTTGCTGTCCAGTTGATTGGATTGGCATCAGAAGGTACTGTAAACTCTTCGTTATCATCCTGAATTTCCAAGTAGAAGAAATTTAAGTTAGCATCAATATTCCACCATTTTGCTATCTGATAATTGGCAGAAATAGATGCACCACCTGTCAACGATGAACCTAAATTGGCCCAAGTATACACGGTCAAATCTTCTAAGGAATCATACCTTGAAACGTTTCGGATAATGTCTGTACTGTGTCTTACATATACACTTGTATTCAGTCCTAATTTTCCTTTGTTATAGCCATGATCCAAGCTGATTGAATTGGTATAAGAGGGCTGAAGGTTAGGATTACCAACTGATACTGTAGAAGAGTTTGAACGCTGTTCAATAGGCAGCATATTGAAGATACCTGGACGGTTGATTCTTCTTGAGTAACTTACCCCTAATGTATTGAAATCACCTAGTTTTCTTTGGATGTGAAGCGTAGGAAATAAACTCGCGTAATTAATGTTGTAGGTAGTATCTTGACCGCTTTCCGTTTTTACGGTACCATCAATTGTAGCTACTTCTCCCCTTACACCTGCTTTGATAGAATATTGTCCTAACGTAATGCTGTATGATCCATAAAGAGAGTTGATGTACTGATCATAATCATAGCTATAATTATTGATTACGCCCCCCAGATTATTTGAGATTTGCGCTGATGCATCTAATAATTCACCTTTATAGCCTGTTTCAAAAGACGATTTCTCATTGATTTCATGTGAATAATCAATCTTCAATGATGCATAATTCCAACGTGCATCTGTATTTACCGATGAGTTACGGTCCTTGTCCTGCTCAAGAGTGGACGAAGTGGAGAAATCAGATTCACCTCCATTAAAGTAGCCGTCGCTTTCCAAAATACCTTTCTTAAACTCTTTTCTATGGTTCAAGCTCAACGAGTACCCTTGTGCCTGATTCTTCTGATCACCAAATTCTTTCTGTGAACTTATGATCTGATCTCCTTGTAAATTATTATTGATGTAAAGGTTTTCCTCTCCTCCTTTCCAGTTCCATATCTCGGCAAATAAGGTAATGGTATTGGTAGAATCCAGGAAGTAGTCCGCTCCAAATTTTGTATTATAATAGCGCCCTTTTCTAATGTTTTCACCTTCCTGATCGAAAGTAGGAATTGTTTCATCTGCATAAATACGCTTCAAATCCTTCTGATTTTCAAATCGATTTTCACCATAAGAACCCTGCCCGAAGAAATTGAATTTCTTAATTCTGTAGTTCAAACCAAGGTAACCATTGTACTTTTCACCTGATCCGGCACCAATATTTGCACTGCCGTTCAAGCCTTTCATTTTGTCTTTTTTAGTGATCACATTGATGATCCCCGACAGGCCATCCGGATCATATTTCGCCGAAGGGTTAGTAATTACCTCAATTTTCTCAATCGAACCTGCAGGCAGTGTCTGGAAAATCTGAGCAGGATCAATCTGTGAAGGCTTACCATCAATCAGTACCCTTACGTTGCTTTCTCCTCTTAAGCTGATTGCACCATCAGACCCCACACTGATTTCAGGAATCGTCTGCAGTACTTCTGACACTGAATTCCCTTCTGCAATCATGGCATCACTTACATTCACTACTTTTTTATCAATAGATCGTTCAATGCTTGTTTTCTCTGCACGTACTTCCACTTCATCGAGCTGTTCCACATTTTCACTGATACTGATTTGTCCTACATCTGTGTTTGGAGATGTGATTTTCAAAGACTGTTGCAAAGTGTTATAGCCCACAAACTGTACAACAAGGGTGTAATTTCCGTAAGGAATATTTTTAATTCTGAAACGGCCCTCATTGTCCGTCAGGCCTCCGCCTACTGAGACATTTTCTTTATTGTTTAAAGATACTGTAGCGTATCCCACAGGACTACCGTCTTTCTGATCAATAATCTGCCCTTTGATATTCCCGTTTTTATCGGCATTATCATTGGCCAGTGTAAGCATAGAAACGAACAGTAGTAAAATTAAATTGACACTGAAATTTAATGTTTTCATTGATATTGATAATTATGCACCTATACAGTTAAAGACGAAATTTCATGCATTTTTTTATGTTCCATAAAGCGATAAATTCTAAAAAATTCTAACATCAAATGGATGGAAAAGAGAAGAATTAAATTTCTGTTTTTAAATGAAATAGATGATTTAGATGAAAGTTAGATCGTAAATTTAGTTTTTTTTTAACGCGTAAATAACAATTCAACAGAATGGATGTAAGAGTTTAATAAGTTTTATTAATAATTGAATGATTACTCAGAGAATGAGGGATTAAGATTGAAGAGGAAGTGCGGTTGGAATGACTTACGCACTCGCACTTCCCCTTCAATAACTAAGAACATGTTATACTACATCTCCACTACATTTTTCAAGTGCTTGAAGAAATAAGATTTATATTTCATTTGATCTTCAGTAGGGTTTTCTAATACCTTCATTCTAGCGTATTTCAGTTTAGTTAGAACAGCTTCTCCATCCAGCATAATTTTTTCACCCTTTCTTTGCACCTGTATCACCATGCTATCACCCAGTTTTGGAAATGACATTTTGTAATATTCATTTTTAGGGTCCTTATAAAATTCCTTTGCTTTTACTCCATTGATGGCTAAAATCTGATCTCCCTTTTTAAGCCCTAAAGTGTTTTTCCCTTTAGTGTAAGTCACTGTATACTTGTCATTCTCATGATCTTTTTTCACATAGAAATTACCGTATCTTGGTATCTTTTCCCCTTCAGGATAATACTTCCAGCCTAGTTTATCACAGTAGTTCTGCATATTTGGAGTAGCCGTACCTTCAATATACTGCTTATAAAAATCCCCAAACCCAGCGTAAGTATAATCCCTCAAAACATTTACAAAATCCTCGTCTCTAAAATACCTTCCTTTGTAATCTTTCTGTATTTCCAAAACCACATCAATAAGCCTTTTCTCTCCGTTAGATCTTTCCATGATTTTCAAATCCAAGCAGAACGCAATCATTGCCCCCTTTTCATAGAAAGCCATCAAATCCTTTAGTTTGCTGATGAAACTGAATACGTTTTTCTTTCGAATAATATCCTGACTACTTTCTATCATACTTTGCTTATGACGTTTTTGTGATGTTGCAATGCCATAAGACATACTGTTTGCTAAAGCGATTTCATCTGTATAAGATTGATTTAAAGTCCGCATAGCAAAGTAATCCGTAAAGCCTTCGTAAAACCACGTATGCCTCGACATGTCTGGGGTTCTATAATTGAATTGTTTTATCTTTTCAGAGTGCAGCTCCAAAGGCGTGATTGTGTGAAAGTATTCATGGCAGGAAACGTGATCATACATATATGAATATTGACGCTCCGTCAAAACTGTATTGTAATACACCGAAGATTGACGATGTTCTAACGCTGACCCTGTCCCCATGTACTTGAACATTCCCTTTAAACGTGCTTCATCGATTTCATAAATCAAGAAATAATAATCTTCCTGAGAAGTGACACCAGAAAAATTATTGACCTGATGCATCACATCTTCTATCACTTCCTTGATTTTGGGAGCTGTTTCTGTTTTTTTCTCATTATGCACCGCCACTATACATTTCTGTCCTCCCACTACAAATGAAGCGGTGTCAGGTACGGCATAAAGTACGGGCTGATCTATCAAACCGAAATAATTTTCGGCATACAATACATCTTTCTGATCACTTTCCTCCAGTTTTTTCATAGACGTCGCTCCATAAAATCCCGAAGGCTTCTTCACCACTACTTTAAAAGGTGTTTTCTCAAACCCTTCAAAATAGCCATTCAGCATATTGAAATTAATCAATGCACTTTGTGGAGTAAATACCGTTCCTTCCACTACTGACGGCTTCCCTACTATACCTCTCTTGGAAGTGGCATCCACTACGGTGTAGGCTAGGAAATCAATTGGAGCCTGTGCCGAAATGTAAAACACATTTTTCTTGCGTTTCACTTCCGCTTCTTGACCATTGATATCAAGGGCTCTTACCTTCTTAAAGTAATCCACATACTTTAAGGTCATATACGTACCAGGTACAATATCCGGTATCACAAATTCAAGTGTTTTCTGATCTTTGGGGGCAGAAACTTTTACGTTCAATGCGTGCTCTTGAATACCATTGAGGTCAATTTCTACAATAGTTTCTGTTTTGTGCTGTGCTTGTAGAAGAGATAAGTTAAAAAACAATAGAAATACGATTAGTATATTTTTCATGTTAGTCTTAATAGTTAATTATTATTTAAAAAATTTTGTCTTGGTACTTACAAGTACTTACCGAAGTGATAATAAGTTGCTTTATGTCTCACTTCGCAATTGCTTTAGCCCTCAAACCTACTACTATTCCTCCACATTATAAAAAATTATAGTATTTTTAAGTTGTAAGTACTTATTACTTTCATGGCTTTTTCATGAAAAATAAAGACTAGCACAATTGTTCAGCGAAGCGTCATTTGGGCCAGTTTCAATTTTTATGGGATGCCTTATTATTACTTTTCAGCAAAAAAATAAAACTAAACTATACTAATGAGAAACAGCACTTCAGAAAAAGAGCGTCGAGAAACTATTAGAAGAAAAAGAGAGGAACTTATGCCGGGGTTATCCGGAGTACAAGAAAAAGGTTCTTACATTATGATGATAGGTAAAATCGCTATACCGATCATCGCGATAGCAATCGCCTTTTCTAACGGGTCATCTTTAAATATAATAGATTACATCACCTATAAAATATCCACTAATATATCACCTGAAAGTGAAGAGGATTACATTGCTCGATTGCAGGAATTTTTCCCTGAAAATTTAGGTAAATACGGGGAAACTTTTTATTGTAATGGAGACATTCTTATGCTAGAATACAACTTAGTAGCCGGAACCTATGTTAGAGCGAAACAATATCACCTCAGACCTATTACAAGAAACACTGACGATTACCGTATTGAATATGAAGGCGTATTTACTACAGATGGTGAATTTATCATTGAATATCAAAATGGCTATTACGTGTCAAAGGAAGCTGGACCAATCTCCTACGATATTATTGAACATGATTCGTCGTTTATGTTTTTGAAAAATAACTGGTATTCTCACGTTAATGAGATTAGCATTTCTAATCCTGATACCTTGTTTTTTTATAGCGAAGATTTAGAGCATCCTTATTTGGGTGATATTTACGGAAAACCTGTAATCATAGACCTGGACAAGATTGTGGATTATTATTTTGGAGCCGATGTACATCAGGCAATGAAGAACAGCGAGTACAAATATCATCTTTCAGATTTTCGCTTTGAAGATTTACAAATACTCGGCGACCCTGGTATTCATAGAGAAGCTTCTGAGGTAGAATTTATTGCGAAGGATGCTAATGATCAGCACTACAAAATTAATATTCACAGAAATGGACGTGTGAAGAGAGAAAAAACACAGGCTCCTAAATCGCTCTAAGCAACAGGACTGAAGCGTTTTTTTATTAAGAATGAAGGAAGTTCGTGAAACGAAATATCTTGAGACTACGAACCTTTATAAAATACAAAAAGGCCACTCAAAAATGAGTGGCCTTCTTAAGTACTGGAAGTTGATTATGACAACTGAACGTTTACAGCGTTCAAACCTCTTCTACCTTCTTCAACTTCAAATTGAACTTGATCATTTTCTCTGATCTCGTCGATACAACCTGAGATGTGTACAAAGATTTCGTTGTTTGTCTCGCTATCTACGATAAAACCAAAACCTTTAGTAGCGTTGAAGAATTTTACAGTTCCTTGTTTCATAACTATATGTAATTAAAAATTTTCTTTTCAGAATTTATATATAAAATATACCTCTCCATCCTCACACTGTAGATGCACAGTGATCCAACAAAAAAGCAGTACAATACTAAATTGATGTTTAAATTGCTACTGAAATAGTAGACTTATTCTTTAGGGGCTTTTGTGATATCTACACAAGATCTACCTTTCGGAGTATCTTTCAGATCGAATTCCACAAAATCTCTTTCCTGAATATTGTAGTTTTCATCTACATCACTGATATGGAAGAAATAACGTTCTCTTGATCCTTTTTCTATAATGAAACCAAACTTTTTGTCTGGGTTATAGTAATCAACACGACCTTGTCTTTTTAGATCTTCTAAATCTTCTTGTCTAGAAGTTGAAATTTGGATGTCCTCTAGCTTGATTTTTTTCTTTGGCTTATCAGGATCTGGAGGAGTAGATGTAATGTTACCAAATTCATCTACATAGGCCATCATATTTTCTAGATCGCCTTTCACTTTGTTCTTTTTTTGCTCTTCTTTTTTAGCTAGTTTTTCTTCGCGCTTTTTTTTCTTCTTCTTATCTTTTTCTAATTTGTTGAAGGTCTGTTGAGATCTACCCATATTGAATATTTAAAAATAACTGCCAAGTATAACCTGATAAGTATTAAACATTCAATAAATAAGTTTTCGAAAAAAGATTATATCTCAAATGAAAAGTAACTACAAAGTTATGCGTACTCAAATGCGAGTACCTCATGCAATACAAAGGTAGGCATTTATTTCTCAATAAAAATATTTTAGGCCAATAGTAACCATTAATAACAAATAATACTTTTCTATAAAAAACTGATTTTCAATAAAAAAGGCTACCCAATTTGAGTAGCCTTACATATAGAAGGGAGTGTAAATAAACACTGTATTAATTCTTCTTTGCAATCACATTAACAGTAATTTCCTGATTTTTAGGGTCATTACGCTCATCATTGACATATAATGTAAACTTGTGTGTCCCTACTTCAAGGTCATTTAAAACATCTATCATCAAGTAAACCTTTGCTTCTGTATTTCCTTTGACATCATAATAATATTTGCCATTTAATAATGAAGCATGGATTTGCTCTTCATAATGTGAATTGGTCTTTTCTGCTAAATCAATGCTCCATTCCTCACTTTGAACTACAAGGCTTGCAATCTTGCCCGGTGCATAAATATCCACTTTTACCGTATCTGTAAACGACCCCTGCTGTCTTGTGATTGATGCTCCTGGCGACACTTCAAAAGTAGTAGTCTTAGGTATTGCATCATACAGCGTTCTATGCTTACATGAGCTGAAAGCTACTATCAATGACAAACCTAAAAGAAACGATACTATTTTTTGCTTACCCATAGTTTTCAAAAGTTAGAACAATGATTTTCTGAATTTATTAATTGATGGACTCAACAACTATTCATACGTTCGATAAAAATTAAGCGTTTGAAATATTATCATTCATTTAGAACATGTTTGAAAAAGGCCCTTAAATAATTAAAAAGAAAAAGGCCATTGCATATGCAACGGCCTAACATTCAATCTGTAGTTTATTACCTGAGTATCAAATCATGATTACTTGGTTACTTTTTCACTGACATCACAGAGTCAGCTTCAGTTTTTGAAACTGCCACTTCTTCCTCTTGGTATCCTGGAGAGGCCGTACTATAAATCATAGTGGTAGCAGTAGCGATAGCAATAATTAAAACAGCAATCAATGCAAAAATCGTCTTCATAGTTATATTTAGTTATGTCGTGCAGCAATAATTTTGAGCGAAAATTATTTTAAGCGGTTGTACAATTAAATTTAGTTCTGTCCTGTTTGGAAAGCTTCTATATCCACTTTCGATATCGTTATCTCAACGTCATCATACCCCGGCGCAGCGGAAGTATACAAGATGGTTGTTGCGGCAGCGATAGTAATAATCAAAACAGCAATAAGTGCAAAAACAGTTTTCATAGATATGGTATTTATTTAGTTTGTTAATGCAGCTCCGCTTTTGGCGAAAAAAACTGAGCTGTTTAAAAGTTTCAATCCAATAAAGGAAGGTCACTTTTAGTTGTACTCAGTTTTTTCTAATTTTTTTTTAAAAATATTTTCAAAGTATAAAAAAAGTGTGCTTAAAAAGCTGATTCTAAACTGAAAATCAACCTTTTAAGCACACTATTCATTTTAGCTCAATTACTTTTAAGTACTAAAACGTCTTCGTCATATTACTATTACAGATAATGGTAAACTCATTCTCTCCTTTGTTCTCATCAGACAGTTTTGAAAGATCAGTTTGCTGACCGAAAGCGATCACCCCTGATTTCAAGTTTTTATTATAATGGTTGACATACCAAACTGTTCCTTCATGATTTTTGGAATGGAAATCACCGTTGTAGTGCAAGAATAATTTTCCTTTGTTCTTCTTTTTCAATGCTTCCACAATAGAGTACCCCATCGTAGCATCTTTAATGGCTTGTGCCTCTACAAACTGTTTTGCTTTTCCTGTCATACCATGCCCTGCCATCATCTGTTCCATTTCTTTGTAAGATGGATTGTCGTAAGGCACTTCTATTGGCAATGGGGCAATGTATTTTTTCTTGGCTTCTTTACTTAAAGTCTCCAGCTCCGGTAATCCTTTTTTAGAAACAAGGCTTGCATATCTTCTTGGTACGTTAGTAGCGATAAACGGAATGTTATTTTCTTTCGCAAAGTCTACAAGAGGGGCGTAATCTGTTTTGTAGTTATCCCACGCTTTACCGTCTTTGATCAAAACAGCCTCTTTTATTAAACCATTCAGATACTCATCCAACACGAGTTGATTGTCTTTTTCAAACATTTCAGCTCCTAATACAATGGCGTTATTTTTTTGGGTTGCTAATGATTTTGTCAATTCAAATTGTAACCAATGGGCAATGGGATTGTTATGTAATTCTCCAAAAAACACAACATCATAGTTCGAAAGGCTTTCAGCCATTTCCTCAAAAGTGACTTCTTTTCCTTCTTTGTCAAAGATTTGATATGCTTTCAATGGCGTTTGTGAAAATGCTGCTACTGCATAAAGGGTCAATAGCAAGGTGGTGATAATATGTTTCATAACTTTAAGTTAAAGACTTTTTTGAAATTCGGCGTGTTTTATTTTACTAGAAATCTATACGCTGTAAGTATATAATCTTAGAGAACAGAAGATGTTTTAAGAAATAAAAACCGCAACCTCACAAAAGGTTACGGCTATACACACTTATTAAGCAGGTTGATAAGGATTTTTCCTTTTTTGATATCAACGAAATTATTCTGCTATCAAACGTTGGAATTTGAAGGCAGGATAACCTTTCTCTAAATCATCATTATAAAACGATGTAAATGCCAATTTGAAGAATACTCCTTCAGTAGTTTCAATGACATAGTACTGGTTTTCAACAATTTTATATGTAAATGTCGCAAAGTCTAATGTTTTCCAGTCAGAACCAATTGCATCTACTTCTGATGACAATGATAATTCCATAGCATCAGCGTATGTTACGTCTTCATAAGAAACAAAAGTTTGCCCTTCTGCTTCTAACTCTTCTTTGTTCAAACGGATGGCTTTCACTTCTCCTTTATTGATCAATGCACCTGTCATCATATAAGGCACGAACTCTGTTCCATCGTGTGTTTTACCGTTGTAATACGCCAATACAATATCCCATCCTTCGCTACCTTCCGCATGGTCTTTTTCTGTATCCCAAACGTCAAGTTTCACATAAGCTTCATCATTATAGTGTACCCCTAAAGTATCTGCATTGGAAGATGCTGAAGCGGCATCAAGGTTTACAAATACTTGACGGTTATAGCTTAGTTTCACTTGTTCTACTTGTTGGGTAGCGTGATTGAAACCTTCTTCATATACATCAGGAGAGCTATATAAAGACACCTGCAGTGCATAAGATGAGTCATCTAATGGCGGTATAGTTACGGCATCTTCTTCAGAACATGAGAATAATGCGACAGATAATAGTAGACTAGCGAAAATTGACTTTTTCATTGTTATTAGTATAAAAATTTGTTGTTAAAAATTAAATCTTATTGAGATTGAATTTGAAGGAAACGAAGTAAGTTCTCCCCCAAGCGATCAGCATATTACTGCCTGATCCGTGTGCTCCCGACTGTGTGGTGTTGGCAACTTGTTTTACATCCAAGATATTTTTTACACCTGCAGTCAATGAGAAGCGTTTATTTTTTAAATTCTTTGTCGCTGAATAATTCAACATATTGTAGGCTTCTGTCACCCCTTCGATGGGATTATTCTCGTCTGCCCCTGCCATCAATTGCACTCTTTTATCTGTGTATTTGTAATCCAATTGCATGGATAGATCCACCTTGGGCCAGAAGTAAGAGAGCATCCCTACAAAATCTATTGAGTATCTGTATTGGAAGTCAGAAGTATTGTACAAGTCATAACTGATGCCTGTTAGATTCACCCCTGCATTCATTTTGAAACGATTGTTGTGATTGTAGTTCACGGAGAATGTTCCTCCCTGTGTTCTTTTCTGCGAAATGTTTTGATAGTAAAATTCTCCTGTATCGGAAGCTACTGTTTCGATGATATTATCAAGGTGATTGAAGAACCCTGTTGCATCAAATTTCAAGACGGAATGATCCATGATATTAACCGTTTTGTTGACCGTGAATGTCAAATTGTAAGAAGTTTCCGGCAGAAGGTCTTTATTACCAAAAATCTTATGATTCGAGTCTACGAAATCCATGTAAAGCTCTTTAATAGAAGGTGCTCTAAAACCTTTTCCAAATGAAAGTCTGCTTCCCCAACCGTCTTCATTGTTCCATTTTAAATGTGCTGAATAGATCAAGGGTGTATCATAGATATTATGATGAATCAGACGCATACCTGGCTGAAAAACCAATTGATCTGTAATGTTCAATTTCACATCAGTCCATATGGAATTTTCAATCAATCCTGAGTTTTCATCCACTTTTCCACCTTTCCCCGTTTCATCCGTCAACTCATACCCTACTTGCCATTTCAAACGATCTGTAAATTGATGACCATAAGAGATTCTTGCATTCAGTGTTGTGAACTCATCTACATTATAAGCGTCTCTTTTCTCTTTTGTATTCAGGTCTTCTTTGACGGTGTATTCTTGAGAGGTTCTTGTATAGGTATTATAAGAAACCATTCCTGACAAGGTCGATTTTTCGTTGAATTTCTTATTGAATTGTCCTGAATAAGTGATTCTATCCGTGATAAATTCTGTATCAATGGCACGATAAGGCTGTAAATAGTTTCCTTTAAAAAGTAAATCCTCTCTGCTGACTCTAATACCAAATTTCGTATCCCATCCTGATAAATTAATACCATAATAAGCATCTGCATTGATTTGATTTTTAGGATTCCAATCCATTCTTCTGTCCGACTTATCCAAATCATAACCATTGAAATATCGATACCCGCCTGAGATTCCGTATTTTGATTTCCCTTTATTACCCTGTACACTCATATTGGCATTCAATTGCCCTACTGATTCAGCATAGGTAGAAGCAGTACCTGACCACTTATAGTATTTATTTTCTTTGGTAATGATATTAATGGTTCCTGCCAATGCATTTGAACCGTATACTACCGACATTGGTCCTTCAATAATCTCAATGTGATCTACTTGAGACATATCAATCTGTGATAAATCAATGTTTCCATCTTGTCTGCCAATAATGGGCATACCATCTATTAGAAACTTTACATGCTGTCCTTCTAATCCTTGCATAATGATCTGAGTACCCAATACTCCATCTTCAACAAGGTTGATGTTGGGTTGGAAACGAAGTGCATCTCTCACATTTTGTACGCCTTGCTTCTCCAATACATCATGTGATATTATCCCAATTCTGTAAATCGATTGGTCCACACTTTCAGGTTCCACACTTGCTGTTTTCACTACTTGATCCAACATCAGCAAGTCCGGTTTCATTTTTATTTTGATCGATTGCTCTTCTTCTAAAAAAAATTCCTTCGTCTTGAACCCTGTATAGGAAACAGTGCATTGCATCTTCTCTTTTAGAGGGATGATCACTTTCCCCTCCGCATCGGAAGAATAATAGTGCTTTTCTCCTGATGCTGAAATCAGACAAACGTGTGCTCCAATTAAGGGCAAACCTTCTGTTGTGTCTACGATTTCAATGGTCGCTTTTTGAGTTTGTGCCCATACAGTGCATGTATAGCACAGCATCAAAATGCAAGTTGTAATTTTATTTTTCATATCTATTTGTTCCATTTTAAAATGGATGTGTTTGCCAATCCTCATGATTAAATCACGGGTTATTGATATTTTTTTAGAAATCGATGTTTCTACCTTTTGGTTATGTGGACAAACCTACAGCGGGTTGACACGTGGGATGTGTGGGTAGACACACAGGTCTACCCCTACGGCCCCTACGATACACGGCGTGGTATTGCGATTTTCTTTCCTGTTTTTTTTGCATTTTTGACCGTCGAAAGGTCTTTCAAACTATCCAAAACACATCCTGTTGGACAGGCTACTCTACACCATAGCATAGGGTATTTGATTGAAATTCCGATAAATGCTAAAGAGATATAGAACCAGTACGACGAAAGTTCTGTACTGAATAAATCTGGGAACAGTTCGTAGTTTCCAAACTCCTTATAACCATAGACAAAACCGGCAAAAAGGACGATGGTCAAAGCATAACGGATATACTCTGCTTGTTTGTTAGTGATAAATAATTTCTTCGATTTAAACGGTGAATATTTCAAAGAGATCATTTGCGCTGCGCCAAAAGGACATACATACGAGCAATAGGCATTTTTACCCCAAATTGCTGACAGCAATGTCATCAGTGCATATATGCTTAAGAAGAGAGAGACTTCTGTTCCCATAAACGGCATCAGGTAAGTGATGTAAGTGAACGATGAGTTCATTCCAAAACCGATATATGCCATTGTGAAAATGGAAACTCCTAATCTTGTTTTCTTTGTTTTTTTGATCTGTGGCAACATTGCAAATAGGAATATTGCACCGATAACGATGATATGAACAATCCACCAATAGGTCAGTTCGGCCTTCACTTGGAAACCGTCCAAATCATAATCATAGTAAGTGGACAGCACCTGAGGGGCAGTCACCGTAAAGGCTTCTGTCACCCCATCTGCCATTGCTTTTGTTGTGATAGTAGCACCGGAAACAGCATCGATGACATGATCATCATTTCTTGTACTTAAGTGATGGTACTGCTCTAAATAAGCGCTTCTTAATACCTTTCTTAAGTAACTTTCCGTTTCTTTCGATGTAATGTAAGATACTTCTTCCAGCATTCCTCCCAAGGTCATTTCCATCCCCAAATAAATAGGTCCTGAAAACCCTTGAACGGTGTTGTGAAGCATATTTTCAAAGTACAGTGATTTTAGTTTTCCACTTTGATAAATTTCTGCATAGCAGAGATCGCCTTTCATTTTCACGACTACTTCTGCATCATCTTCATATTTTTCTTTTAGTCTTTCCGCTATGTTCTTTGCCCATTCTTTGTTGTGAAGGGATTCTCCCATATCAGAATGGAAAGAAAGCATTCCGGCTTCTTTTGTTCGTTTTTTCGCAATTGGCCTTACCATTCCATATTCTCCCAAAACATAACTTCTTCCTTCTGAAATCATTCCTGCCTGCACAGTATGTTTCACTGCAAAATCCGTTACTAGTTTTGGTGCGAAGAACTCATTTTCGATGGTTGAAATATGCTCATTCAAATCCGATCTTTCCAACGGACCGTAATAGGCAAAGAACCCAAACACACCAAAAACAAGGAGGGTAAGTATAGACTTTCTATAATCTATTTTCAATTGCTGTTTCATAAATCTACTTTTACTCATCATTAGCCCACGACTTAAGTCGTGGGTTAATGATGAAATTTCAATCGCAATAACGTTTATAATAATTTCACTACTAACGTATATATATAAACTTAAATATTATTTCGTAGCAACTGATTTACCTTTAATTTCGGCCACTGTTTCCACTACAATCTTCACTACCCATTTGTTGATATTGGCATCTGGAAGAATCGCATCTTGCTTATAAACGACACGCTTTTGGTCTTCTACCATATCCACACCTTTCTGGATGATCTCGCCTTGAAAGTGTTCATCATTAGCAACTAATACAGGGATAACGATCGCTCTTTCCTCCAATTCTAAGATTTGGTCGATTGCCTTTTTAGTAGGTTCAGAAGAGTATCTTACCAAGTGACCGCACCATCCGTAAGAGATAGAACCGATACCTGTTTGTGCTTTTAAATAACGTCCAATATCTTCTACCATTTCTTCCCACTGTTGGTTAAACTCCTCATCACCGTAAGCGATTAAAGCTACACCTTCGTCACCAGAACCATTCGATAACGCTTTGGCTCTACGCGTAATGTTTTTCTTTAATACCGTTGGGAAGTCTAAAAGTGGTGTTACAACGACTCTCGCCTTAGAAGTATAAGTATCAATACCTTCCTCTTTTAAACTCGCCTTCACTTTCGGATCGTTAGCTAACCCTACAATGTTAGGAATATCGTTAGAAGTATGTGATGAAATCGTCAAGAAGATCGGTACTACAATGACTCTGTCGTAGTTTTCCTCATCAAATTTCTTCATTTGAGTAGCAATTGATGGCTCAGTGTATTCCATAAATGCTGTACGAACGTCTGTAATTTCACCACTTTTCATGATGTCATCTTTTACGTCGATCTCTATATCTTTCAACATCTGTCTCCACCCTTTAGAGTGAGAACCGTGATTGACTAATAACACACCGATTTTTTCACCTGTGTTTGAATTGGCTGTTGATTCACTTGCTTGATTTTTCTTTTCTCCTGTAGCACAAGAGAACGCGATCAACGATACTAAAGCGAAAAGGAATGAGTTGAATAATTTCATTTATTATTTGTAATTAATCTAAATAAGAATAACACAAATGTAGGGGGAAAGCGCCTTAAAGGTTTATCGAAATCGGAAATGATTTTTTCGAAATCGGAAAAACATTGCTCACACAAATCGATAAAACAGCTACAAAAACAACATAAAACACTGAATAACTGACATTTAAACTTACTGTTTATTTCACAAAAAAGATCCTATTCAATGTTTGCTATTTTTAATTAATCTAAATTAAGTTATTTTTGTGATAGAAATTATAACAGCAACCTATTATAATTCTATCACTACAACGAATCAATTTAATTCGATTATCAGACTTTTTCCGGTACGAAAAATAAAGCAATGCTTCACTTTTTTAATAAAATAAATAAGCAAAAAACAGCGGTCCTTTCCTCAAAAGAAGAATTTGGATTATTAAATGAACACAGGCAGTGTTTACCTCACTTTGGGAAAGGTGATGTAAAAATCATTTCCTATGACTCATGGGCTATTTTTTCAATTCAACTGCAAAAGTGTTTATACAAACAGGAGGCATTTAATATTACTACGAACAGTAAGTGTATTGTATTTAACTTAGATCAAAAACATGAAATGGAATGGTCTACAAGCAAGAATCATACTTATAAAATAAAGCCTCAGACCGGTACTTTCTTCAATACTATTGAAAAGCATTTTGAATTGAATCTCACAAAACCGCTCAACATTCTGATCATTGAATTGAGAGATAATTATTTTGATCAGGGGCTTTTTCATCCTTCCCTAAAACAATTAATTCATGCCGTCTTTGATGAAAAGGACCGTTTGTCTTTTGCTATTTCAAAGCGACTATCTTCTTTTCTTGAAGAAATTAATCAATCGAGTAAAAGAGGCGTCTGTCAGTTGATGTTTTTAAACGCGAAAGTTTTTGAAGTGCTTTCTGAAATTACAGATGACTTAGAAACGCTCACTGAAGGAGATGCATTACACCCTTATCAGGATCAATTGGATCAGATAAAAGAATTGATTGATACCAAAATACATATTCAGTTTTCTATTAATGAACTCGCTAAAACAGTAGGATTGAATACCTCTTATTTAAAGAAGTATTTTAAAGAAGCATTTAATGAAACTATTTTTGAATACGCCACTCGAAAGAGAATTGATTATGCCAAAGAGCTTTTAGAAACTTCGGATCTTCCTATTTCTACTATTTCCGAAAAAATAGGCTATCAACAGAGTGCACACTTTTCTTATGCTTTCAAGAAAAATACTGGACTCACTCCTAATCAGTATAGAAAGAATTTCAATTAACATTAATTACAGCGCTTACTTACAATATGTTAATTTAGAATTATTAAAAAAGTAACATTCTGTAAAATGGAATCAGTCTAAATAAAGGTTTAAGTTTGTAGCCGTAACATTTCATTTTATCGGACCATGACTATTTTAAAGCTTACCCTACTATTATTTATATTTCCTACAGTGCTGTTTGCTCAGCAATCCATTTCCGGAAAAGTAACGGATCATAATGGTGGTGCACTTCCAAGTGTAAGTGTCGGGATTTTAAATACAAGTATCAGTCAAACTACCGCAGAAGACGGTACGTTTACTTTAAACAATGTTCCAGAAGGAGAACATCAATTGGTGGCCTATTTTGTAGGTTATCAAAAATCAGTAACAACTATTCAGGTAAAAGAAGGAGAAGATTTAAGTCTATCTCTTATTTTAAAAGAAGATACAAGAGAGCTTCAACAAGTGGAGATCCTTGGTGTAGAGGAAGAGTCTTACAATAACTCTTATACTTTTAGTGCAACAAGAACCGGAACACTGATCAAGGATGTTCCTCAATCCATTTCTACTGTTACAAAAGAGTTAATGATTGATCAGCAGGCTTATTACCTCAGCGATGTGGTCAGAAACGTGGCCGGTGTGAGTCAGTATACTATTTACAATGACTTTGCCGTACGTGGTTATAGAAATCAGGATGGTCAATTGGTAAACGGTTTGAAAACTGCTTTTAACTCTTGGACACAGCCTATTATTGGTCTTTATGAAAGAGTGGAAGTAATTAAAGGCCCTGCTTCTGCCCTTTTTGCAAATGCCAACCCTGGAGGAACGATCAACTTTGTCACGAAAAAACCACTGACTACTCAACAAGGCTCTGCTACAGTTTCGGCTGGAAGTTTTAATACCTATAGAGCCAATGTAGATGTTACTGGCCCATTGACCAACAACAAAAAGTTATTGTACCGTTTGAATGCTGGGTACCAATCAAGCGATACTTTCAGAGATAACAGCGGTGGTGAATCCTATTATGTTGCTCCTTCCATTTCCTTTGTTCCTTCAGACAAAACAAGGTTCAATGTGGACATGGTATATATGAAAAATAACACAATACTCGACAGAGGTAAACCTAATTACCAAGGTAGTAAAGACTTGAATCAAACACCGATCAACCTTTCTACTTCTCAACCTGGAGATCGTCTGAATAATGATAACTTATACATCACGTTCTCTTGGAACCAAAAAATCACAGATTGGTTATCCTTCAACTCTTCTTATTTGATGTTTAGATCTGAATCGGATTTGGCAGAACACAGAACCAACGGAAAGTACATTACACCAAGTGTATTGGAAATGCGTTATGTGGAAAGAGAGGAATACAAAAACTCAGACAATATCACGAATTATTTTGTTTCCAAATTCAATACAGGTCAGGTCAAGCACACCGTAATGGTGGGGATGGACTACAGCGAAAAAGTATATGATAAAAACGAAAGACAGGCTCGTGGTGAAGCACAAGGGGTTCCGAATTTTGATTTAGATAATCCTCAATATGGCAACAGCAACCCTGCAGATTATTATTTTGATCCGAAAAGGTCAATCCACATGAGAACTACAGCGTATACCAAAAACTATACAACAGGTTTTTACATTCAAGAACAGCTTAACTATAAGAAATTAAATGTCTTGGTAGGGCTTCGTCAGGAGTTTTACAAGGATGTGAGATTGGATAATGGCAATCAAGTCACTAAGGAACAGTCTGCCTTACTTCCTCGTTTTGGTGTAACATATGAACTGACAAACACCATCAACTTATACGGTACTTATACGGAAGGTTTTGAGCCTCAAGATTTTGGTATGAATGCGGAACAAAATGGCGGTCCTTTTGATCCTAAAAAATCCAATATGTGGGAAACGGGTATTAAAGGAGATTTCTTTGATGGGCGATTATCAGCAACTACTTCAGTTTACTGGATCACCGTGAATAATATTTTGGTACAAGACCCTAACGATATCGACCGTCTGATCCAAAGAGGACAGGAACAATCAAAAGGTTTTGAATTGGAAGTGAATGGGCAGGTCACAAAGAACTTAAGTTTAACGACCAACTACGCTTTCAATAATGCCATCATAACTGAATCTGATAATCCTGATGAAATTGGAAAACAGAAAGAAAACGCTCCACAACATCAAGCGGGATTCTGGGCGAAATATGATTTCCTAGAAGGTTCTTTAAGGGGTTTCGGTGTTGGTTTTGGTGGTCAATATGTAGGAGAAAGAAACACCAATACACCTGATCTTATTTTAGACGATTATCTGCTTTGGGATGCCGCAGTCTATTATACATTCAAGAATTTCAGAATTTCAGCCAACTTAAAGAATATCACAGACGAAAGGTACTATGTAGGTGGTTACAATTATGATAGAGTATTCCCTGGTGCTCCAAGGAATTTCACGATTGGATTAACTTATAAATTCTAATACCTCTTCGGGGGACACAAAATATACAGCGGGTAGTCACGCAGGACTGCCCCTACAGAACAACATGATGAATAAAAAGAAACTTTGGAAATGGCATAGCTGGCTAGGACTGTATAGCGGTCTTGTAATCTGTATATTGAGTTTTACAGGGGCTTTGGCGGTTTTTAAGTTTGAAATAGATCATCTATTAAATAAGGATTTATTTTACGTTGTACCTCAAGAAAAGATAGGTAATGTCAACCAATTCATTTATGATATCCTTGCCCACTACCCTGAACATAGTGGCTATATTGTTGAGCCTGCTGAGGCTGAAAATCGTTCTTGGAAAGTTGCTTTCAGAGTAAAAGAAGAAGGTCAGAATATCGCCAAAGAAGTCTTTTTCAATCCTTATACTGGAGAGGTTTTAGGAGAAAGAGACATGTACAAAACGGTCGCTTTTTTTATTAGAAATATCCACGTAAGACTGTTTGATGGATGGTATGGAAGACAGTGGGTAGGATTGGCTGGCGTATGTATGTTTCTTTCGCTTGCTATCAGTATTCCTCTGTATTTTGATTTTACGAAGAAGCAAAAGTTCGGAGAAGTGAGAACGAAAAGAAGCCGTCAAAAATGGGCAGACCTTCATAAGTTCATCGGGTTAGCCACAATAGTTTTCCATTTGATTATCGCATTTACAGGAGCTTGGTTAGGATTGCAACCCAAAATTCAAAAACCTTTGATAGGCGAACGTCCGGGCATCTACAAGCCCGCTGAGTTTCCTTTATCCAAAAATGAGGATAAGCTTGTTGAAATCGATTTTCCTACTCTACTTTCCAAAGTCAAAAAAGAATTCCCAGAGTTGACTTCTTTAAAAATAAAAGCGTCTGCTGATGGAAGTAGAACAGCTACGGTATACGGTAATATTCCATGGATGCCTTATGAAAGGCAAACCAATTTTGTGGTCTTAGACAAAGAAGATCTTTTACTCATCAAGAAATTAGATATTCGTAAAACAGGCATTGGAAGCCATCTTTTCTATATGCAGGAAGCCTTACATTTCGGAGACTTTTGGGGTATAGGCTTGAAAGTAATCTACTGTCTTTTTGGACTGATTGGAGGTTTCTTAGGCATCAGTGGTTTCTTTGTTTATTACAAAAGAACAGAAAAGAAAAGAGTACAACGCTACCCTCTTCTGACCACTGCTAATATCATTTATGGGTTTACTTTTATCTGTCTTTTAGTCACTGCTTTGATTGCTTTCAGTAGTGTGAATTTTGGAGCCAATTATCCTACAAGTACCATTACCACACCTTCTTTTTACGTTATTCTTTCTGCTTACATCATTTATAGATTGATGCGTTATTTCTTTAAAAAAGGCTTTCTTCACGTAGAAGCGTAGCCTGCTACGCAAAAACCTACCAAACCCCGATGCTTTTCAAGTTTTAAAGTAAGCAATAAACGAAAAAGATTTCTACATAAGATCAACGGCACGTAGCAGGCTACGTGGCTACAGACACCTCTATCTGATACGAAAGCAATCATAAGGTTTTGCAACAACATTTGATACAGCTCCACGTAGAAGCGTAGCCTGCTACGCAAAACCCATCAAACACCGATACATTTCAAGTTTTAAAGTAAGCAACAAAAACGAAAGCTGACTGCATTAAATCAACGGCACGTAGCAGGCTACGTAGCTACAGACACCTCTATCTGATACGAAAGCAATCATAAGGTTTTGCAACAACATTTGATACAACTTCACGTAGAAGCGTAGCCTGCTACGCAAAACCCCATCAAACACCGATATTTTTCAAGTTTTAAAGTAAGCAATAAACGAGAAAAGATTTCTGCATAAAATCAACGACACGTAGTGGACTACGTGAGGTCTTATAATATGAAAAACCTCAGCTATATAAATAACTGAGGTTTAATGCGATTAAGGTTATGTAATATACATAAATATTATAGGAAACTTCAACGAAAAATTATCGTTGATCGACACTTGATTATGGTTTAATACTTCATAAACCAATAGGGAATTTTATAAACTTATAGTTTACTGGGTTATTATATCTTTATACTTTGCTCAAGATCTTTTCCGTTTCAATCATTAAAATAGCAATCTGCATCCCTGTCTTCAGGTCTTCAAATTCTTCATGACTCAAACAGTAATTCACTTGTTTATCTTTTGTTTTCAATATCAGTTTCATTTCATCGTCTGCAAACTGAAAAGCATGTTGATTAAAATCGATACTGTTCACCTTCTTGGCGTAATTGAAAAATTCTTTCTGTTCAAAATTGAATAGCAAACCTTTAAGCTGTATGCCTACTTTTTTGCAATCCTGACATTGACTTATAATTAGTTCTTTTTCTGAGTATAATTTCTTCGCTCTACACATTTCGCAATGTTATTTTAATACACAATGAAGTGTTTATTATTTTTATTTAGATCAAATATAAATAACATATTTTGATTTGCAATGAAATGATGATAAATTATATGAGAATAAACATATCTTAATTCTTTTTTCATTAACTTTGATAGACAATTTAAGTCGATAATATGGGGTTTATAGATACACTAAAAAAGAGGTGGAATGTGAAAAGCGGGTGGCAAGTAGGCGTTATTTTGCTGGTTTTTGCCCTCACAGGTACAACATTTATGTACACTGTGAAGCCTTATGTTTACCCATTATTTGGAATTACGGATGAAACAAGTACCTGGATCAGAGTACTAGCGTTTTTCTTTATAGGCCTCCCATGTTATCAGGTTCTTTTGCTCATTTGGGGCACTTTATTGGGACAGTTTAAGTTTTTCTGGGAATTTGAAAAAAGAATGTTCAGAAGAATGATCGGTAAAAAGTAACAATATCATTTCGTTTGCCCTCTTAATTTACTTATTTCAATACTGCAATTCATATTTATGCTTCAGCCATTTACGGTGTCTAAAAGTGATGATAACTTATTAGCATTATACTATCAAGAACGAATTAGAAAGTGCTATACAGCTATTCCTTTTTTCTTTATCGGCTATTTGATAGTGATTTCTTATTATGTCCTTGATGATTTCAGGATGTTTGAGCCTTCCACTGCATTTACTTTCAGTAGGGTTCCTTCTATCATGTTATCTTTGATATTGATCATACTTCGTTTTACGAATTCAATGGAAGGGAAAATGAAAAACTATTGGATTCCTTTCTACACCGTCACTATTGCCTCTATTATTTATAGCTTGTATGCGGTCACTTTTCTGACCTACGAACAGCCTGATCATTTTCTTTCCGGGTTGTATATCATTACTGCTTTTCAATTGATCGTATTAATCTACAGCATCATGCCTGCTTATGTTGCCATTAGTATCATAGGTATTGGTGCATCGTTCTTTTTAGGGGCTATATATTATCAGTATGGTCCATTTCACTCCACTTATCATATCCCTAACTTCATTGCTATCTGTATTACCAGCGTTATTGTCATTATTTTAAAATACAATAACACCTTCCAAAACTTTAAGAATCATGTTTTATTGCAGGAAGAAAAAAATAGATCTGATACTTTTTACCAACTGACTTTGGAGCAAAATGAAAAGCTTCAAAAACAAACCGATTTTATCAATCAACAAAAAGACATCCTTGCCAACCATTATAATGATATGCAGGAGAGCCTTCATTATGCGCAACGCATACAGAATGCAATGCTCCCTCTTCCTTTTTACAATATTGATAAAGTAAAAGAATATTTCACTTACTCTGCTCCAAAACATATTGTGAGTGGCGATTTCCATTGGTTTGGAAAATCAGAAAACGCACAAGTGATCGTAGTGGGAGATTGTACAGGGCACGGCGTTCCGGGTGCTTTAATGAGCATGTTAGGCGTCTCTATCCTCAACCGTTTGGTTACACAGGAAAACGTGGACGATCCTCAATATATCATTGAGAAGATGCATATCCGCCTCAATACTCTGCTACAACAAAATTCTACTCACAACAATGACGGTATGGCTTTGTCTGTGATCCGTGTACCGCTGTATCATGATGAAAACCTGATTACGTTCTGTGGAGCTAAAAGTCCTGTTTTATTTGTGAAGAAAAAAGGCCTGGAATTTTATAGAGGAGGCCGTTATTACATTGGGGGAAATATCTCTCCAATCAATAAATGCCAGAACATTTCCATTGAGATAGAACCAGGCATGATGATGTACCTTTATTCTGATGGTTTCAGGGATCAATTTGGAGGTATATTGGATAAAAAATACACCGCCCATCAATTCAGAGCTTTATTACAGGAAATTGCCAATGAACCTACGGCTGTACAAAAACAACAGCTTGCTACTGAATTTCTCAATTGGAAAGACACTAAAACGAAAGATAATATACAGGTAGATGATGTACTTGTAGCAGGTTTTAGATTTTAATCCTATCTTATTTACTACACTGTAAACTAAAAATATCGTCAGCTTTCAATCGATATTTTCACAAGATTTATATGGCCTACTTTCAAGGCCAGGGAGCGTACCACCAAACGTATTAGGTAGAAAGCCCATTTCTACTAATGTTAAGCAATAGCATCATTAGTCTCTTACAGATCATCAAAAATCTCCTGATTTCTAGATACTGTAAAAAAAACTTAGTTTACAATGTACTTACATGGCTAAATTAAGTTGAACTAAGGTGGTATCTCTATACACCACCCTAGCCTTAATCTTCCTCTTTTTATTTTAACTCATCTTTTAAGAAATGAAAATAAATAACAAGATGAGTGATTATTTTAAGACATTAGCAACCCTACTTACTCTTCTCTCCATCATTACTTTTTCTAATTGCTCTACGCAAGAAAAGTCATCCAAACTCACTTATGGCATTAATCCTGATGCTATTAAGGTGGATGTTATAGTAGAAGAGCACGGAATGGCAGATCCTCATGCACTGATGAAAGGTGATACGCTGTATATTATCTGCGGACATGATCAATCATGGAACCCTACGTCTTCTTTTCCAATGGACCGATGGGAAGTATGGTCCACCACCAACCTTAAAGACTGGGAATATCACAGAAGCATCCACCCAAAAGACCTTTATATCGGCGATGTTCCTAACTGTTTTGCAGGTGATATTTGTGAAAGGAATGGAAAGTACTACTGGTTCTTCTCCAACCGCTATTACAATACGGGCGTTGCCGTGGCGGATCAAATAAATGGTGAATACAAAGACCTACTCGGTAAACCACTACTCCCAACAGACATCATTAAAGAATCTCCTTATGACCCTGAAATTTATGAAGAAGATGGAGTGTATACGATCTGTTTTGGTAGTGGCACCTATTATATGGCTACACTGGCTGAAGATATGAAATCACTGACCACCGCACCTCAACCTATTTTAGTACAGGATAAGAAAGGTAAAAAAATCAGAGTAAGTGATAAATCGACCTTGTTTAAAAGAGGAGAGTGGTATTATCTGGTCTATGGTAATAAATATGCTATGGCCAAAAACCTCTACGGCCCTTATGAATATCAAGGAGCATTTTTGGAAGGTGGTCACACTAGCTTCTTCGAATGGACCGATGGACAATTATATGTGTTACAAGAAAACCATGATATCTGTGCTTTTTACAGAGGTGCAAGTCTAAAGCCTGTCTTTTTCAATGAAGACAATACGGTCTTAATCCCTGAAGACGATCATATGTATCCTTCCCCCGGCAGACCTTTTAAGTTTAAGAAAAGCACAATGGGCTGGACTGCTATCAATGGCACTGAGGTCACTTATAAGGACGGGAGGATCAAAGGAAAAATAAATGAAGAAAATGCCCTGATACAGAGTGCACCTTGGTTGTATACTCAATCTGATCTTTGTTCTAAGGTAACTTTTAATATAAAGAACAGTACAAAGGCCAAGGAAATGAAATTTGCGGTTTATTCTAGAAATGAAGGGAAAGGGTTTTGGAAAACAGGAACTGAACAGCTCAACTGGGACAAACAACAATGGGTAAGTATTCCAATCCAACCAAATCAAAGTGAATTCAAAACATACACTATAGACTTGGCTGATTTCTCTGATATCAAATCACGAATTATGCAGGTGGCATTACAGCCAGCTGTGGGAGTAAGTGAAGGTGAATGGGAAGTCAATGAAATTGTAATACATTAATTTTAATCACAAGAACTAAATCGAAAACAAGGTGGCTCTGATTTATAACTTTCAGAACCACCTTTTTCTATACAGCACTCACTTCTACTATTTCATCTAATCTTACTTTATCTTCATTATCAAGCACTGCATATTCCACTTTATCTACTACAGTGAGTGTTTTTATTTTTGCTTTCACCTCACGGTCCTTCAGCTGGAAATGAAGTACTGTTCCATGCATTGCCCATATTTCATATTGATCATAAGTGGCACAAGCTATCGGTTTATATTTTTTATTTTCTGACATAACTTATAGGTGTTTTTTAATCAGTAGTTGCGAATTTTAATAACTGACAATTAAGATCACAAAAAAACGGAAAATGCAGTTTCACCCCACATTTTCCGTTCATTACATTTCGTTTTGAGTTATTACACCAAAGTGCGAACAAGCGTCAAATCTGATCTCGTTCATTAAAAAGCTATTGGCTTACCACCACGGCTTCCTTTTGCACAATGTCTTCCTCTTGTTGTTCCTCCTCATATTGTAATGCCTTTCGCATACCCAACGCATACCCCAAATGTACTCCTTCATGTACATTATTAAATTCAACAGCTTCCGCTACAGTGTGAATTCTTACTCCAAGGCCTGTGACATAGGATTCATATTTCCTGAAAATGCCCGCTACCTGATCTTCATCTAGTTTTTCGAGTAGATAAAGAGCCAAGTACTTCAATTCATTGATTTCATCTTCTGTGAGGCTTCGTTCTGGTTTTGAACCTTTGCGAAACATCTGAATCCATTTCGGGTCCATGGGTGGCGTCAAGCCGGAGAGGCCGTAGGTGAGCAGTTGATGGGTGACTATCGCGTGTCCGAAATTCCAAATGATGTTGTTGTTGTATCCAACAGGAATGCTATTTAATTCCTCTGCGGAGAATTGGTTAATAAACTCAATAAATCTCTTACGTAATTTTCTAGTAGTGTTCAACATGAAATAGATCCTTAGTGATGATAGTACTGATGCGTAATGTCCATTGAATTTACAAAAAAAATATAGGACTTTTAAAGTATTTTAAGAAAAAAAATAAAGGTCTTGCAACACAATTTTGTATTACAAGACCCTGATATTGTACTTTTTATATAGAATCATAACTGGTTGAAAGGAGGTTAGTTCTGATGCATTTGACATGTTTCTAATAGAATAATTCTATCCATGTACGCATTTATCTCTTCCTCCACATTATATTTTAAATCTTTACTAAATTGTATATTCACAAGACGGTCTAATTCCTCTTGCAAGTCTACAATTTTTGATTTTAAAGAAACTCTTCTATCTAACTCCTCAATAATCGCCTCTAAATGCGGGATATTGTGAGATTTTATAAATACCTTCAATTCCTCTTGATCATCTGGCGCTAACCCCTCATGAGCAATACGTGCTAACTTCAACCCTTCTACTAGATCTGCAGAATTTATATATTCATAAAATTTTTCTTTTAAAATTTCTGATAGAAAAGATGATGAGATATTCATAGTATTAATTCCTTAAGTATTACAATGCTTTTATGTCGCAGACATTTAACCGCTTCAGTAATGTAATGGGTTAATAATGTTCACTTACTATTTAACTCCTAACCTCCTCATTGCGTTCGTTTTATTGATTTGCATTAACAATTAAGAGCCTCAATTTGTTAGCGGAAATGGAATTCGTACAACGTTCTCTTTTAAAAGTATAGTTTTCAGTGTGCAAATAGTCCGTAAGTACTCTGTACTTCCCCTTTGAGTATAAAAGTTGAGACATAAAAAAAGAGCTCCGTAAAACAAAGCTCTTTTCCAACCCAAAAACTAACTATTTCTCATTGCTATAATCTTTAATAATTGATTCGTTAGATGAATCATATATATATCTTGACTTCAAAACGACGCTTTATCTATTTTGAAGATGTTCTCTCTGTGTGTTCTATATCTTATACACCTACCCCCTCCTTTCCCCTACCTTTTTTATAAAAAATAAATGTTAATTTTAATCTTTTTTTTACTACACATTCAAAGTCAGTGTTTTACATATCATTTTTCTTTAAAAATTTTTCATAAAAAGAAATTATTTTCTCCCATAAAACTCCTCTTCCTTCATTTTCATGGAGATAGAATAGAATAAATCATCACCTCTTTATTTTGGTTATTTTTTAAACATATTTTGATTAATTATTAAACATAATTATTATATTTACGACTACTCTCCCTTTGATAATTCTACTATACACATTCTACATTAAAAACATAAATAGGAATAATGACAAAAGACTTGCTGGGGAGACCTCAAAATAAATATGCGCTGATTGATTGTAATAGCTTTTATGCATCATGCGAAGTCGTATTCAGACCTGATTTAGAAGACAAACCTGTGGTGGTACTCTCTAATAATGATGGCTGTGTGATTGCTGGTAATAAAAAGGCAAAAGAACTGGGTTTTAAAATGGGAACTCCTTTCTTTAAGATGAAATCTGTGATGCAGAAACAGGAAGTGGCGGTTTTCTCTTCCAACTACGCCTTGTATGCAAGTTTATCTCAGCGTATTATGGCACTGCTCAGACAATACGGTTCTGCGATTGAGGTATATTCTATTGATGAGGCTTTTTTAGATCTTACCAACACAGAAGAAACTACTGGAATTGGGGCATTGATCCGTGATAATATAAAAAGCCAAACCGGTGTACCCGTAGCTGTGGGGATCGGCAGTACAAAAACATTGGCTAAACTGGCCAATCATATTGCCAAAAAAGATCCTAATTTTCCTGGAGTCTGTGAGTTGACATCGTACGAGGCCGACCGGAAGTGTATTGCACATTGGCCCATTGATGAACTGTGGGGAATCGGCCGACAGCATTGTAAGTCGTTGCAGGAACATAATGTGTTTACCATCGGTAGCTTTATGGACTTGCCAGAAGCCTATATCAAGAAGAAGTGGCATGCCCCGGTTTGGCGTATTTACAAAGAACTGCAAGGGGTAAGATGTCATACGTTCAAAGAAAGGCCTCCTGCTAAACAGGGCATAGGCACAGCACGAACATTTGCCCAACCTGTTAATGACTGGGCAAAGCTGAAAGAAATCATGTGTGGCTTTGTGGCGTCGGTTACGGAGAAACTCAGAAAGCAAAATAGTTTGACACAGCAGATCTCCGTTTTTGTGATGACGGACAAGCACAGAGAACAAAATCATTATTACGGAAGTGAGAAAATAAAACTTGATGTACCCACCGATGACACTGCAGTTTTAATCAAGGCAATGCTCTTTTTATTAAAAAAAGTTTTCAAGGAAAGACACAATTACAAAAAGGCTGGCGTTCACCTGACCAAAATCACACCCAATCATTCTTTTCAACAAACACTCAACAAAGTGCACAATGTAAATGAGGTTGAGAAAAAACACCAATTGCTAGGTACCTTAGATCGTATCAACAGACGGTATGGAAAAAATACATTAGTCTTTGCTTCTCAGCGCCTTGCCGCCCGTCAGCCTTTTGAGATGAAACAGGAAAATAAGTCCCGGAAATTCACAACAAATATTAACGAAATTGCTTTTGTTCTATAATTTTATTAGAAATAACTAAAGAAGTATACACACTTTAGATGTACCAAAAGGCTTAAAAATGGACTTTTATGACATAAATGAAAAAAACATTACGTAAGCAGTAACTTTTTCTATCAAATGCATTGCATAATTATAGGATTTTACTGACATTTGTAATGTACATTTCTAAGAAGGAGTTAAAAGGTATTAAACTTTCTCCTAATGATGGAACGAAAATCAAGTGAATTCAGTTAGATAAGTACAAAACAAAAAAGACATAAAGTACTCTTGATAAGTCAAGAGGATATTTATAAAGAACTCATTTTTAATTGGTTTTAGTTTTTAGCTAAGTTGTTAAAGGTCCTGCTCTATGAGCACGACCTTTTTCTTTTATATTTTGATTTTTTTAACACGAAAAAAAGGTTCAAACCCATAAAAAACAACAGATTTAAACCTTCTTTTAAGTATAAAAACAGTGTTATTCTACCCCTTTGGTGAGGTATTCTATAATAACCTCATGCTCAACTTTTATATCTCTTGCCAGCATTGATTGTGCTCCTAACATTACGGTACCGGCAAAAATCATTTTATTGACATCCCCATTGAAAAGGCTCATATAGGCATCTCTTATGTAAAGCATAAAAGGGTTTGCACCTCTTCCTTTTGATTCTAAAAACTGAATTAAGATTTGGTTGCTGTAAAAAAAGTCGATTTCAAAACGATAAAAGGCAGCGATAGTCTGTTCTAATTCTTGATATTGTTTTGCTTTTCGTTCTCCGATGAATTTTACGATCTCATCTACCAATCCGTATTCTCCGTCAAAGCGAGTATAAAAAACTTTGGTAGTAGTACCACAGTGCGCAGCTAACTTTCTCAGAGACCATTCTCCACCATCTAAAATGTATTGTATGGTCATCTCAACCATGGATTCTTTCGAGGGAGCTGCGTTTTTCCTAGTTTTAATCATTTTCGTGCTGATAATAATATTCGTAGTATTGTGAAGTCATATTAAAAAATGAAACATCGTTTCAAATATGATATTTTTTTAGCAAAAAACAAGTGATTTTAAGTAAAACAAGGTTGTTAAAAAGGTGATTTAAGTCCTATTAAGAAGTCTTTAACAAAAAAACTGGAGGACAATAAATATTTTTGTAACAAAAAGGAAAATAGACTTATGAAGGCAAAAGAATTACATCAGCAATTGACCAAAGCATTAACCTCAATCTATGATGGAAATGAAGCTCAGAGTATTGCATATATTTGGTTAGAGGAACGCCTTCAGCTGGATAAAGTGAACATCCTCTTAGATCAAAAAGAGATAGACGTTAAGGCTACAACATATGAAAGTGACTTGGAAAGACTGCTGGATCATGAACCTATTCAGTACATTATTGGAGAAGGGGACTTTTACGGAAGAAAGTTTTTACTCAATAAAGATACATTGATTCCAAGGTCTGAAACTGAGGAATTGGTGTGGCACATTTTACAAAACCATAAGGAAGGGTTGCTAATTGATATAGGAACAGGTTCAGGCTGTATTCCCATTTCATTGGCATTGGAAAGCAACCTTCAAACTATTGGGCTCGATATCAATAAAAATGCACTTGAAAAAGCGAAAAAGAATGCTGAAAAACTAGGAGCATCTACCCGTTTTTTCCATAAAAATATACTGGAAGAAAATCTCGACGACCTTGATCAGCCAGACATCATCGTCAGCAATCCTCCTTACGTTACAGAAGCTGAGAAAGCGATTATGAATGAAAATGTAGTCCGCTATGAACCTGATTTAGCCCTCTATGTTTCTGATGATAATCCTTTGATTTTCTATAGAAGAATTGCTGATCTTGCTCAAAAAAGATTAAAGAAAAACGGTTGGCTTTACTTCGAAATCAATGAACAGTTTGGGAAAGAAACGGAACAACTACTGCTGGAAAGAGGTTTTACAAAAACTGAAATCATTAAGGATTTCCAAGGCAAAGACAGAATAGTGAAAGGGATGATTTAGATTAATTTATTGTATTTCAATATAAAAAACACCACAAACTACAGTTAAATGCTGTAGCTTGTGGTGTTTTTACTTCCGAAATTAAAAGTACTATTTTAAGCTCTTCTAAAAATTTTCCTCCAAAAAATCCTCATAAACCAACTTTAAAAATTCCCTTTGTGCTTCTTCTGGAAATTGAGCGATGATTAACCATTCAAAATCTCTGAAACAGATCATTTTTAAAAGTGAAAACTCTTTATCTATGGAACAATCCAGTGTCAATCGCTTAAGCCTAATTTTAATAAGGCTTTTAATCATATCACCACTTTGAGGAACTGTAGGGTTTACCATTAAGAAATAGTCCTCCAAATCTCTTACAATTTCATCTATTACCTGTTGACGGTTTGCTAATAAATTTGCTCGGTTCAAAAAGCAGATATCGATCGTACCTTCTCCCCTTCCTTCTTCATCTACTCCTTGTATTTTACCATTTTCTTGAAAAGTAAAATAGTTTTCCACTTCATCTAATTCAGGATGTAAAAGTACCGGTTTTTCGTCCAACAATTCTTGAGCATCCAATTGACATCTGTCTTTATTAAAAACACCATTTTCCTCAATCGGAGCATTATAAACTCTTGGACCAAGAACTGGGAACTGATCTAATTTTCCCGGAGAAACATTACAATATCTACAAGAAGGCAAAAGGTTTGTCCATTCATAGCAAAGCCAATAATACCCTTCATGATCACTATCTTCTGCCACTCTTTTCTTTGGGCGGTAATGCTCTACTTCTGGTGCATGTTCGATGCTTTCGCAATAAGCACATTTATGGTGATACATTTCAGACAGTGTGTTTCTACCTGCTAAAACATCTCTTCCATTTATTCTCTTTTTACCCTTATATACATCACCCGAAATCTTGTCTTTTCCTATCTCTTTTTTGGCAATTTGCTCCCATTTTGAAGTAGTTGTAGGCCGTGTTAATCGTTCGGGTATATCAAGTGTTGCTCGTTGGTTATTGCTTCTCATTATTTTTTATTTTTGATAAAGGATTTCAGCATGTTATCTAACTCTGGATTTTCCTTTTTCGTTAGTTTTTTCTTTTTCTCGTCTCTTTTTATGATTTCATCATAAGTCGGTTCTGTTCTCACCTTTTTGTTTTCATCATGCTGAACAGAGAAAATATCCTGCAACCCAAAAATTGGTGAAGAGAGTATCGTATTAGGTAATAAAGAGGCAACTTGTTCTTCTAAAGTATAGAGACGCTCGATCGTAATCCCTTCTTCCAATGACTTTTGAACATTAAGAAAAATACTGCCTTCAGGTGCTCCCAGTAAAGGAATTGGGCTATGTGTAGAAGCAATAAACAGCACATTAGGGAAAATGTTGGACAAAATGGAAGGAAGTTCTTTTTGAAGTTTAGGGTGAAGGTACAGCTCCACTTCATCTATCAAAACAAGCCCTTTCATATCTCTGATATGTTTGATTTTATCTCCTTTAGAATAATCCAATAAGTTCAAAATCATATCACCAATCATGGCTATGATATTTTGATATCCGGAAGCTAATTCTCCAAAACTCAACCCTTCTTGTACTACATTGCCTTCATTGTCTTTTTCTGAATATAAAACGGTATAATCTGAGTCATCAGAAATTGTAATATCGTGTAGGTTCGGCAGTAATTCTTTGAATATATCTTTGACTTGATAGAATCTCTCTTCAAATCTTTTATCAAATCTCCATCGGCTTAACCCTTCACTCTCAATATTTCGTAATAGTGGCTCTACATCAAACAAACTCATTAAAGGGTTACGCTTTTTGGTACTACGTTCGCTCCCCATATTCAAACGGTTAGCTCCAAATCCAACCAAACGGTAATCAATATTTAACGCATCAAATCCTTTCTTGCTATTCTCAACAACAAATATTTCCTCTCTCTGATTGATACGAGTTGTAATTTTAGTACCTACTTTACTCGTGCTAAAATCATCAAGATAAATCCTTGTATTTTCATTATTCAAACCTTTCGCAATAGCTTGAAGCACTAACGTTTTACCGAATCCATTTTCTCCTGTCAAAAAAATCCATGATGCCTTATCTGACAAATCCACTTCTGCTTTTTTAATTGCTTTGAAGTTTTCAATTTTCAAATAACTTAAAGAATACTTTTCTGGACTCATATACTATGATTTTTTTGGAATGTTTGAATTGAAAATAAAGATAAAAGTCTCAAAAGGAATTTCAAAGCATAAGAATATCATCATAAACCTTGAAAGTCCGATTGAGACTTTTCTTTATTTAGTCAGTGGTGTTTTTACTTCCAGAAACAACCTTCTAAAAAGTCATTTCAAACTCACTTTCTCCCACCACTATATCATCCATTAAGGCCTCTACAACCACTTTTTCTTCCGTTTTCCCTGCTTGCACCAACAATAAAACTCTGCCTTTAGAAGTCATACAATGATCTGCTTTAAATGGATTAGTATTATTGGTAAGACCATTGTCAATCCCAATAATTTTCGCATTACCTTTTACTTTAAATCGGACTTCTTTATCGATATGCTTTACTGGGTTTCCGTTGACATCATGCAATTGAGCCACTACATGTACCACGTCTTTTCCGTTGGCTTTTACTGTTTGCTGATCAAGGTTCAACTGAGCAAATTGTGGTTTTTCAGCTGTTTTGATTTCGTATTCCGCTACAACACTACCTTTCGTTTTGGCCACTGCCTTTATCTTTCCTTTTTGATAAGGAATAATCCATTTTAGAATTCTATCTTCATTCTCTTTCAATGCCCTTTTGCCTAATGATTTATCATTGAGGAATAATTCTACTTCTTCTGCATTCGTATATGCTTCTATGTACACAGATTCATCGTTTTGGTAATTCCAGTGACTGTTCAGTGTCGCCCAATGCCATTTTGTAGGTCTCTTCTTCTCTGGGTTTTCTACAACTTTTCCATTTTCTAATAAATAATGAGACGCTTCTGTTTTTTGAGTACCGAAGTACACTACAGGTTTTTCCTGCCAGAACGTTTTGAAGAAATGGTAAACCGGATTTTTAAAACCTGCAATATCCATCAAACCAATATCTAGGGCTTTGCTTGGATAACCGCTTGTTTCACCCAAATAACTGATACCAGGCCATAAGAATACGCCCGAAATATAATCTCTTTCCAAACAGTCTTTCCATTCCTGCCACTGTGCAAAATTCTCTGAACCATAAATCACACGGTCCGGGTACGCTTCGTGATGAGCATCATAATGATGAGATTGGTAATTATAACCCGTTACATCCACGGCATCACAATAGCCTGTTAGGTTTCCTGCCTGAGGTAGTACTTCTCCGGCTGTAGAAGGGCGTGTGGTATCTTCTTCTTTGATCCATTGATGCAGTTGACGGGCCAATGCCACCAATTGAAGGTTTCCTCCACTTGTTTGATCCAATACTTTATTGAAGTCTGCTTGATTAGAAATGGCCGTTTTCCAATAGTAACCAAACGTCCATTCTATCTCATTACCGATACTCCACATTATCACTGAAGGATGGTTGCGGTCACGTCTGATCATGTCTTTCAAATCACGTTCCGCCCATTCTTCATACAAACCTGCATAACCTGTTGTTTTCTCTCCAAAGTCATATTTCCAAGCATTGGGCTTATCATCGATCCACTTGTTTTTATTGACCGTCCACTCATCAAATGCTTCTGCTTGCACCAAAAAGCCCATTTCATCACATAGATCCATAAAGTCAGCTGATGCAGGGTTGTGTGCCGTTCTGATGGCATTGACTCCCGCTTCTTTTAAGATACGAAGTCGACGTTTCCATACATCAATCGGAACGGCACTACCCACTGCACCTGCATCATTATGTAAGCACACACCTTTTAGTTTTTTATTTTCTCCATTAAGGAAAAAGCCTTTTTGAGCATCAAAACGAATCGATCTCACTCCAAAAGTAGTCGTGTATTCATCCAAAACTTCCCCTTCACTTTCCAATGTAGTCAGCATCTGATAAAGATTCGGGCTTTCATCTGACCAAAGGAAAGGTTTTTCAATCAGCAATTCTTGATTCAAACTATTCTCTCCTTCTTTCAATTGTATTTTCGAAGAAGTAGACTGTATTACTTTTCCTTTAGCATCCTTGATTTGTTGTGTCACCTTGATGCTTTTCGGTGATTTTTCCTCATTAATAATAGAAGTTTTAATGGCTACCTTACTTTCCACTTTACTCACTTCAGGAGTAGTCACAAAAGTACCCCAATGAGCAATGTGAACAGGATTGACTGTTACTAATTTTACATTTCTGTAAATACCACTTCCGGGATACCAACGTGCATCCATAAAGGCTTTTCGGTTGACCTTTACGATAATCTCATTGGCCGTCTCACCATAATTCAAATGATCTGTCAAGTCGATTTTAAAGGCCGCATAACCATAAGGTCTTCCGCCTACGTATTTACCATTGACCCAGATTTTTGAATCTCTATAGATACCATCAAACTCAATCCAAGTTTTCTTATTTTTTGCTTCAGAAGGCACAGTGAACGTTTTTTTGTACCACCCAATTCCGCCAGGAAGATAGCCTGTACACCCTGCTGTATTGTCGTGTGTATAGTCCATTTCTATACTCCAATCGTGCGGTAACGTCACTTCATTCCATTGTACTTTGTCCTTTTCTACCATTTCTGCATCGATAGAATCGGCCCAGTAGAATTGCCAATTTCCATTAAAATCAGCAGTGATTCTTGGTGATGTTCCTTTGGTATTGCATGCTCCAAGCAGTGCGAAAAGCAAAAACAAGAAGCTATATATTTTTATCTTTTTCATTGTTGTTTATTGTTATTATTGGGCGATAAATGCAATGGCTTGTCCGCCGCTAGTTGCCAATTTGATATCTAATTTATCCTTTGATGTCACTTTCTTTTTAGAGATTTCCACTGGATAAGGATTTGTGACCCAGTCCGCGTCTTTTCCATCTGCATAAATGGTAGCTTCATAGGTTTTATCTGGATCAAGGAAATCTAATTTTACCGTAAGCTGACGTGTATTTTCATCTGTGATACTTCCCAAATACCAGTTATCCGTTCCTCTTTCCTTTCGAGCAACTGTATAGTAATCGCCAATTTTTGCATTCAATACTTTCGTTTCACTCCAGTTGGTTGGTACATTTTTGAGGAATTCAAAAGCAGGTTTTCCCTTATAGTTTTCTGGTAAATCAGCTAGCATTTGAATCGGGCTGAACATCGTCAAGTAATAAGCTAATTGCTTGGCGACAGTTGTTCTTACACGGATTTCAAACTTGGCCCATTTTCGTTGCGGAAGCATCACTTCAAAAATACCCGGAGTGAAGTCAATCGGTCCGCCTAAAATTCTTGTAAAAGGAAGTACCACACCATGTTCGGGAGAATTACCTTTACTCCATGCGTTGTATTCCTGTCCTCTTACCCCTTCACGGGCCATGATATTCGGGTAAGTTCGCTGTTCACCTGTAAATTTGATAGGTTCATGATTAACAATAAGTAATTCGTGCTTTCCTGCTGTTTGAATCATTTTTTTGTAATGACGCACCATATATTGTCCATGGTGATGCTGTCTGTAAGTGTTCTTGTCATAGTCGTAATTCACATCACCCGTATACCCTACTTTCACGGTCTTAATTCCTAAGTCTCGACACATTTTGAACAGCGTATCCATCCTTGGTTCGTAATGATCTATATCCGAAATCGTCTCATGATACATCATCATCCTCACCCCTTTTTTCTTGGCATAGTCACACACCTCTTGAATATCAAAATCGCTTGTAGAAGTACTCCAATCAAAAATACCATAACCGGTCCACGAACCCGTCATATCATCCCAACCTTTGTCCCAACCTTCAATCAACACATCTTTAATTCCATGCTCTGAGGCGAAATCAATATGGTATTTGGCATTTTCAGTCGTAGCGCCATGCGGTCTTGTTTTCGGTAAAGGCTTCCCGAATTGTGTTTTCTCCGCCCAAGACGTTTTACCGATATGCAATTCCCACCAAATACCGATATAAGTATAAGTTTCTATCCAATCTGTATTCTTATAAACATTGGGTGGATTTAAATTCATAATCAGATTAGATTCTACTAAATCACCTGCATTCTCACCGATTTGCACCGTTCTCCAAGGACTCTGAAAAGGCGTTTTTGCTCTCACCAAATCACCATTCATCCAAGGCGTCAAGTGGGCTTTAAGATTCGGACCATTCTTTTGATTCAATAAATTCATTCCAGCATAATCCGTCAGGTCAGCTTCATGAATACTGATCACTAAATCATCACTCACTTCTATTGTCAAAGGAGTATTACACATATTTGCTCGCTCCTCTTTATCAGGTCTTCGGGCAAAATTCACCGTATCTCCAATGGAAGTAATCGGTGAGTTATAATACTCTTTTTCATAATTATCATAATCCGCAAAATTCCACCATGCTTTATAGTCTCCCGCAAAGTTGAACTCTGTTTTTTCATCCATAATAATAAATTCTTTCAGCCCTTCCTGCTCAGGAAAAACATAACGGAATGCGATACCATCATCATAAGCTCTCGCGATTAGATCCAGTAAAATACCACTTTGTTTTTGCTTCAAATGTAACGTCAATTCATTGTAATGATTTGTGATAGTCTGATGTTTTCCCCAAACCGTTTCCCAAACAGAAGAATGCGTCGTAGTGGAAGAAGATAATACTTCAAAGCCTTCACTCAAGTCTGTTTTTTTCAACGTAAAACCCATTACCGATTTTGACAAAACAGGGCGTCCAACACTTTGAATTTCATAAAAAACATTTCCTTTTTCATTGATGGAAAAGTGGATTTTGTTTTTAGCATCTGGAGATGAGACATCAAGTGTTTCGTTCTTTCCACAGGAAAAAAACACTAAAGAGAGTAACAGTAATAATTCAGATTTCATACTTTAATAGGTTTGTCAATTTAATACTCCAAAGTAAAAAAGCAGAGGCTACGAAAGCCGTACAAATACTATGAAAAGTCGGGTAGTTTTTGTCCTGTATGACTTTTGACGAATTATTACCTTATAATAATGGTGTTTTTTGGAAGTGATAGCAGAAGGTATCATAGAAATGAAAAGCCTCTTTTTAGTATCAATACATTAATTTCAGTTCGCTTGGTAGTAGTATACTCAAGAAAAATAATAATCTTACCATTCAGAATTGCAACTTTAATTTAAACAGCTCCTCTACTATGAAAAAATTGACTAAGCTACTCTTTTTACTCTTATTGTTTTTGACTCAAATCTCACTTGCTCAAGATTTCAGAAAGTTTGAAACCATACCACAGTATGCAAAGCAAGCCGTACTTTCTGAAAACTTCGATGACAATAGAAATGAATGGACCATTGTAAACTACTTATCGGATGAGGTCCGTGAAAGTAAAATTAAAAAAGGGGAATATCGATTAACCTCTTACTCTAAAGATGAAATGGTAGTAGAAATCAAATCAGGTTTTGGTTATACACAACTGAAAGATTTTGAAATTGAAACCAGTATAAAGCATGAGGACTTTCAAAAAAATAATGATAACGGATTGATATGGGGAATGTCTGCTGACGGACAAAATGCCTACGGAATTGGCTTTACAAGAACGGGTTATTATACAATTCAGCAGATGACCAATGGTGTTGAACATAATCTTGTGGAAAAAACCTATTCTGAGGTGCTTCATAAAGATGATTTCAACCATTTCTTAATCCGAAAAATAGGCGAATGGTATCACATCTTTATCAATAAACAATACGTCTATTCTTTTCCTTATCAACCACTACAACAAGATCAGGACATCACGGGTTTCTTTGCAGAAGGAACTTCAATAAGTGTGGATTACATTAGAGTTTCTAAGATCAATACAGATCAAATACAAACTTATACCCAACCGACACCTGAAGTAGCCTCACAACCTTCTAACAATAATGACGCTAGAGGATTGGTCATCACTAACCCAGTCAACACAAGTAATTATCAAAAAGCGGGTGATTATCATGCACTGATCATTGGTGTTCAAAACTATAAAGACAACTCTATCAATGACCTTCGCTTTCCTCTAAGAGATGCACAAAACTTCAATGACATACTGGTACAGAAATACGGTTTCCTCCCTAAAAATATCATTTTCCTTGCTGATCCTACCCGTTCGGAAGTACTTCAAGCACTGAATAAACTCAGACAAAATGTAAAGCATGATGACAATGTAATTATCTTCTATGCAGGTCATGGGTATTATGATCAAAAAGTAAAAGAAGGCTATTGGTTACCATCTGATGCAGTAGAAGGAGATGATTCCAATTGGCTCGCGAATGCCAACTTGAGTACAAAGCTAAAAGGTATCGATGCAAAACATATTCTGCTGATTTCAGACTCATGCTTTGGTGGCAGTATCTTCAAACCTTCAAGAAGTGCTTTTGCTGACGCGAATCGTTCCATTACCAATTACTATGAAAAAAGAAGTAGAAAAGGCATGACGAGTGGTACGTTAAAAACTGTTCCTGATGAAAGTGTTTTTGCGAAATATCTTCTTCAAAACTTGAAAGAAAATCGTGACAAGTTTTTAACCGCTTCAAAGTTATTTTATCGTTTTAATGATGCCGTAGCCAACAACAGTGAGAATGCTCCGCAGTTTGGTACGTTGCATAATGTAGGTGACGAAGGCGGACAATTTGTCTTTATCAATACGCAAGCGAAATAATATCAATTTACAGCTTCAATAGAAACCACCTTGATGTAAGCATTGAGGTGGTTTCTTTTTTAAAATGGATTTATGGAGGGGAAATAATTATCCATTTTGGAGAGACATTTCTACACAACACTTTATTCTGAAAGAAACTAACCTTACCCTACCTTTTAAAAAGCTTATTTTAATTCTTAAGAATTAGGGTGATGTTTCACTATCAAACTATTATTCACAACATAAGACCTATTTGACTACATAAAACACGTTTATAATAATGAAATACAAACAACGCAACTTCATATTACTCTTAGGTTTATTGGCCTCTGCACTCCAATTACAGGCACAGAAATTTTGGAAAGACAAGCAAGTCTATACTGTTGGAACTGAACCTCACGCCACGACACATTATCAATTTACGGATGAACAATCGGCTTTAGAAGGTGATTATAAATCCTCCGAATATTACAAAAGCCTTGCAGGAAACTGGAAATTCCATTGGGTGGAACGTGTAGCTGAAAAGCCGGAGGACTTTCATTTGCCTTCTTATAATGTGGAGGATTGGAAAGAAATTCCTGTCCCTTCTTGTTGGGAACGTCATGGTTATGGTACGCCCTCGCATAGAGGTATTGGGATGTTAGTAAAAAAAGAAAAAATCCGTATTCCGAATGTCCCTGATTACAATCCCATAGGAAGCTATAGAACCACTTTTGAGATTCCTGAAAATTGGGAAGAAAGACAGACGCTCCTTCATTTTGATGGCGTTTCTAGTGCCTTTTACCTTTGGATCAATGGAGAAATGATCGGCTATGATGAAGATGCGATGACAAGTTCAGTTTTCAATATTACCCCCTATCTAAAGAAAGGAAAAAACACCCTAGCAGTGCAAGTCTACCGATGGACGACGGGCAGTTATTTTGAGTCAGGTGATACTTGGACGTTTAGCGGAATATTTAGGAATGTGTATTTACAAAGTCGTGCAGGTGTACAGATCAGAGATTTCTATTTGACTTCTGACTTAGATGAAAACTATAAAAATGCGACGTTCAATGCCAAAATCAAGGTATTTAATAATACAGACATCATAGCCAAAGGACATAAAGTAAAAATTGCGTTGTATGATGCTGACGGTACTTTGGTACATGAATCAGGTGATAAAAGCCCGAAATTAGGTTGGCGTATGGGAAACTTGGGAGCCGAAAGCGTTTTAGACTATTCTACGAAGATCGAAAATCCTAAACTATGGTCGGCAGAATACCCGAACCTTTACACGGTGGTATTGTCACTTTTAAATACAAAAGATGAAGTGGTAGAAGTAACTAGAACGGCTTTTGGATTCCGTGAAGTGAAAATCGAAAACTTACAGCTTTACGTCAATGGAAAATCGATCAAAATCAAAGG
Organism: Flammeovirga aprica JL-4; assembly: GCF_012844305.1. GTDB lineage: Bacteria > Bacteroidota > Bacteroidia > Cytophagales > Flammeovirgaceae > Flammeovirga > Flammeovirga aprica. Next base: position 106,393 of record NZ_JABANE010000002.1, read on the forward strand.
CGTGAACCGTGGTGAATCACATCCTGAATTAGGAAAAACGTTGACAGAGGAATCCATGATTCAAGACATCAAATTGATGAAGCAACACAACATTAATGCCGTCCGTTCGAGTCATCATCCTAACGATTCCCGTTGGTATGCTTTGTGTGACCAATACGGGCTTTATGTAATGGACGAAGCATTGGAAACTCCCGATTATTTTATCCGAAATAACGGCGTACCGGGCAGTGATATTAGTTGGATGGCAACGGCATTAGACAGAGCCGTAGCCATGGTAGAACGAGCTAAAAACCACCCTTCCATCATTTTCTGGTCATTAGGAAATGAATCCGGTTGGGGACAAAACTTCGCTTTATTGAGCGATTACATTCGTCGTTTTGATGCTACTCGACCAATCTCTTATGACGGTAGAGAAACAGACTGTTGGACCACCAAAGACTACTTTGATATGAACAGTTCGATGTATCCGTTTATTGAAAATACTGAAAACCTGAAGCATTGGAAGAAGTTAAGTTTTTGGGCAGAACCAAAATACAACAAGCCTTATATCATGATTGAATATGCTCATGCACAGGGTAACTCATTAGGTAACTTCACGGATTATTGGAATGTAGTTGAAGAAAATCCATCGTTTTTAGGCGGTTATATTTGGGATTGGGTCAATCAAACCTACAATGAAAAAATGCCTGATGGAAGCATTCGTCAAAGTCATAAATTAGATTATCATCCTCTAGACTCACTTCCCGTTGATGGTGATTTCTCCCATATTCTAGAATTAGAAAACGAATGTGCAAAAGGAATTGTCTTTGCGGATCGAAGCCTAAAACCTTCCATTTACGAAGTAAAAAAAGCACAACAATACATTTCTATCAAAGCAGATAGCAGTAAGGAAAATACATTCCTAGTTCACAATAAACACGCATTTACCAACCTCAATAACTTTGCAGGAAGTTGGACACTTCTAAAAGATGGTAAAGCAGTAAAAGTTGGAGAGATCCCAGTTTTAGATTTAGCACCTGAAGCTTCAGAAACCTTCACTCTATCACTCCCTAAAATGGATAAAACGGCTGAATACGCACTCAACTTTAGTTATAAATTAAAAGAAGCGACAAGCTGGGTAGAGGTAGGATATGAAGTCGCCAAAGAACAAATTCTCCTTCAAAAAGCATCTCCGAAAGTAGATAAAGTATCAGGAAAAATTACTTTATCTGACAACGGAAATAAGGTATTGCTTAATGGTAAAAACTTCAGTATTCATTTCAATAAAACAACAGGAATTATCGAATCCATCTTATCCAATAATAAAGAAATCATTGCTCAAAATGGGGACATCAAAGGACCTGAATTGAACGTCTACCGTTCGTCGATTGAGAACGACAGACTGTTTGTCAAAAGCTGGGATGACGCTGATCTAAAGCAATTAAAAAGAAAGATAGTATCCTTCCAATCCGAACAAATCTCCAAAGAACTTGCACGTGTGAATGTAGTCCATGAATACCTTTCTGATTCTGGAAGTATTCAACATGAATGCACCTATGAAATTAGTGGAAACGGCACCATCAAAATGGATAATAAGGTCACTCCAACAGGTTTTGAAATGATGGAAACATTGCCAAGAGTTGGTTTGAAATTGGGGTTAGTAGAAGGATTTGAAAATGTGAATTGGTACGGTTTCGGTCCTCACGAAAACTACCCCGACCGTAAAGAATCCGCTCACTTGGGCATCTACAATTCAACGGCAACAGATCTCTTTGTTCCTTACGTTGTACCCCAAGAAAACGGTGCCCGATCAGGAATACGTTGGGTAGAGCTTTCATCCAAAAAGAAAACTTCCTTGAAGGTAAAATCAGATACTCCGTTTATTTTCTCTGCCCTTCACTATGATGCGAAAGATTTGGATAAAGCCTGTCGTCCTGCTTTCCTCCAAGAGAGAAAAGAAACCATATTGTGCATCGATGCTCAAATGCTCGGACTTGGTAATGCGAGTTGTGGTCCGAAGCCTTTGAAGGAATATTGGGTACCAGTGAAGGAATATGCGTTTTGTTTTGTGATGGAGTTGTAGGGATGTTGCATTGCAACGTCCGCTGAACCACCATAATAAAGATTAAACAAATAGTGTTTAGAAATCAGGAGATTTCTGATGATCAATAGGACACGAATGACGCTAGCGCTTAACATTCGCGCCAGTGGTACCACTCCCTAGCGCAAGAGTTAAGCGACAGCGTCTCTTGTGCTTTCAAGATCTTCAGAAGTCTCTGACTTCTAGCCAAAAACCGTACTTTTAAATTATTAAAGGTGCGGTTTTCTTCATTTCAAAAGCATCACATAAAAACGAACCTGCATCTTATGGTTTGCGTGGACGTTGCAATGCAACGACCCTACAGAAAATATCTAATGCTTATCTCCTCTAAAAACATACACAAAGCGGGTACAAAGTTGAACTTTTTATGCATTTACAGGGGGTAAATGTGTAACAAATACATTTCTCTCTCGGATTTAAAAATAATATGTGTTATTGCATTCATATTTAAAATACTTATTCATATTTGAAGTAAACAATGCAACAAAATCCAATAATCGGTACTTTATTACATGCAGTGGGAGGCGTTTCGGCATCTACTTGTTATGTACCTTTTCAAAAAGTAAAGCAATGGAATTGGAATTCCTATTGGTTGATTCAAGCCGCTTTCGCTTGGTTTATTTTCCCTTTAGTTATTGGTTACATAACGGTACCTGATTTATGGGAAGTCTTCGCAGAATCGCCTTCTGAAGTGATCTTCAATGCTTTTATTTTAGGAACGATTTACGGTTTTGGAGGCATGTGTTTTGGATATGCTATTAAAGAAATTGGGTACTCCCTTACTTATACCATTTCTATTGGAATCTCAGCCATTTTGGGTACGATCGTGCCGTTGATTATGCATGGTGAATTGGTTTCTAAATTCTATGAACCGGGTGGAAATATTATTTACTTAGGAATGTTTATTTCTCTTATAGGTATTGCACTTTGTGGGGTTTCGGGCTATAGAAAAGAAAAGGATCTTAAAGCACTAAATATTGAAACAGGCGACCAACCTTCTTTTAATATGAAGAAAGGTTTTATGCTCACTTTAATTGCCGGTGTGCTTTCGGCGGTCTTTGGTATCTCTTTAGAAGTAGGTGCTCCAATTGCTGAAATCGCAGGAAAACATGGGGCTGGTTATTTCGAAGGAAATGCCAATCTGATGTTATCGACAATGGGTGCTTTTGCGACTAACCTTGTTTGGTTTGTGGTGGTAGGAATTAAGCAAAAAACATTAAAAGAAATTGTGGATGTAAAAGGGCTTGGATCAAAAACAATCGGCACCAACTTCCTAATGTCCATTTTAAGTGGTGCATTATGGTACGGACAATTCTTCTTCTACAATATGGCCCATGTGAGAATGGGTGATTTCAAATTTGCCAGCTGGGTGATTCATATGTCAATGCTCATTTTCTTCAGTTACATCTTGGGTATTCTAATGAAAGAATGGTCGCAAGTAAGCAAACGAACTTACAATACATTACTCTTTGCCTTGGGTATACTTATCATTTCTTTCTTAACCATGACTTACGGAAGTAGCATGGGGACTGAAGCAATAGGGCATTAATAAAAGATACAATTAGACTAAAAATATTAAACTGAAATGAAAAAATTAAAAGGAATTACTTGGAACCACAGCCGTGGATTTACCTCAATAGTAGCCGTTTCACAGCGTTTTGAAGAACTATATCCTGATGTACAGATCTCTTGGGAGAAAAGATCACTTCAAGCCTTTGCTGATGAACCAATAGACCAACTGGCAGAAAGATATGACTTCTTAATTATCGATCACCCTTGGGCCGGTTTTGCTGCCCGAACTCAAGTGATTATGCCTTTGGATACATTGCTTCCACAAGATTTCATGAAAGATTTGGAAGAAAATACGGTGGGTAGATCACACGAAAGTTACGCTTACAATAATCATCAATGGGCATTGGCAATTGACGCGGCAACTCCAGTTGCTTCTAGCCGTCCGGACCTTTTTGAAAAAGAAGGATTAAAGTTTCCTGAAACGTGGGATGATTTAGTAGAGTTATCGAAAACTGGAAAAGTGGCGATCCCTGGTATTCCTCAAGATACATTAATGAGTTTCTACATGGTTTGCTCTACGTTGGGCGAAAATGTGTGTGAAACAAAAGAGTATGTCGTTTCAAAAGAAATTGGATTGAAAGCACTTCAGATGCTTCGCGATTTAGGAGAAAATATTAAAGAAGAAAGTTACGATTGGAACCCTATCAAAGTTTGTGAGGCCATGACCAAAACAGACGATTATGTGTACGCTCCTTTCGGATATGGATATACAAATTACTCTCGTGAAGGCTATGCTCGTGTTCCTTTAAAATATCATGATATGGTGGCCATCAACGATCAAAAACTGATCAGTACATTGGGCGGAACGGGCTTGGCTTTATCTTCTAAATGTGAAGAAAAAGAATTGGCTTCGAAATTCTTGGAGTTTGCAGGTTCTCTGGATGTTCAGAAGGGTATTTTCTTTGATAATGGTGGTCAGCCCGGACATAGAAAAGCTTGGACGGATCAGAGAGTAAACAGCAAGTGCATGGACTTCTTTAGCGATACACTTCCTGCTTTGGATCGTGCATTTTTACGACCACGTTACAACGGGCACATGTACTTCCAAGATAGAGCCGGTGCACCGATTCGTGAGTTTATGATGAAGGGTGGTGATTCTAAAGTACTCTTGTCACAATTAAATGAATTGTACATCAAATCGCTTTCTCAAAATGACTAATTCAAAACCATTAGAGGGCCTTTTGGTGTTGGAATTCTGTCAGTTTTTGGCAGGTCCATCCGCAGGTTTGCGTTTGGCAGATCTGGGGGCTCGTGTGATCAAAATTGAACGTCCAAATCATGGTGAAGCAGGTCGTCAGATAGCTATTAAAAATTTAAGAGTGGATGGAAGCAGTTTGGTTTTCCATACCCTCAATAGAAATAAAGAATCTTATGCCGCCAATTTAAAGGATGCAGAAGATCTACAAAAAGTAAAAGAACTTATCGCCAAAGCAGATGTGATGACCCACAACTTCCGTCCGGGTGTGATGGAAAAAATTGGGTTGGACTATCCTACTGTCAAGGCGATCAACCCACAAATTGTATACGCGACTGTTACTGGTTATGGTACTGAAGGTCCTTGGTCTGCGAAACCCGGACAGGACCTTTTAGTACAGTGTATGTCGGGCTTGTCACACCTTACGGGTGATAAAAACGACGGCCCTACTCCTTTCGGATTGGCGGTCGCTGATATCATCACAGGGTCACATATGGCACAAGGGATTTTAGCCGCTTTGCTTAGAAGTGCGAAAACCAAGAAAGGTGCTTTCGTGGAAGTGAGCTTATTAGAATCAATGTTGGATTTCCAATTTGAAGTCATCACCACTTACCTCAACGATGGAAATAAACTTCCTCAACGTGCAGAAAAAGGATCAGGACACGCCTACCTCAGTGCTCCTTATGGAGTGTATGCTACCAAAGACAGTCATATTTCTTTGGCAATGGGAGGCTTTGAAAAGCTAGTTGAATTGCTTGATACAGATCAATTAAGAGGGTATTCAGAAGAAGAAACGTTTACGAAGCGTGATGAAATTATGAATACACTTCGTGAAATACTGGCCACCAAAACAACTCAGGAATGGTTAGATATTTTCGAACCCGATGGAATATGGTGTTCGGCAGTTCTTGATTACGAACAACTGTTACAACATGAGGCTTATAAAGTATTGGAAATGGATCAAAAACTACCACTTGATACAGGCGAGTTTATCCATACTACACGTTGTCCTATCCGCTTAAATGATGAGAAATTATTTGCATCAAAACCGGCTCCTAGAGTGGGTCAAGATACAGATGCGATTGCCAAAGAGTTTAACTTATAAAGACAAAAATATGCTTCCATTAAAAGATATATTAGTAGTTGATCTAAGCCAGTTTTTGTCTGCTCCTTCAGCTACACTCCGATTGGCAGATCTTGGTGCTAGAGTCATCAAAGTAGAACGCCCCGAAACAGGTGATATCTGCCGTCAGCTTTATGTTTCCAATGTGATGCTGAATGGTGAGTCTTCTGTTTTTAGAGCTATCAATAGAAATAAAGAGAGTTTTCAAGCCGATTTAAAATCGGATATCGATAAAGAAAAAGTACTAAAGCTTATCGCGAAAGCGGATGTTTTAGTACACAATTTCAGACCGGGTGTCATCGAACGTTTAGGGTTGGATTATGATACGGTAAAAGCAATCAACCCTTCGATTGTTTATGGAGACATTTCTGGATATGGATCAGAAGGACCATGGTCGGCCAAGCCGGGGCAAGATCTTCTGTTGCAATCTTTATCAGGGGTAACATGGCTGAGTGGTAATGCCGACAAAGGACCGGTACCTATGGGTATTGCGATCGTTGATATCTTGGCGGGTGCTCACTTAGCACAAGGTCTTATCGCTTCCTTAATCAAAAGATTCAAAACTAATCAAGGAAGTAAGGTTTCAGTAAGTATGTTGGAGTCTATTCTTGATTTCCAATTCGAAACCATCACCACATATTATCACGATGGTGGCGAACCTACGGTAAGAACAGCAAGCAATAATGCACATGCTTATTTAGGTGCTCCTTATGGGGTTTACGCTACTAAAAACGGTCATTTGGCTTTGGCTATGGGTGCCATTCCTGTATTGGGAGAATTACTGGGTTGTCCATCATTAACAAACTACCCTGAGCCTGATACTTGGTTTACACAAAGAGATGAAATCAAGAATATTCTAGCCGATCATTTATTGACTGAAACTACTGAACATTGGCTTTCAATCTTAGAACCTGCCGATATCTGGTGTGCGGATGTATTGAATTGGGACACCCTTTTCAAACACGATGGTTTTAAAGCCCTCAACATGATTCAGAAGGTAAAAATGGGCGATGGATTCGAGTACAAAACCACTCGTTGTCCCATTAAAATTGATGGAGAATACCTCACATCAACTTTAGGATCTCCAGCAATTGGAGAACATACTCAGGAAATTTTGAAAGAACTAAACGCTTTGGATCATGAAGGAAAAGTTGAGAATTGCTGTTCGTAAATTCGGACCTTTTGAAAGTGCTCTCCAAAAGATTTGGGACGACTTCTGCTCACAACGTGCATGTGATGTAGAATTGGAAGCAGTACCAATGGACTTGCATCCTCTTTATGATACTATTTTAAAAGAGGATGGTTTGAAGAAAGGCGATTGGGACATTGCATTAATGAACACCGATTGGATTACGGAAGCTTACAGCAATAATGCCATCGCTGATTTAATGCCTTTTATGGGTAATGATTCCTCTGCTTTGGAAGAGGCATGGAGTCCTTCTCTTTTAGGAAAGCAACGCTTCGGAAATGCAGTAATGGGACTTCCATTTCATAACGGCCCTGAGTGCTTAATGTACAGAACAGACCTTTTTGAAGATCCAAAAGAACAAGAGGCTTTCAAGAAAAAATACAACAGAGCACTGACGGTTCCCAAAACATGGAACGAGCTGATGGAAGTCGCTTCTTTCTTCCACCGTCCTCAAGCAGGTTTATACGGAACGACTTTCGCCGCTTATCCTGATGGTCATAATACCGTCTTTGATTTCTGCCTTCAGTTATGGACAAGAGGTGGACAATTAATCACTGAAGATGATAAAGTAGTACTTCATTCAAAAGCAACTGTTGAAGGCATGAAATTCTACCGTAAAGCTTTACAAAACAAAGAGGCCATTCACCCTAAATCAAGAGAGTTTGATTCTGTAGAAGCCGGTTTAGCATTCGCCAATGGTGAGTTAGCCTTAAGCGTCAACTGGTTTGGCTTTGCCGCCAACTGCGAAGTGAGTCCTTATTCTAAAGTAAAAGGCAAAGTAGACGTAGCTTACATCCCTGCCGGAGAAGGTGGTGAAGGTGTTTCTCTCAATGCCTATTGGATGTACGTAATTGGAGCAGGCAGTAAGCATCAACAATTGGCTTACGACTTTATTCAATTTGCTACTTCAGCAAAAAACGACGAGCTCTTGACTTTAGAGGGAGGCATCGGATGTAGAGTTTCGACTTGGAGAAGTCCAAAGGTCAATCAAGAAATCCCTTATTATCATAAACTAGAAGAACTGCATCAAAACACCGAATCACTTCCTCGAATGAACAATTGGTCGCAAGTCGCAGACATCATCGACGAGTTAGTGCTGAAGGTAATCAATACAGAAGAAGACATCGAAAACATCTTAGCCACTGCACAGGAGAAAGTGGATCAGCTGGAACTTGTGAATACATAATATAATACAAGAATATTGCGTGCACCACGACTAAAGTCATGGGCTAGTGATACCAACTCCAACAACACTAAAGTGATGTTTCCGCTTTTTTCTTTCACAGTAAGTACTAGGAAAGAAGAAAAGGGACAATTTTAGATTGTTATTTTTTATTCTAATCGAGACAGATTTGAAGAGCATAGCCATAGCTACGTGATAAAAATCTAACGATGAGTAGGACAAAAAAGATAAGATAAAATGTCCAATTACTTTTTTCCTAGTACTTAAGTACTAAGACAAAAGAAATGGAACAATAATTACGCGCACCATGACTGAAGTCATGGGCAGGTGATACTGACTCCACCAACACTAAAGTGTTGCTTACGTTATCAATCTTCAAGACTTTAGTCTTGATTAGATTGTTGTATCACCTGCCCATAGTTTTAACTATGGTGCACGAAACACTCGTTTACTTCTGTCCTAGTACTTAATTAAATCAATAATGAAATGGAAATAAATTATCAATATACCTTACCAAAAACATCCCGCCCGATCATCATCATCGGAGCAGGAGGTATTGTCAACGATGCACATATGCCCGCTTATAGAAAAGCTGGATTTGAAGTATATGGCATCACCAATAGAACAAAAGAACGAGCAGAAAAAATAGCAGAGAAATTTGACATTCCTAGAGTATTTGACAGCATCGATGATGCCATTGCACAAGCTCCGGAGAATGCCGTTTTCGACCTTACACTCATGCCAAATCAGTTTGTAGCGACTTTAGAAAAACTACCTGATGGCGCCCCAGTTCTGATTCAAAAACCTTTAGGTGATTACTTTGAGCAAACTAAAAAAATCATCGAAGTCTGTAGAAGAAAAAAGCTTATCGCTGCCGTAAACTGTCAATTGCGTTTTGCCCCTTACATCATGGTTGCGCGTGATCTGATCAACAAAGAAGCCATCGGCAAAATCTACGATATGGAAGTGAAGGTTTCGGTATATACACCATGGGAAATTTTCCCGAACGTGATGTATCATCCGAGATTGGAGATCCAACAGCACAGTATTCACCACATCGATTTGGTAAGGTCATTTTTGGGTGATCCAAAAGGAATTATGGCGAAAACCTTAAAGCACCCTGCCAAAGAAATGTCGTCTACTCGTACCAATGTCATCATGGAATATGAAGATGATGTACGTGCATTAGTCAGCACTAACCACGATCACGTTTTCGGATTTGATCATCAAGAAAGCTATGTAAAATGGGAAGGTACAAAAGGTGCTATCTATGCTAAAATGGGCCTTTTGATGAACTACCCTGACGGTGTGCCAGACGCTTTTGAATACTGCATTTTAGAAGAAGGGAAAAAACCAGAGTGGAAAACCAAAAAATTAGAAGGGTCATGGTTCCCTGATGCTTTTATCGGCACCATGTCTTCATTGATCTGTTATGCCAACGGAGAGTCTGACCAATTGGACACTTCTATTGAAGATATTTTGAAAACCATGCATGTGGTAGAAGCAGCGTATAAGTCGAGCGATATGGGTGGAGTGAAACCAGAATATGGGTCGATTTAATCACCCCGTAGAAGCGTAGCCTGCTACGCTAAACATTAAAAAGTGATGATGTAAAAATATCACAACAATACATCAAAACCGATACTGTAATCATACTCCACACAAACACGTAGCAGGCTACGTGGCTACGGGAGTTTACAACATCATACTAAACTTAGACTAAACCTGAAACCAGGGACACGAATGTAAAGCGAAAGCATCATCCGTGTCCTAGAAATTATTTTGATAAAAAAGGTATAAAAAATAAAACAATGAAAGCATCATTATACGAAGGAAATCAAACCTTCACTGTTGTTGAAAAAGAAATAGAAGCACCTGCTGCAGGTGAGGTGAGAATTAAAGTAGCCTATTGTGGAGTGTGCGGTACCGATGTACATATTTATCATGGTATGATGGACAAGCGTGTCAGTATTCCTGTAACTATCGGGCACGAAATGTCGGGTACTGTAGATGCGGTTGGTGAAGGTGTGGAAGGATTTAGTGTGGGTGAGAAAATCACAGTTCGTCCATTAGACAACAGAGGTGAAATACCTGCTGATAAAGGACACAGTCATATTGCAAAAGCATTGAAGTTTATCGGAATTGACAGCCCAGGTGCCATGCAACAATACTGGAATGTTCCTGCTTTCACATTGCATAAACTGAAAGAAGAAACAGACCTTAAGCTAGCAGCTCTTATTGAGCCTCTATCAGTGGCTTGCCATGATGTACGCATGAGTAAATTGAAAAAAGATGAAGTGGCTGTTGTTTTAGGTGGAGGTCCTATCGGTTTGCTTGTTGCGATGGTGGCCAAAAGCAAAGGCGCTAGAGTTATTATTTCAGAAGTGAATGATGCTAGAATTAAAATGGCAGAAGACATGGGCTTTGAAGTTGTCAATCCTGTCATTACTGATTTAGTAGCTTATGTTGACCAACAAACGGAAGGCGGATTAGCGGATGTTGTATTCGAAGTAGCTGGTGTGCAAGCTTCATTAGATGTAATGACGGAAGTGGCAGGTATCCGTGGCCGTATTGTAATGGTGGCCATTCATGGAGAGAAAAAGCCCGTGGACCTGTTTAAGTTCTTCTGGAAAGAATTAGAATTGATTGGAGCTCGTGTCTACGAAAAAGAAGATTACGAAGAGTCAATCCAATTGATCACAGAAAACAAATACAATTTCGATAAGATCATCACGGGCACAAAACCACTGGATGAAATCCAACAGATATTTGAAGACATCGACAACAATCCAACAGGGATGAAATTCTTGATCGATTGTCAATAGAATCTATTCTGTCAGGCACCATAGTTTAAACTATGGGCAGGTGATAAACAAACCTTTCCAAGACTGAAGTCTTGAAGGTTAAAAACGGAAATAACACTTTAGTGTTGTTGAAGTAAATATCACCTGCCCATGACTTCAGTCGTGGTGCACAAAACACTTACATCAAAAAGAAAAAAATAAAGCAATGAGCGTTTTAAATACATTTAGTTTAGAAGGAAAAGTAGCATTAGTTACAGGTTGTAAAAGAGGTATCGGCATGGGCATGGCCGTGGCATTAGCTGAGGCTGGCGCCGATATTATTGGCGTAAGTGCCTCTCTTGAAAAAACAGGAAGTAATGTGGAAAAAGCAGTGACGGCATTGGGTCGTAAATTTTCTGCTTACACTTGTGATTTCTCCAACCGTGATTCACTTTATGCTTTCATTAAAGAAGTAAAAGCAGACCACCCCGTAATTGATATTTTAATCAATAACGCTGGTACAATCCTCAGAGCTCCTGCAGTAGAACATCCTGACGAAATGTGGGACAAAGTAATTGAGGTAAACCAAAATGCACAATTCATCTTAACGCGTGAAATTGGTAAAGAAATGGTGGCTCGAGGCTCAGGTAAAGTGGTATTTACAGCATCACTTTTAACTTTCCAAGGTGGTATTACAGTGCCAGGTTATGCGGCATCAAAAGGAGCAATCGGTCAAATGACTATGGCTTTTGCGAACGAATGGGCCTCAAAAGGCGTGAACGTAAACGCTATTGCACCAGGTTACATCGACACAGATAACACAGAAGCATTACGTAACGACCCAGTAAGATCAGAGCAAATCCTAGCACGTATCCCTTCAGGACGCTGGGGTAAACCGGAAGATTTCGCAGGTCCAGTAGTATTCCTTTGCTCGGAAGCAAGTGCTTATATGCAAGGTGCAGTAATGCTTGTTGACGGCGGATGGATGGGACGATAGAGAGAGGGAAGAGTTAAGAATGAAGAGGTAAGAGAAGTGGATCGTGTTGTGGTTTTTGGACTACTAAATTGCCTACCACACGAATCATCACGATTTCAATTTCGATAATCTTTTTTTCTTCCTTCTTACCTCTCCCCTCTTCCCTCTTCCCTCAATATTTTTTATTTTAAAAAAACAATCATGCATATAAAATCACAATTTTTCGAAGACTACACACTAGGAGACTACAGAGAAACTCTTGGCAGAACGATTACAGAAACAGACTTTGTTGTTCATGCAGGACAAACAGGTGATTTCTTCCCCCACCATATGGATGCGGAATGGTGTAAAACACAACCTTTTAAGGAACGTATTGCACACGGCACATTGACATTTAGTGTGGCCATTGGGATGACGGCAACGGAAATCAATCCAGAGGCATTTTCTAAAGGATATGACCGTTTACGCTTTGTGAAGCCGGTGCATATTGGTGATACCATCCATGTGAAGGTGACAATTTCTGAGAAATCAGAATCAAAGAAGCCGGAATTGGGTCAAGTGATTGAGCACGTGGAAGTCATTAATCAAAGAGATGAATTGGTTCTGGTTTGTGATCATATATTGTTAGCAAAGAAAAAAGGGTAGTAGGTTAATTATAAGAATGAGAAAACATGTTTCAAGTGTTAAGCGAAAGCGTCACTTGGAACTATTCTTTGGCGAAGTCTCCCTACTTCGAAATGAATAGATATTTCACTTTTGTGTTTCGAAGTCGGGAGACTTCGCCAATATGTCATCACAAGTGACGCTTTCGCTTAACACTTGCGATATAAAAAGGAAATGCTTGACCTACTACATTTCAACTATCTACATCCCAATATGGTGTATATTACATCACTTTGGGATTATTCTTTATCCGAAGGAACACCGCCGATGGATACATTAATCGCATCCACAGTATTTAAGATTTCACTAATAATATCGTCTTGAGAGACATTCTTTAATTGGGAAGTTAGCCCCGATACCACCAACACGGCCATCACTTCATTATTGATATCATACACAGGCGCGGCAAAGTCAGTAACCCCTTCCGTCAGCGTACTTTTTTGCACAAAACATTTAAGGTCCTTCAAAGCCGACAACTCTTTCTCCAAACCTGCTTTCTCCCCTTTCGATAATGCTTGATATTCCTCCGATGCTTCTAATATTCGCTCTCTTTCCGCTTCCGATTTATGGGCTAAAATGATCTTTCCAGAATTGGTCTGAGTGATTGGAAATACGCCCCCTACTTCTACAGAAAGTGAAATAGGTGTCATGCTCTTCGCTTGGCAAATAATCAGTAGTTTATTCTGATAGAAAAAACTCAAGTGGCAAGACTGATTAATGGTCTGAGAAAGCTGTTCCAAATAAGGCATAGAAGCTTTCACCAAGTAATCAATGGAAGAGTGATGATGGGATAATTGGAATAACCTTAACGTCAATTGATACTTCCCAGAAATGGGCTCTTTATTGATATAACCTCTCTCCTCAAGGCACACCAACATACGGTAAATCTCGTTGGGTTTACGATTAATACCTGTTCCAATTTCTGCTTGAGATTGAGGAACCGACTGTGCAGATAGAAATTCTAAAATATCTAATCCTTTGTCGAGTGCGGGAGAGTTATAAGTAGGCATATGCTAAATTTAGTTTCAACAAAAATAAGAAATTGTTCAAATTACAGGGTGTAAATCCTTCAGTATTTTTGAAACTCTTATTTTCAATTTTATATCACAAGAATAATAGCTAAAATCAAACAAACAAACTTAATGAAATGAATTTTTACACATCATCATACACCGAACATGTTGGGCCTGGCCTGTCAGGAAACGGTATCGGCATTCAATATTTTAATATCAATCCAACCACTTCCAAAATCACTTTACTGGAAAGTTATGAGACCATCAACCCTGGGTATTTTGCATTAAACCCAAAAGAAGAATTACTCTATACTTTCCAAGAAAGACAGCAAAACTTAGCACCAAAATTACTTTGTTTTAAAACCGATCAAGGAAAATTAGAATTGCTTCAATCATTAGAAATCAATGGAGGATTACCCTGCCATATTTTACACCTCAAAAAGTACAATTGCTTAATGGTGAGTTGTTATGAAACCGGCAATTTTCTAAAATATGATTTAGATGAAAATGGCATTCCTCTTCCCTTTTCTCAAAATATAAAATATACAGGAGGAAGCATCAATCAAGAACGTCAAGAAGGACCTCACGCCCACTTATCCTATTACGACAAAGCTCATGATCTTCTACTTCTAGTCGATTTAGGAAATGATAAAATCTACAGTCTAAAATACCAAAACAATCAGTTCGTACAAACCAATGAAGTAAGCGTTCCTGCAGGTGGCGGTCCAAGGCATTTAATACAACACCCCAACAGCAATTACTGCTTTGTCTCCAATGAAATGACAGGTGAAGTCAGTCTCCTCAAATGGCAGAATAACGCTTGGCAGTGGATCAAAAACGTCTCCATCATGACACAAGACCACAATAATGTCGCCTCCGCTTCCGCCATCAAATTATCAATATGTGGCCGATTTATCTACTGCGGAGTAAGAAGCACCAACAGCATTTCCATCCTAAAATTTGATCCCGACACGGAGGCTTTAAACCTTATCGAAGAAGTTCCAACGCAAGGTATTACCCCTAGAGATTTTGAGATTTCTCCCGACGGAAAACTTTTGATTGTAGGAAATCAAGACTCTGAATCTTTGGTTGTTTTTTCTGTTTGTGAGGATAGTGGTATGTTGGAGGTTGTAGAGAAAGTGGACGGGGTAAGGTCGGTTTGTTGTGTGGGGTTTGGGGGATCATTTTAATTATAAGGATCAATTGTGCAACGTGGTGTTGCACAATTGCCAGTACTTTAAAAGCTCACTTAAAATTCACTTTATAATTAGAATGCTACTCTTTATTTTATTCAGCAATTTTAATTTTGAGAAATAATCTCAATTTGAAGTTTCTAAAAACTTTACTAGCTTCGCTTCTTAAATAAAAAAAGTATTGCAGTTTATTATTATCAAGACTTTTCAATCAAAATTTGTTGAACACTTGTACTAGCAAACAGTTATTTCTTTGAGGAAAAAACTCTTCAACAACACACTCCAATAAACTGTCTTCTGTTTTTACAGCAAAAACTTCTATAAGAATCATGAAAATGAAAAAAACAACTTCAACTCTATTCATCCTTTTACTACCGATCTATTTGTTTGGTCAATCTTTGATTACAGTAACAGTTCCAAATACTTCCGATGAAGTTTATATCACGGGAAATCAAAAGAGCATTGGAAATTGGAAACCCAATAAAGTTAAGATGAATAAAGTTTCTGATCACAAAAGAGAGATTCAACTTGAACTCACTTATCCCGCAGAGTTTAAATTTACAAGAGGGAATTGGGACTCTGAAGGATTGGTAGAAGGAGTTGAACAATTCAGTAACATTACTGTTTCTACTCCTCAAGAACAATTAAACTATGTGATAGAAAGATGGTCAGATGAAAAGATGACCAAAGGGAAATATGCTTTAAATTATGATGTCGAATACATTTCCTCAAAGCACTATCCCGGTGAAGAAAGGCCTTTGAGGATATTTTTACCCAATGGTTACAACTCCAATAAAAAATATCCGGTAATCTATGTTTTAGATGGAGAAGCCCTATTTAATCCATCAATAGCTTGTATTTCTATCCTTCAAGCTAATGCAAATATCAATGGTAATTTCATCCCTGAATGTATTGTGGTGGGTATTGATAATGTTGACCGAGGAAGAGATCTTAGTCCTAATTGGGGTACTACAAAAGGCTTACCTATAAGTGAATTTACTCCAGAAGGAGAACTTTTTTATAAAAGTATTTTAGAAGAAATCGTTCCTTTTATTAATGATAAATACTCTGTATCTGGTCATAACACATTAATCGGGCACTCAGATGGAGGTAATTTTGTCACGAAAGTGTATCTAAAAGATAATGATGTTTTCGATGGCATTATTGCTTTATCGGTCAATGATTTCGAAGGCTATTTTCAGCAAAATTTCTTAGATAATAAAAAAGAAAACAAAGACTACTTTATTGGTTATGGAAGTAAAGATGATGAGTTTAATCTCTTCGGTGCCTACCTTGATAATCAAAAGGAATTAAGTGAAAATATTGTTGCTCAAAAGTATAATGCAGACCATATCACTTTACCAAATTCAAGTCTTTTCGATGCGGTAAAATTTATCTTCAGAGACTATAAAAACTACGATTCTCTAATCGGGAAAATGTATAATGATTCATTTAGTTACAAGGCTTTCGAACGTGCTTACGAAGAGCAAATGATTACTAAATATGGTGTTTCTGAACCGATTGGATATGATGTCACTTATTTACTCAACCAGGCTAGAGATCAAAATAACACCTTCGTATTCAATAAAATTTTAAACGAATTAGAACAATCGAAATTTCTTCAACTACAAGTTATGTTCTATTACGCCAATGAATTTAATCAAAACGAAAGAGCATCGAAATATCTTTATCAAATGCTGGAAAGTAATGACGCTAACGATAAAATGATTTTCTATGCAAATCTATATCAATACAAAGCCTTCTTCGTGGAAAAACTAGGGAAGGCAAATGAATTTATAGAATTCGTTGAAACTGCAAAAAAGAAATGGCCAGAGTATACTTTGGAGTACAACTATACCATCATTAAAACGGCAGATGAGCAAAACATTGAGTTTGAAAAATATCAGAAGTACCTAAAGTTCTGTCAGAAAAACTTTGTTGAGAACCGTTATTTTAAGAAAGAGGAATTGAAGGGGTTGGAGAAATAATTTATGTTGTAAGTAATATCACATTTCCCAATGTTATAATAAAAATGCAAACCGCCCTAACGGTACCGTTTAAGCAGTTTGCATTTTTTCTAAGTAGATTAAATACATACCTAGTAGCCCCACCGGGATTTTAAACACTATTGACTTTCAAATAGTTAAAGGCACATCGTAACAATTTTGCGACAACAATATGCACATAAAAATGAAATGAATATGGTTGACTATTAAAGTGGTGAATTATAGGAGGAATTTATTTGAGAGTGAAAAAATTACACATATGATAACATACGTTAATCGTTGTTGTAAAATTCCTTAATGAAATATAAATATACTTATATTTGATTTTATTTTTTACCTACTCTTAAATCAAAAAATCGAATGAGACTATTGTTTATTTTTTTACTTTTTATAAGTACTAGAAATGTTTTTTCACAGGAATTAAAAGGTTATTCAATTGGAAGTTATATTGCTAATAACGAAAATATTGAAACAACGGTAGGAGGGGTTTATGGTATTCTAAAAATATTTGAAGAAAGTAAAAAGATATCATTCATTACTTTTAGTAGTTATGAAATACATACGAGCCCATATAGGGCTACTACAAATAATAAAGCAAGTGGTCTCCTTGAACCCAGATATTCTTATTATTCTAAAGTAAGTCCAACTCAAATTACAAACTTTGTAGAAGGAGTTAGAAGAAAGTATAATTTGACATTAATAAAAAAGCGAATAAGTGATAATAAAGTTAGATGGCAAGCAAGAAAGAATAATATCAATTATTTTATTATTTACTCCAAATTGAATCAAACTATAGATTTTACTATTGCTAAGATTTCTGATAGTGAATCAAACTCAAAAGAGAAAACAAAACAAAGAGCTTATTCTGATTTTTAATTAAGTTGATATATTTCTTTACTAAACTTTCCCCTATTTTTTTAACATGAAGATATTTATTTTTATACTTTCCAACCTATTTTCAATTACTGCCTTTTGTCAAACAAGCTTTATGGGAGCATTTCAAGATGGAAATGATATGAAGCAAGTCAATAACCAGATTCGTATTAATGTACAAAAAAGCACTTCAGAAGGTAATTACTATATGAAAGTATTTTTAGCTGAAGAAAAAGCTAAACTTCAAGATTTAAGGTTTAAATATAATAGAACAGAAAAAGCTCCTAATGGTCAAATAATTTATGTGTATGATGTATTAAATATTAGTAATGAAAACCCATCACACATATTATTTACTGGAAAAAAAGCATCTGAAACAATATCAGGATATGCCAATAATTTTAGTATTTCATTTTTATTTGATCGTAAAAATCAAGCGTTTATTTATATGTTTTAAGAAATTTTTTTTATTATGTCTAGGTTATTATTATTATTTCTATTTGGATTATTTAGCAACGTAATTTATGCTCAATCATCTACTTATACTCATAAACAGTACTTTTCAGACTTTGTGGATAGTAAATACGACAATATTGAAAAGGGATATAACAAAGTGGGTGTAACAAGGGGTAAACTTAAGTTCACAAAACAAAGTAATGGAAATTATCTGGTTCAATTCTATGATCATTTTCCATATCATGAATCAATTAATCTCAAATACCATTCAACAAAAAAAAGTAAAGATACCTCTTATTATTATTATGTAAATCATAATAATAATTTCATATTCAAATTTGTTAATGTGAAACTAAGTGAAGTATGTAAAGGAGTAAAGTCATCATTTGATTTATTTATAAAAAATACAGAAATGAAAACTATTTCACCTTACCACTTTGAAGGTATACAATCGGAAAACATTCAATTTTAAATATTAAAGAGGTTATTTTATATAAAAATGGTAGCCCACTATTTAATTGTGGGTGTACCATTTATCAATAATAATTTGGTCTTTTTTTAATGGACGTCCTTTCTTTTTAGGGGGCGTCCATTTTTTTATTGTCCGATGTTTATTTACCATTTCATCAAAACTAAATACCTGATTAACAATACCTGCCGCAACTGCCGGTGTAGTTTTTAATGATTGGTGAATTCTGCAAAAATTATAAAAACCACCAAAAAGATATAACCATTTCTCTGACAACTCAATATTTTTTATCGAAGACCTACTTCTTCTTGTAAAAGTATGGATACTGCTTCTTAAAGTAGCATTGAACCGCTCAATATATGCTGTATGTACTACACCTGTTGTATTCAACTTTTTCATTAGAAAGGGTAATACCCGAAGATTTCCTAAAGCAATATCACAATGGTCAACACCATGGCATACATAACGTTTCCCTTTTCTTACATAACTTTTTATACATTGAATCAATACTATGTTTTCAGGGAAATAGTATGAGGATCTGCCTATCTTACCACGACGGGGTATTTTTTTATTAAAATACTTTTTAATACCAGTTTTATAACTACTCAAACCATCTGTTGCGATCAATAAAAATTTACTGTGATCACAACATTTAGCGACTATTTCACAGAGCTTATTAATTAATGTCGTATTTCTTTTGTTGCTCACATGACCTCCTAACCATAGTCTATAAGTAGATGATATAGCACTAGTTATCCAATTTTTACCGCCAGGTGTACTTGAATATAATTCATCAAGTTCAACCTTTTTATGATCTATAGGTTGAACAACTAACTGATGATGGATATTTTCAAAATGATCTCCAAAATCTAGGATCCATTGATTGATAGTTTCTCTTCTATGGGAAAATACTTTTTCTATAGCATGTAAGGGACAGCCATATAAAATGAGCATCAAAATCATTCTTATATGGTCAAGTGAATGTCGTTTTCTAAACATAGGCGTTAACGCTCTTGTCGAAAAAGTTTTACCACATTCTTTACATTTTAGTCGGCCTTTTTTTAAATTATGGCCAATTATATTACCTTTATTGTAGTGTCCTCGAGCATGGCAGTGTTCGTTTACACAACAAAAATCCTGAGTTGAAATTTGCATTGTAATACAAAATTCCCACTCAGGATTTTATTTTTTGATGACTAGCAACACTTTATTAGGGAGCTACCATAAAAATAACCTCTTCCTTTTTTATTGGGTATATCGTTTAATCTTTTCTTTTGATCTGGTATTTCCTGACTTTTCCCAATAATATACCGCTCTGTCAATTTTCTTTGAAAACTCAAAACAATTGCCCATATAAAATAATATTTCAGGATCATTTGGATATTTGCTTAAAGCATAATGGAAATTTCTAATAGCAATTTCAGGTTCTCGGCTCATGTATCTCGCCCAACCATATAATATTAAGGCATCTCTATCTTCGATTCCATATTCAACAGCTTCTTCAATACTCTCAGTCATAATAGATATAAACATTACATCCCATTTCTTAGTTTTTTTATACTCTTTAGTGAGTAAATCAAAGAATTTGAAGGCTGATTCCCTTGCTTTAATACCTTTGTGATCTATACTATTTTCCAACTTGACATTATTAAAATTCCAATCACCATTTTTACCTTCATACAGACCAAATTCTTTTACTGATTTAGGTATTGGTTCAAAATATGCTGAAAACACTTTTTTCTTATTGGGATAAGCTGTAGTCATTCGGTCCTTATGTCCAATATTTTCAGTTTTTATTAGTTTATATTTATGTTTATATATTTTAATATAGAAAGCATTTTTATGACCAGGTTTATTTAAGAAAATATACTGTCCTGTTTTTCCTTTCTTAGTATATTCAAATTCAATTTTTGTATACTTATCACTAATATTTATTGATGATATTTTAAGATCTGGTTCTGTATCACAAGTTTTATATGGATAGTATGTTTGACCAAATGTGTTAAAGAAGATAACCTGTAGGGCAAGTATTAATATATATTTCATTTTAATTAAAAATAGAGTCAATATCTGAACTTTTCTTGTTAAATAGATTTCTAAACTCTTGCAAGTCCTTCAATGAATCAAAGTAAAAAATAGACCCAAAAGCATTACCATTACCTTCTTTTAAAGTAACATTGAAACCGCCATTAGTTTTTCCTTCGAATACTAGTGTAGCATCATCAGCCATCTGACTTGAGTATCCAAATTGATTAAACATATGAGTATTCATATATTTAAATCTAATTACATATTTTTCAAATTCTCTTTTATGTGTTTTGTTTAATTTTGCCCATTTTAAACATTTATCTAAACCACTTTTGAAAGAAGATGTTCCTGAAGGACCTAACCTAATATTTTCAATGTGCGGCATACCTCCTCCCCAAGAGTTATTGTTAGGTCTATATGAACTTACAAATGTACCATCTGGAGTTATTTTTACAGTATAGGTAGTTTGTGAAAATGATAAGTTTGCTAGAAGAATAAAAACTATTAGCGAAAAAATATGTTTTAATAACATAATCTAAAATTAAAGGGTAAAACGTTTCACATATATAACAATTACTATTCCTCATTTTAGCCCATTGAGATATATTAACCATTTGTTATAAGCCTCATTTTTCACCCCAAAAACTAACCCTGATTATATTTGTTACACAATAGAAAAAATTGAGTATTGAAAATCAATTTTCATCTTAATACGACTTGATATATGTCATTATCACATGATTTTTGCTAATGTTTATTGAGCTATAAAACGTACTTCAAAACATTTAAGATGATTCCAATGGTAAAGATTAAAGAAAAGAAAAATGTTACAAATCCAGTTAATCAAACTTTAAAAATCCATTAACTAAAAGAAAAACATCTTCTTCATATTAGCTGATAAACAAATACTCCATCAAATTGTAACCATACCTTTTTGATAAGAACCAAGATATAATAGCTACTCTCTCCCAACAACCCTCATCATCTGCTCCACCAAACTACTCTTAAACACATCATCCTTAATGTAATTCTTGTACATATTGATTTCCTTACGACGTTGTTCTGCCATTACTTCATCCATGATTTTTTGGAAGGCGATCAGTTTGTTTTGATCGTCTGGGTTTTCTAAGAATTTCTTGATGAAGTCAGGGTGTTCGGTGACTCTTTTTTTGAGGTTGAGCATTCTTACCCGGCTTTCTTCTGGAGTATCTCCCCAACCACTGAAGTAACGGTCATTGAATGTTTCGATAATCTCTTCTAATAGGTCTTTTTCCTCTTCTCCATGTGTTCCTCTTGGATTTGGGTTTTGAGGGTCAAGTTCTGATAAAGCATCGTCTAATGTGATAGCTTCGTTTAGTCTTGTTCTTTCTAGACCATAAGATGATAGGTCTACTGAATCTAATAGGTCATCTAGCAATTGATCTTCTGCTCTTCTGACGATGAGTTTTGGTATTAGGAATTTTAAGAACCAGAAGAGTTTTTCCCAAGCGGGCATTTCGTAACTCATAATGGCTGACATTTGTGAGTAGATCTTTACGAATTGCTTGGCTTTGATTTTGAAGTCTGCTTTTTCATCGTCTTCAAGTGCTAACTCTGAATTGAAACGATGGGCAGATACATCTATGATAGGGCTTAGTTCGTCTGCATCTACATTACAAAAGTATTTATCGACAAACTCTTCTACTTCGTGATTTTCATAAACGCCTATTTCGTCTAGATGTTCTTTGAGGTCGTGCAGTACGTTTACATCTGTAGCACTACTCAATGAAGTGACCGTAAAGAAAGGGTCGAATGACTTTTTGATTTCATCCGCTGAGTTAAAGAAATCAAGTATAAATAGATCTTCTGTACGCTTTCCGTATTTATTTGCTGATCTGTTCAGTCTTGATAGTGCTTGAACTGCTAATACGCTTTGTAGCTTTTTATCGACGTACATGGCGGACAGTTTGGGCTGATCGAAGCCTGTTAGGTATTTATTGGCTACGACTAAAATGCGGTATTCGTCTGTATCGAAGTTCTTTTTGGTGTCCTGTTCAGGAAATCCATTGAGCTGCTCTTCTGTGTAGGTCACTCCATCTACAACTTTTTCTCCAGAGAACGCAATAGCTATTTTGAAAGAATTGTTATGTCCTTTTATGATACTTCTGATGGCTTGGTAATAGCGTATAGCAGCAACAATATCTTGTGTTACGACCATTGCTTTTGCCTTGCCTTTCAGTTTCTTTGGAGCCACTACTTTTGTCATAAAATGATCCACCATTATCTCCGCTTTAGTTTTAATGGTTTGAGGATTTTTTTCAACAAAGTTCTTTAGTTTTTTCTGTGCTTTTGATTTATCAAACTCAGGATTGTCTTCTATGGATTTCTCTACTTCGTAGTAACTTTTGTAAGTGGTATAATTGGCTAATACATCTAAAATAAAACCTTCTTCAATGGCTTGCTTCATAGAGTATAAATGGAAAGGCAAGAACCTTCCATCAGACTGTTTTATACCAAAACGTTCTAGAGTTGCTGCTTTCGGAGTGGCAGTAAAAGCGAGATAAGAAGCATTCTCACGCATCTTTCTGGCTTTGATAATTTGTAAGATTTTGTCTTGTGTATCTTCTACTTCATCCACTTCTCCAGCACCCATTGCTTGGTTCATTTTACCAGCGGCTACACCACCTTGAGAAGAGTGAGCCTCATCTATAATAACGGCAAAACGTTTATCACTTAGATCTGAAATACCATCAATGATAAATGGAAATTTTTGAATGGTAGTGATAATGATTTTCTTCCCATTTTCTAATCCTTCTTTTAAATCTTTTGAGGAATATGCAGGAGCAATTATATTTTTTACTGTTGAGAATCCTCTAATGTTATCCCTTAATTGTTGATCTAATATTCTACGGTCAGTTACTACTATTACAGAGTCAAAAAGCGGTCTGTCCAATGCTTTTGCTCCGGTTACTTTCATATTTTTCGGGTAGACCTCTATTAATTGATAAGCTGCCCATGTAATAGAGTTAGACTTTCCTGAACCTGCTGAATGTTGAATAAGGTAGGTCTGTCCTGTTCCGTTATTGTGTGCATCATCAATCAGTTTTCGAACAACATCCATTTGATGATACCTTGGGAAGAACAATGTTCTCTTACTTAACGGTGTTTTTAAATCACCATCCATTCGCATAAAATGCTGAATGATATTCGAAAGACTGTCCTTTGTCAAGACCTCTTTCCAAAGGTAATCTGTTTTATGACCAGATAGATTTGGAGGGTTGCCCGCTCCATTGTTATTCCCTTTATTGAAGGGTAAAAAGAAGGTTCCTTTTCCTGCTAGTTTAGTAGTCATATACACTTCGCTCGTATCTACTGCAAAATGTACCAAACAACGTCCAAATTGTAGCAGAGGTTGTTTTATATCTCTGTCTTTTTTGTATTGGTTGATCGCATGAGGATTGGCTCGTTGACCAGTCCATTCATTCTTCAATTCCATTGTAACAATGGGCAGACCGTTTAAAAACAAAACGACATCAATTGACTCTCTTGTAGTTTGGTGGAAATAGACCTGTCTTGTAATCGAAAACTGATTCTTTAAATAGTTATCTTTTACTGTATCTCCACTACTCTCTAAAGGTTGCTCATAAAACAAAGTAAAATGTGCATCCTCCACGCCCAAACCTTTACGTAGTAAATGCAACACACCATGCTTCTTGACTAACTTATCAAAGCGATCTAATACCCTTAATTTATAATCACTATGCTTCTTTAGTTTCTCTAATTCTTCCTTTTGTGAAGTCTCTAAGAAATTCCAAAAATGCTTTTCATCCAATGCAAATTTTGTATTGAAGTCTGTAGAATAACCCACATAGTATCCATTACCTGTAATGTATTCTAATGGCGTTTCTCCTAAGTCTGCTTGCTCTTTTCTTTCTTCTTGGGTTGAGCCTGCTAAGTATTTTTCAATTAATGCTTCAAGAGCTTGTTCGTTGGTTTGGCTTGGCATGGTTTGAATTAAGAATTAATAATGAAAAATTGGTTTATGTTATTCTTCTTCGTTTTTCAGTTGTGCTAAGATTTGTTCTTCCGTAGGTAAATATAATTGATATTTACTGGCTAGGATAGTAGAATTATCCTCTGGTAAAGCATATTTTACCATTGCATCATTTTTGTCTGCACATAATAAAATACCTATTGTAGGATTTTCAAATTCTTGCTTTTCTGTTCGGTCATAATAATTGACATACATCTGCAACTGACCAATGTCTTGATGTGTGATTTTATGTGTTTTCAATTCTACAATTACAAAACACCTTAAAAGTCTATTGTAAAAAACGAGATCTATAAAAAAATCATCATCCTCTAATTGGATTCGCTTCTGCCTTGCTACAAACGAAAAACCATTACCTAATTCTAAAAGAAAGGACTGAACATTGGTAATTAATGCTTGTTCTAGGTCTTTTTCATAATAGCTATCTTGTGGTTTCAATCCTAAAAACTCTAAGACCATTGGATCTTTTATTATATCAATAGGTTTGTCTGGAATAGCTTCTTGCTTGGCTATGGCGAGTACTTTTTCTTTATCATTACTCAACAATAATCGCTCATAAAGCTGACTATTGATTTGACGTTCTAATTGTCGTGCACTCCAATTATTGTTGCATACTTCTTCTATATAATAAAGTCGTTTATCTTCATTATCAATCCTTAAAAGCAATTTATATTGAGACCAACTCAATTGCGAACGCAGTGTGTTCGCAATTGGAAACGTCACAAAAAATTGTCTACATAATTCTAATTGCCTTGAAGAAAAACCACTCCCAAAATCCTTCTGCAATTCACTTGCAAGTGTTTTAATTAGGTACTTTCCATATTCGGCTTTTTCCTTTCCGTGTTGTTCCTCTTCAACAATATATTTTCCAATATTCCAATAAAGCAATACTCTTTCAGCGTTAACGGCTCTAACAGCATTATTTTGAGCATTTCGTATTAGCTCTTTTATATTTTGAATAATGTTATTTGAAACTTCCATATCTTATTACGAATGTCTAAACAATTTCCTTTTTTGTAGAATTTATAGCTTGATTTCTTTGATGACATTGATGATTTGAACCGATTAATTTACTAGCTCTTTAACATTAACTCTTTTAGTACTTAGATTAAACTTTTCAAATTTATATCTTATAAAAGTTGACATCATACTTTCGTGTGTGGATATGAAGATTTGTCTATCAGAAAACTCATTTCTCAACAAATCAACACAACCTGATATATTAATTTCATCCATAGTTTGAACAGGATCATCAATAAATAATAACTTATTCCTTGAATATATTTTATTAAGAGCTAATGTAAATGAAATAATTAGAGCTGATAATTGTCCTGCACTCATAGATAAAACAGCATCATATGTTTTAGATGGATTTGTGATAAATTTTAATCCATCATTATCATTCTTTATGAATAAACCTAAACCAGTTTGACTATCAAGTAAAATTCGACCTGAATATATATGAAATAAGAGTTCAATATCTTTTATTACTTCTGCATTATATTCTTTTAAAGAGTCTTTATATGTAGTTTCCAGTTTATTTAGCTGAATTTCTTTCTCTTCGAGAAGTTTTAATTGTTTTTCATTTAGTTTTAAATCAGTTGAATATTTTTGAAAATTTGCACTTTGATATAGTGAGTACTTCCAATCAATATATTTAATTTTATTCTCAACATCTTCTACTGTTAGTTTCAATAACAACTTATCATCTCCTTCAAAATAACGAGTAAACAATTCAGTAAAATCAACTCCTAAATTCGAATTATTAACTGTTACTATTTTTTCTTTCAACCTACTTATAAGTATATCTAAGTTTTTATCAACCCCTTCTAGATTAAAGTCAATTTCTACTAAATCTGAATATCCTATGTTATTATCTTCAAAATACAATATGATTGCAGATATTGATTCACTTTTGAATTCATTTATATCTTCAAAAAACTCAGAATTATATATAGAATTATTACGGTAACTATTTAATAATTCTAATAAATCATTTAACTCGTTTTCTTGAAAAGATGTAATAGATAAATCTAAATTTGCAGAATTACTTTTCGATATTGTTTCTAACTCTTGAGTCTGACTTTCTATTTGTCTTAATAATACTTCTTGTGTTTCCCATTTATAACCACAAAGTGGACAGTCACTATTATTATTATCTTCATCTAGATACTCTTTAAAATAATTGATTAAACCAGTTCTAGTTTTTGAGAGATCAATAAATAATTTCTCCGTTTTATTAGAATTATTTGTTTGATCTTTTATGACATTCAATAATTGATTGTACTTTTTTACCTTCTCATTCTGTTGAAATATATTTAGAATATCAGATGGTAGATCATAATATCCTTGTGTTAATTGAGATGAATTAATAACCTTAACTTTCTGATTAAAGTTAAGAATCGAATTACAAACTTGTCTTTCCTTTATAATATCATCTAACTTATCAATCACATTAAAATACTTAATGAACCTTCTTAAGGTTAAAGTGCCTTTATCAATAATATTTTGTATTTCTTTATTTTTCTGATCTTTTATAAAATCATTTTTATTTGATATAAACTCTTTTATTCTTGGTAAAACTGCATCTTTTCCTAGAAGTTCAAGATAAGAGAAGTTTTTGAAATCAATTTCTTCTTTATCCCATTTTACAGAATCCTTAGTAAGTAATCTTTTATACTGTATATCTTCTGATTTAGAAGAAAATTGAGATTCTGAAACTAATTCTGATAATCTTTCAACCTCTTCCTTTGTGTTAGTTATTAATTTTTTAACATGCTTTTTTACGCTATTAATTTTATCTATTTGAACTTGATATTTATCCGTATTAAATAAGTGTTGTATACTATTTTTTCGATCTTTATCCTTATGTTTAAGCATGTAATAACTTTCTTCTTGCTCAACATAATTAAGGAATTCAAAGTTTTCTTTAAAATTATCTCCAAGTAATTCTGTTAGATATTCATCAGGTTTATCTATAACCTTTTGCTCACTTTCTATTGATTCAAAACTAGGAGCTGAATATAATTTAAAATGTGAAAAATCATGTTTAGACTTCTCATTTAATAAATCTTTTTTTTCTTTAGTTTTCCTTAAAATAGTTCTCTTTTCAGACTTACCATCTCTAAATAATTCAACATCAGCCTTTATCATAATAGGAGTTCCATCACCTGTATTACAATAGAATGGAACTTCATCATACCTTGCTCTTCCATCTATGATTTTATCTCCTAACCTAGAAAACCTTTTTATTTCTCCAGTAAATAATAATTCTATTGCATCATAAATAGTAGTTTTACCAAAACCATTTGGTCCGTCTAATAGATTGAGACTTTTTGATTGAAAATCAATAGTAATGGCATCAAAAACTTTAAAATTTTTGATACTCAGTTTGTTAATCATTAGTTTCATCTTGGCTTGCATCATTATTTAGTAATAGTTTAAAAACATCATTTGAATTCATTCCCTTTATATCATCAATAGATCTACTAAAGAAGTTCTCTTCCATTACTTTATTAATATCATTAAGCTGTTTTTGATTAACCTTTGATGAAATAGTTTCAGGTAACGAAGAAATTTCTTTCTCTTGAACGGTATTGATTTTAATAAAAGGAAGTTTTTGAGTAATTCTATATAGCAATGTCTGCCAATTACTTTCATTGAATTTTTCTTTATATTCATTAAAATTTTTTTGATCTAACAATAAATCATCAAAAGATCTCTCTACTAATTTTTCTTTTAATAGTTCTTTTTGAGATTCCGAATATATCAAAACATGCTTTTTAAACTGATAAGGATCTTCCTCAATTTCAATTATCTGCTTTTTAAATTTCTTTATTTCTGTATCATCAGGTATCTTGTATATAAGTAATAGTGAAGAATTTTTATCAAACTTTGAATCATTATCAACTATTTTTTTTGCTGCTTCAAATAATTCATCTTGTTGAGTTAAGAGTTCAAGAGTATCAGCTTCTACAACGAGCCAAAAACTTGTTTTGTCATTATACCTGAATAGAGAAAATGAGTTTGATTGAAGTTTGTTAAATCCAGCTTCTTGAAATAAGTCATTTATTATATTAATCATGATTTAGTCTATTTTTAGCATCTTCTAATGTGACCAGTGATGTTGTTACCCAACTTGTTAAGTGATTTCTTTCAGAATTAATATCAATACATTTGATTAAGTTACTTTCCTTTACAATATTTTCAATACCCATATTTGCCGTAATAATATTTTGCTTTTCAAAACCAGCTTCAAGGTCTGTGTCAATAATGTTTTTAATTATCTGTTTAGAAACTCTTTTTTTATTTGATGATTCGATTGCTGAGGGTACAAAAATATTATCATCATTACATTTCCAAAATACCTTAAAGCCATCTATACATGCTCCTTGAGTAATTTCTTTTAGTATGAAAAAAAAAGCATCTTTCATTTCTTCTTCTTTTGGAGCAACTCTACCATAATCAGCAATAGAATTAAGTCTAAAAGTTCTATGAGGAAAAATAGATCGTATAAAAGTTTGTATGTCATCCTGATTTAAAGAACTTATGTGTATCAGGTATTTGCTTAACCGTATTTTTGTTGTATCATCTAAAATGATGTTATCCTCAGCTAAATCAAGTAAATATTCTTGATAAAATGAATTCATTTCACTCTTGAATAAATGAATGAAATATAATTCACTAACAAGCCATTCTGCCATATCTGAATTAAGCTTTTCTGTAAAGGAATCAAATTGAATAGTTAGATGAAATGCTCCCTCTCTTATAGTTCGGTTCCCTCTATGGTTTTCAGCATGTATACTAATTACTTGTTTTAGAATCATCTCCTCTAAAGCATACCGTATTGCTTTTATATTATTATGAAAACTTAGCTCTTCACGTCCAATATTTGTATGATAGTTAATTATTGCACTTTCAATGAGCTCATCTATTTCATCTAAACCGCAATAGTAGTTATTATTTGAGTATTGATAAATTTCTAAATTTGGATGCCTCTCTTGAAGTGTATCTACTGTTTCTCTATTCTCAACAGCTAAATGAAAAAAAGCATTTTCTGCTGGAAAATCTGCTATTCGTTCTTCCAATTTATCAAAAGCCTCTCTATAATTCGAATATAAATTGCTCTTTTCGGATTTAACTTGATGTAATGATAATATTGTATTATTGCTTAAAATTGCAAAATCATCAAGACTATCTAACTGCAAATCATAAGATGTTGCATTAACATCTTCTGTAAGGAGTCTTATAACATGATATATTGCAACCTTACCTTGATACACAAAACCACTCCATGTTGCCATTGCACTATGAAGTTCGGCTGCATTTATATTTCTTACATCTGTTGGCATGTTCAATCTAGTTTAATTTTACCAGTTACCACATTATTAATCAATACGGATTTGTACTCTTTTAATTTTTCAATATTTCTTTTTTGAACTTCAATTGAATTATTTAGTTTACTGGAATGGTGTTTTATGTGAGTAACGATATTTGATTGTTCTTTATAAGGTGGCTCTAATACAAACTGCTTAGCTAAATTGTTAAACCTTATTCTAACAGCTCGTTGTCTAACAGCATTTGATATTACTTGAATGTATTTTGCTAATGCCATTTCTCTTAAAAGAAAAGCATAATAATAATTTGATTGTGACTCCAAAATTTTATTACAAATTACATACTCAGGTGAACACTTCCCATCGGAATCTGACACACCTATTGCTCCTTCAAAAGCATCCATAGAGTTCAGAACTAGCTGTCCCTTTCTTATTCCCTGAAAACCATTTTCTAAAATTGCTTCTGTATAACCAGTTAATCTTCTATTCTTTCTTAACGTTACTTCTCCATCTCTATATGATGTTACTGTTTCATCAGTTTTTCGGGGTAAAAGTTTACTTTGTGTATAAAGATTTTTAAACCTTTTCACCCCCCAATGCTCCGGAATCTCCCCAATCCATTCCACTCCACTGTCTTTCATCTTCACATTCGGATCGAGACCTTTGGTGACTGCATTTTGGATGATGATCTGCTTGCGTTCTTTTAATAACTCAATCAATCGCTCTTTCTTGGCGATGGCGGTATCTATCTTTTGGCATTGGGTGTCGAGGTAGGTGGCGATGCGGGTTTGGGTTTCCTTTGGAGGCAGAATAGAATACAGTTTAAAGAAGTCATCAGTATATAACCTCAATCTGCTTTCTATTACACCTGAAGAATTTCTTTTAAATTCTGATTTGTATAAATCTGTTCTAAATAAATAGTGAAAAAACTTTTTATCATTATCACTTGAAAGTCTGTAAATACAATATGCAGGACTTGTAATTCCGCTAAATGGTGAAAAACCTAAACTACCATTCCATGCTAACATTATGTTAGACACAAGATCCCCTTTTGTAACTTTTTTATATCCTTCTAAGGTTGAAGCTGTTGTCAATATATCACCATCATCTACCTTATCTTTTTTCTTTGTCACACCTGTATATTGAGAAACTGATAATAAATCCCCTGCTCCATCATCACTTCTTTCGTTGATTTCTTTAAAAAGATATTTTATTCTTTTCACATCCCAATCCTCAGGAATCTCACCCAACCACTCAACACCACTATCTTTATATTTCGGATATTTCTCAAACTGTACTCCCATGTTTTTTTAATTAAAAATTAAGAATGAAAAATGAAGAATTATCGTAACACAAAATTTTTCATTCTTAATTATTCATTTTTCATTTCCTATTTATTCTTTGCTGACTTTAAAATTGAACTTAAGAGAGCTAAAAGCTCATTACAGTCCTTTAAAAATGAATCTGCTAATTTGGTATCCAAGTAATCACTATCCCTTAAAAGTCTGAGCCAATAATGACTTTCCCTTGTTTCTTTTAATGAGATTTGCAATTTGGCGATAAAATCATTTTTGGATTGACCACCAATAGCCTCTTCCACATTAGCACCAATAGAAGTACCACTTCTAAGTAACTGCTTTGACAAGGTGAACTCCTTCTTTTCCTCCTTCAAGTACTTATATAGCTTGACTATTCTTAATGCAAAATCATACGACTTTTCTTGGACTGCATTTTTCATTCTTAATTATTCATTTTTCATTTCAAAGAAAGAATTTCTTTGATTAAACCTTCGCTTTCTTCCTCTAAAGCCAACATTTCAGTGCTTACTTCCTCTAGGCTTCTTAAAGGTTGATGTTTATAGAAATACTTATTGAAACTGATTTCATAACCAATTTTTGTGGCTTCTAAGTTGATCCATGCTTCCGGTACATGAGGTTGTACTTCTCTGATAAAGTAGTCGTGAATTTCTTCTTTTAGAGGAACATTTTCGTTGTCTCTTAAATCACTTTCTGTTTCATAGACGATATACTCCGTTCCACTTTGATGCTCATAGCCAAAGTCTGATAATTGCTCTTGTGAACAACCCAAACGATCCAACAGTTTTTCTAATTTATCTTCAGAAAGTTTCTCTTTCTTTTTGATTACTTTCTCGGCATTTTCATCATACCAAGACACAGCATTGTAGATCAAATTCTTTTCTGAAGCAGAGAACTTCACTTTTCTAGCTTTTAATTCTGCTTCTACCTCCGCTTTAAATACATTGAAGTCGTTGTACTCTTCTGTACCGATAGCTTCTAATAATTGTTGTGCGGTTTGATAGACCTTCAAATGCTTGTCCCAAACCGTTGGAGTTGTCAAAGATTTGATCGCTTTGGCATTAAGGTTCAACTCCTCTTCTTCACAATATTTTTTAATCTGCTCCGTATAATCACCAATGTTGGTATAAACCCCTTCACCAAATTCTTGGTATGCCCATTCCATTGGTTCACGAAGTTTGCTATCAAAACGAAGTCCTGCAATACGCTCTACTGTAAATTGAGCCTTTAATCGCTTCGGACGTTCAATAGTCACTTTATAATATCCAAAGTCAGCATTATCAAATACCTTAGAAGCAATTCCTTTTTCACCTTCTCTTTCTACTGCATCAAGGTTGAGGTAATTTTGAGTGATGGTTTCAATATCTTTTGGTGAAAACTCACAGTTCTTGTTTCCTAAGTTTTTACGCAATTTCTGATACAACTGCCCTGCATCAATCAACTGTACTTTACCTTTACGGTTACTTGATTTATTGTTGCTCAATAACCAAATGTAAGTCGTGATACCTGTATTGTAGAAGAGGTTGTTGGGTAATTGAATAATCGCATCCAATAAATCATTTTCAATGATATAACGACGGATATTACTTTCTCCACTTCCTGCATCACCCGTAAACAAACTCGATCCATTGTGA
Source organism: Flammeovirga aprica JL-4 (assembly GCF_012844305.1). Taxonomy (GTDB): domain Bacteria; phylum Bacteroidota; class Bacteroidia; order Cytophagales; family Flammeovirgaceae; genus Flammeovirga; species Flammeovirga aprica. The sequence goes on from NZ_JABANE010000002.1 coordinate 139,511, forward strand.
ACAGAAGCAATACGAGAACCCAAGTGATTTTGAGAAACTGCTTTCATTTTATCCACCATCTCCATTAAGAACAATAACTGTCCGTCAGAAGAACGAGGCGTAGCATCCACCTCTTCCTTAATGCCCCAATAGTCCGCTAACTTCACAATAAAACGGTCATCAATCACATCCTTTCCGTCTTTGATATATTTCAATTCAGAATTCCATGATTTACCGTAAGGAGGATTGGAAAGCATAAAATCGAATTTAGTATCACTAAACTCATTCGTTGCCAACGTAGAACCACTTTTTATATTTTCAGGGTTATTCCCCTTAATCATCATATCCGATTTACAAATCGCATACGTCTCGTCATTGATCTCCTTACCATACAGATACACATCACCCGAAGCCTTAATTTTTCCTTCTTCGTCTTTGATAAAGTTTTGTGATTCTGTCAGCATTCCTCCCGATCCACAAGCAGGATCATAAATCGTCATCACCGGAGGTAATTTATCTTGGATAGGATCAAAAACAATACGCGTCATCAACTCAATTACCTCACGAGGTGTAAAGTGTTCTCCCGCCTCTTCATTATTGTCTTCATTGAACTTACGGATCAACTCTTCAAACACATACCCCATTCCCAAATTGGATAAAGGAGGTAACTTTCTTCCCTCTGCATCTACCTTCTCTTTAGGCGTTAAGTTGATTTCACCCGAGGTAAATTTCTCCAACACATCCAGCAACACATCTTTGTTCGCCATGTGCGAAACCTTCCCTTTCAACTCAAACTTCTCAATGATCTCTTGTACGTTAGGACTGAAACCCTGTAAGTATTCCATAAAGTTCGCTTCCAAGATCTGCATACTGTTCGTAGCCGTCTCTTTCAAACGCTTCATCGTCCACTTCGACGTATTGAAGAATACATAACCCGAAGCATCCTCTAAACCTTTGGCATCAAACTCTGTCAACTCCAACTCTTCTTTTTGGAACTTGACTTCTTCCATTACGGCATCCTTCGTACCTTCCAATAAGGCATCCAAACGGCGTAATACCGTCATGGGTAATATTACATCTCTATATTTTCCTCGTACATAAACATCTCTAAGACAGTCATCAGCAATCGACCAGATAAAGGATACGATTTTGTTGTGGGAAGAATGGTTCATATATATCTGTATTGTATTTTTTAGCTTGTTATATAGGGGCATGAATATACTGTAAATTGAAACAAAAATGTAATTCAATTAATGTTTTTATTACAGTTCTCTTGATTTATAAAGATAAACAAGGAAGCAAAGAGAGGAAATCGTTTTGGTCTTTGTTAGGATTTGTTTGAAAGAAAAAAAATAAAGTTTGTAAAATGCCTACACTTTCTTCACTAATTACACGGTTGAAGAAAATGCAGGCATATTTTAAAACCAATATTAAAGAAATGAACTTATTCCACTCATGTCTATTGTGTATGAGAACTTATTGGCAGAAACAAAAGAAATTTGATGTATTGGGTCGTAATCACAATAAGCTGAAATTTCATCAGAAATTGGTATTGTTACTATCCATTTGACTTCCCTTTCTGAAACTATAGATACTCTTACCTTTTTACCATTATTAAAAAAGTTATACACATATTCTGGTAATTTCGACCTGAGGTGATCACTTCTTTCTGAAATCATATAAACTTCTAGTTTCCTTGCAAACGATTTCAAAATGTTATTCATCAAAGTTTCATCTTTATATAAAGAATCATTGAATTTTGATATAGCTTCAGAGCGTTTTAAGTTTAAAGCATTATAAATATTCTTTACCATCTTTATTTCCTCTTCAGAATCAAGAATTTCTTTGTCTAAAAAAGGGTATTTTGATACGCTAGATAATTTATCTACTTCCTCTAAAATACAAGTACAGATTATTCCATCAATCAAAATTGATAGGCTTTTAAGATCAGCCGAAATATTTTTTTGTTCCTCATTAGAATTTTTCCCCATAGATTGAAGAACAAATTCATCCAAATCTATTTGAAGAGCTTCCGTAAGTTTAATAATATTCTCTCCTGTAATTTTATTTCCTTTTTTCTCTAACCTGTAATAGTTAGACCTATCCATTCCTAACCTTTCAGCAACTTGAAGCTGAGTAAGTCCCTTTCTTTCTCTTATGTCTCTTATGGTTTTACCAAAATCAATATCCATGTTGTCATATTTTTATAATTGTAAAGATAAAGAGTTTAAAAGACAATAATAAGCGTCAATTTCAAAGCATTCAAATTCTACATAATATATCATTTTATACAATTTTAATGTTGTTATTTATGACGCTTAATATTATTATTTAAATAATATATATAATTATATAATGTTAATTTGAATTAAAGTTTTGAATCAAATAAAAAAGAAGACTAATTGCCTCAAGAAAATATTTTTCTGGTGAATGTCTTCGACCTTATTGAAGACAAAAATTAAAAAATAAAAAATATGGCGTTATACAACGACCAAGGGAACTACTCCTACAGTGACAAAATGTATGGATCAAATAATATTGTAGATTCATATGCAATACTTCAGGCTATTCACAAGCTAACACATCAAGTTTCTCAAATTCAAAAAGAGGTAACAGGCCAAAAAGAAGAGAGAAAAAAACAAGAACTTCCTTCTAGTTTTTCTGTAGCAACTGCATCAGAGTTTTCAGGAATTTCAAAAGATGGAATAAGAAAATCTGCCAAAAGTGGAAAGTTTAATTACTACCAAAATGGTTCTGGCAACAACTGCAAGATGTTTATTGAGAAAGATTCTTTTTTGGAGTACTTAAAATCAATATCAACGAAGACAGATAAGATATGAATAGAAACTCTACAGTATATTACTGTCTATATAATCTCATTGCTGACATATCACCTGTAAATTTTTATGAAGTTGATCATAAGGATTCACCTAAAAATTTTAAGAAAGATGAAATCGTTGTAATCATTGTAGAATTCTTTCTCAAAGAGACCAAAAAGGGCGGGTTTTACTTTAAAAGTGATAAGTCACATTGTAAGGTTTATTATGAAACACATTGGGTAAATTTAGATACACAACTGATTGGTAACTTACTTACACAATGTGCACTAAAATTAAACGTTGATAGTAAGTTAGCAAAGCATCACAAATTCAAGGATAATCTAACAAGTCAAATATTATCAGTAATTGAACCTTGTATTCAAAATGATAAAGACTTTATACTCTTAAACCTTGAAAATGGAACTTTACAAATTGAGAAAGATTCTTACTGGCTTAAAAATTTTGACCCAAAAGATGACCTTGATTACAAGCTAAACTATTGTTTTGACCCAAAGGCAAAAGCAGATCTTTTTCTTGAATTTCTTGATGAGGTAATCCCTGATAAGGAAAAGCAAATCAACTTACAAGAGTTCTTTGGCTATCTGTTCATCTCAAACTTAGATTTTAGTTTATCTAAAATTTTAGTTCTCTACGGAGAAGGTGCAAATGGAAAAAGTGTGATATATGAGTTGGCGAGTGCACTACTACATCATTCTAATATAAGAAGCTATTCAATAGAAAAACTTACTGATAATTCTGGTTATGCAAGGTATGATATTTCTGGACGCATACTCAATTATGCTACTGAGATCAGTAAATCATACGATATCAATATGATAAAGAAGATAGCATCAGGAGAACCTATTGATATAAGACAACCTTACGGGGTTCAAATGGAAAGTAAAAGCTACGCAAAACTTATTATCAATTGTAATGAGCTTCCTACCATTTTTGAATATTCTAATGGTTTTTTTAGACGTTTGCTCATTTTACATTTTGATAAAATAATAACAGAAGACAAACAAGACCCAGAACTATCAAAAAAGATAATAAAAAATGAGTTACCTGGCATTCTTAATTGGGTGTTAGAAGGTAGAACTAGGTTATATCGTAATAGAAAGTTCTCAGCTTGTCAAAGTAGTAAGCACTTGATGGCAGAATACAAAAAAGACAGTGTAACTCAATTTATTGAAGAGTTTAATTATCAATATGATAATGAAAACTATATACTTCAGTCTGACTTGTATAAGCACTACACATCATTTTGTCAAGAACAAGGGATCAAACCTTTCATCTTGAAAAAGTTTAAAAGTGTGTTTCAAAAAAACAATTTTAACATAGAACGTAAAAACTCTGGTATGGTCATTTATACCAGCAGATTACAACCCTAATTTTAAAAACCCAAATTCTTTCACTTTGCTTCATCATATCAATGAAGAGAGTGAAAGAATTTATAAAACTTAATAAGATGAGTTATTCAACTCAAAAACAACTCTATAACAATCCATTCGGTTTATTATACAGTAACTGCTGTTTAGTAAATCCTCAGAAATGCTATATCACTTCACTTGTGTATACTGTCAATCAGTACAATCAACAGGATAATGAGGTGCTGACAGAAGCCATTAAAGAAGAACTTGAAAGTGTAAGTTTTTTCTATCCCTCTTTCAGTCTAAATGAGAAGGGAAAGAGGGATTATAATGGAATAATAACGATAGAATTACGGTATCCATTCCCAGATAATTCAATGGTGATGGACATGGTTAGAAATAAACTAACAAAGAATAAAAATGTATATATCATTTCGTATTCCATAACTAACGATAGTCTTTTGTTATTTTTCAAGTCTACCAATAGCAATCCAAGTTTACATGATAAAGTGGGAGCTGTAATAGCCAATACTTTAAGACAGCAGATTGATAATTGCCACGATTTAAAAATATATGCGGCTAACGAAAAATGTTATTATCCTTCTGATCCTTCCTCATTTATAAATTATAATTCAACTCCATTCCTCTTTAAATATCAAGAGAAAGGAGCATTATATAATGGAAGAACTAATTGGGAAAATTATAACCTCTACTCGTGTTTAAGGAATAGAAATATTAATAAACTTAGAAATGGAGATGAGTATGAATATAAAATGTTCTTTTCACTATGTAGGATTTACAATATACCACTAGAGATAGCTATTCAGTTTCTAAAAAACAACCATATAAATGTCGATGTAAAAAGAGCTTATCAGCTTTTTGAACATTATCTATTCATCAAAAACTATTTAGATTTTAAATCAAATTTTAAAAGTAAAAAATATCATGCATAAAAATTACGATCATAGAATCACACAAAAGCTTATCCATCTAGTAAAAGGATATCAGACTGAGTTTATAGAAAAGCCATTCGGCATTAGAAACAGGAACCTCTATTTTTTCTCATTCATTTGTTCCAGAATATTACCACTGTTAAGCATTATGTCTGGAGTTACCTATATAGGATTAGTAATGAATCAAGTGTTTAATATTCACACTGCACTTGTTATAGCCACTGTATTTATCATTGGTTGGGAATTTTTAAAAGGTGAATTGATGTACAGTTTCTTTAGGAAGAAATTCATCTCAAAAGTAAACTACTTTGAACTGTCTTTAATTTTATTCCTGATAATAGGCAGTACTTTCTTTTCCTATAATGGGGCGACTTCTTATTATCACAACCTGTCCGATCAGTCTTATGAAATCAAGCAAAATTTAAATGAACAGCTCGCTAAAATTGATAGCACTGCTCATGAACAGACCGCTTTATACACTCTAAAAATCAACAACTTAGAACGCAACAAGAAAAAGAGATGGGGAAATTTACTCACAAAAGAAGAGAATGAACAGATCATTCTTTATCAAAAAGAAATCAATACCATACAAAATAATACTCTAACTGAAAAAGCTGTTTTAAAGGATAAAGCACAAGAAATAATAGACGCTAAAATAAAAGATGCTGAAATACCTCTTTTACTTATCGGATTCCTTTTTGCTATCGTAGACCTTCTCATAGGATCAGCGTATTGGTACACCATTTACTATAAGTATGAATCGATTCGTGAGGTTGAATGGATGGTCAAAAGTAAAGAAACGGGTAACATATATACAGAATCAATAAAAAGACATTGGGAGGAAGAAACAGTAGAAAAACCAACCATTGAAATTGATCAAAATGAGGAGGCGGAACTTAAAATCCCTGAGGATGAAAAATGGATTGAATTAATAAAAGCCTTAAAAGAGGGAGGATCTGATATGCGCTCCTTATGTAGACTAGGTTTCAATCCAAGACAAATAAAAAAGGTCAAAAACTACATAATATGACACTTTTTGTCGAGCTGTCCGCATCCTTTTAACTTTGCCTACATAATGTAATAAACACCTAAAAACAAACTAAAATGTTAGAACAAATCATGCAACTTAGGAATGAAGGTTATTCCTTTCAGCAAGTTGCAGACCAAGTAAACCTAAGTAAATCTAGGGTTCAACAAATCTACAGAGAAAATAAACCTGTAGAAGAAATCTATAGCAAATTTAAGCAGGAGCTTGAAATTGCAAATCAACGAGTTGATCAACTTGAAAAAGAAGTTGAAGCAAAGGAGGATGAAATCAATGATTTCATCAATAATATTGACCAAGACACTTCTCATCTAGATGAAGAAATTGAAAGTCTTAAAACTGCTCTTGAAGAAGAAAAAGAGAAGTCTCAACAATTGATATTGAATAAAGAAGATGAAGAGTATCAATATCAAAATGATTATGAGGAACTCAACGATGATTATTTAGCTCTTGATAAAGAACATAAGAACCTTCAAAGCCAATATGATGATCTTTTGAAAACAAATGAATCTCTTGAAACATCTCTATTAAAAAGAAAAAATGAAGAGAAACATGTACTTCAAGGTATTAAGAAAGTTCAAGATTTTGAGAAAAATCAAAATATGATTTCAACATTAAAAGAAGATTTCGTTGAGATTGTAGAGAGTGTTCTAGATACTGAAGGTGAAGCACTCATACCAAATGGTTTCGCTTATATCATTCATGATATTCAGCTTTGGCTTGAAAGCCTTAAAAGATTCAATCTCGAAAATGAATTTTCAATTCAAAAATCGTTAGCTCAAAAGCTTATTCAAGCATTAAAAAGTGCCGATCAACAATCTTTTGAAAAAGAAAAACTGACCATTACATTTCCGATACAAATGGTCACTGAATTAAACCTTATTTTAAACAACAATTAAAAATATGACACAAAAAGACAATGATGCACTAATTAAACTTTTAGGTGGTGCATTAGCAATTTCATTCATCGGTGAAATGTTCTCTTCAAAACCAAAATCTGAGGATAATCATCAAGAGGACGATGAAGAGACAACTGTAGATATTCCATATGAAGAAGCTCAAGAACCTCCTGCACTTTCTGGCGGAGAGTATAAGATAGATTGGGAATAAAGAAAAACCCCATTGCAGATTTAGGTCTGTGATGGGGTTTCGTCTTTATAAATGCCACTTTTCACTTCAAGAATAAGTGTAGCATTTTGAATGATAAATTTATCAACCATGTAATTAATGAAGAAAGTGAAGATGAAAAAGAAACTTTATTTTTTTAATCTTCATTACCTAAGTTCAACCCTCTTTCCAATTCTTCGATAGTAGGCAAATCGCTTTTCAGATTATCTGGAACTACCTCAGTAAATTGAAATTCACTTATACCCATAGGCTTATTGATACCTCTTAATGCAAACTCTGCTTCAAGGTTATTTTTATCTCGACAAAGAAGAATACCAATGGTAGGATTGTCATCAGTTCCTTTTACTAAGCTATCAACCGCTGAAAGATAAAAATTCATTTTTCCTGCATATTCAGGAATAAACTTCGTGTTTTTTAACTCGACTACAACATAGGCTTTTAGTTTCACATGATAAAACAATAAATCTAGGTAATAATCATTCTCAGCAATTTCTAAATGGTATTGCCTACCCATAAAAGCAAAGCCTTTGCCCAACTCTAATAAAAACTTAGAAATATGATTGACTAACTGATTCTCAATGTCTCTTTCTACATAAGGTTCACTTAAAGTAACAAAATCAAATAAGTAAGGGTCTTTTATAGTTTGCTTCGCTAAATCAGATTGAGGGGCAGGTAGAGTAGTTGAGAAATTGGTAATTGCTTTGCCTTGACGTTGGTATAAATTAGATTTTAATTGAAGCTCAAAAGTATCTCTACTCCAATGATTTTCAATAATTTCATTTACATAAAACATCATTTCGTTAGGAGATTTAATTTTTGAAATGATTACTTTAATATGCCCCCAAGGTAACTGACATACAAGTTGTTTGACTAATTGTCCCCCAGACTGGGGGACAATTTCTTTATTTTTATTTTGTCCCTCAAGTTGGGGGACAATTATATTATTAAAGTAAGTATAAAATTGACGTATATAATAAAGGTTTGTTCGAGAGAACCCTTTAAGGTTTGGGAATTCGTTTTTTAAGTCATTCGCTAACTGAGTTAAAGCCTTATCACCCCATGCAGATGACTCTATTTTTTCAAAAATAATTCCACCAAGGGTATAATAGAAAACAATAAGCTCCTTATTTGCAGCTAAAACAGCCTTTACTTGAGCATTTTGAATTTGAGATTTTACTTCTTTATACCAGCTTAAATATTCTTTATTAGATACTAAATCCATTACTTTTCAATCTTATATTTTATCATTTATGAAGGTAACACTTTTTCTCAATAGTGTAATTAGTGAAGAAAGTGAAGGTGAAAAACAAACTTTCTAAAAAATTGAGGCTATTTCCAACTTTTGAAAATAGCCTCGTATGAATTAATAATCAAAATTCTTCATTGTTTCCATTTTCTTATCTGGAAGAAGATGAGCATAAACCAAAGTACTTTTATAATCTTTATGCCCTAAAAGTTCTTGAAGCTCCTTTAAACTAGCTCCCTTAGAAATCACATTACTCGCAAAAGTGTGTCTGGCACTATGCGTAGTGATTTTCTTATCAATACCTGCAATCAGCATTATCTCTTTTAGATAGGTATTTGTCTTTTGATTTGAGTTCAATTGATAAGGTTTAACTATCAATTCCTTAGCCCTTTTTGAAAGATATAAAGTCACACTATTCAAGGTTTTAGTTTGAGCAATTCTTATGGAATCATCTTTTCCATTATAATGTAATAGGCGATAGTAATCACTGTATCTCACCCCTGTATAACAAGCTACTAAAAAGTAATTCAATACATTTTGAAGTCGTCCTTCTAATTCTCCTGAATCAAATAAGGCATTAAGCTTTTGTACTTCTTCTGGTCTTAAGTATTCTTTTTCTTTTACCTCTCTTGTTAATTTAAAAGTATTGAATGGATACTGATTCGTCAGACCTTTTTCAAATGCAAGTTTTATAAATTCTCTTACAAACCTTAGCTTCGTTTCAGTAGTATTAATCTCATATCCTTTCTCATAATTACACCAACCTTCGTACTCTTCTAAGAAATCAACTGTCACTTCTTCAATCGTTAAATGACCTCCATAGTTTTCCTCTACAAACTCTATTAAAGTATTGAGTCGAGCCTTAGCAGTTCGATAAGTATTATGGCTAAATTTCTTTTTCCTTTTTCGCTTCTTTTCTAGTTCTTCAGAAGCAAAGTGAATGAAATTACGGTTATCAAAACCATTTAACACTTTGATAACATCATCTACTGTTACATTTCTTTCATGTAGTTTTTCATACTCAATAAAGTCATGAGCTTTACGTAATAATTTATTGAGTCTAGTATTAAGAATATTAGCATTGGGTAAAGATGCCCCACCTTTTCTTTTCTCTGCAGATGGAATTACAATTGGATCATAGAGCTTTGTTTTATCCCAATATTTTGGTTCAATCTCGATCTTAGAACTGATACGAGTGATTTTCCTTTTTAAGGTAAGTCGTAACAGTATCGGACATTTACCATTCACCTTAATTCTTGATTCAATAATTTCGAATTTCACTTTCATGTTTTTTTTTTAGATTTTAATATTGAACATGAACGCAAGAACCTGATTAATCAAATCTAAAATAAAAAGTGATACTTTTTGCAGAATGGACACTCTATTCACCTCAAAAACAGTATACTTTCTGCATTTTTTATCGTTATAACTGTCTTTTGTTGTTCAAGATAATAGAGCCAAAAAACAACATTTTAGAATTGTTGTTCGGTGATTTTGAATTGAACAACAATTGAACAACTATTTTAGAATACTTTATGTAAAATGTGTCTTTTTATGGAAGGTCTAAAAACCAAAAACAGCTATCTCGTTATTGAAATAGCTGTTTCGGTAAAATTGATAAGGTAGGTTTATACCGTAAAGTAGCCCCACCGGGAATCCAACCTATCATTTTTACAAAATCATTCACTTTCAAAAAACAGCCTTAATAACACAAAAATAAAGTTTATTGATTTTTGAAGATTTTACAAGATTGCTGAAAGGTTGAAAAATAGCACCCACATTAGCACCCATTCATAAAAGTGTGTATATTTGTTTTAGGGATTATTTTATAAAATGGTATGGCAACAATTAACTTATTCATAAAAAATAAGGACGTAAAGCAAACAAGTATTACGGCTATTATTAGAGATGGAGGAAAAAGGATAATTCTTTCAACAGGAATTAAAATACCTCCCAAACATTGGAGTGCAAAAAATCAAAAGGTTTTAGGAGTTAACCCCGATGCAATCCAATACAATAGAATAATTACAGAATTTAAAAGTAAGGCTTTTAGTATTTACCAAGATGCGAAGTTGAAAGGGTTGATTGTTAACGGTGAGTACATGCGTGAAATGATGACTCCAAAAGAAAAAGCCGTTTCCAAAGTCAATACTTTTTGGGATGCTTATGATAATTATTTGGAATACATCTCTAATAAAAATGCTGATAAGACTATAAAAAAATTCAATACCCTAAAAAACAAGCATCTCAAAGGGTTTGAAGAAACAAAAAAGGTTTCTTTTGATTTGGATAATATTGGTGTTACTTTCTTCAATTCTTTTCAATCCTTTTTGGAAAGTCACCAAAAATTAAGAGTTGACAGTGTAGGCAAGTATTTAAAGAACTTCAAAACCTTCTTAAACTGGTGTGTATTAATGAACATTACCGAAAATGAAGAGTATAAAAAGTTCAAAGTGAAGCACCAACCTCAAACATTAAGACCAATATTAACCAAGGCTGAAATAGAAAAACTTAGTAATACCTCTTTTGATGCAGATTACTTGAACAATGCCAAAGATTTACTTGTATTGTCATGTTTGACGGGGCTAAGGTTTAGTGATTACAGCAAGATAAACAAAGCTCACATAAGGACTGACCAAAACGGAAAACGTTACATTACCATTAGGCAGACCAAAACAAACGAACCAATTGAAGTACCATTAAATAAAACTTCTAACAGAATTGTAGATGATCTATTAGAAGGTGTAAAGGTTCGTGTGATTAGCAACCAAAAACTAAACAAATACATAAAAGAGGTCTGCAAATTGGCGGAAATAGACGAACTATTTGAAGTACACGAATTTAGAGGGAAATTTAAAACCTCCAAGAAAGTGCACAAATATGAGCTAATAGAAACCCATACAGGGAGAAGGTCTTTTGCTTCCAATTTGTTAATTGATGGTCTTAATAGTGAGATTGTTATGAAATTCACAGGGCATACTGATTATAAGAGCTTTATGCGTTACGTCAATGTACCCAAAACTGAAGAAATGGATTTAGTTAGAAGGGCTTTAGGAGGTTAGTTTAAATTATTACAAGGTTAAAATAACTTAGAATTATAATCTTTGGAGATTTTATATATGATAAATGAATCTCTAAAAACCTTAATGTTATACCTTTGCTAGATACAACATCTAAAACAATGATTACAAAACTTAAAATACAAGGATATAAATCGATAGAAGAATTAGAACTCCCCTTACAGTCTATAAATATTTTGTTAGGAGGCAATGGAGTAGGTAAAAGTAATTTTATTTCTCTCTTTGTTCTATTGAGAAAAATATATCAACAGCAATTACAAGAATATGTTGCTCAAAAAGGTGGAGCAGATCGCCTTTTTTACTATGGAAAGAAAATTACAAATAGTATTGATATAGATTTAGAATTTGGTAATAAAGAAGGAAAGGGGTACAATAGATTTTTATTAGGGCTAAAACCTGTCCAAGATGAAGTTTTAATTCATAACACTTTAACTGCTTTCAAACCTGAAACAAATTGGCATTATAAAAATTATGATGAGAATGTTAGGGAATCAGGTTTCAGGTTTAGAAGAGATAGCCAAGCATACTATGTTAATGATTTGTTACGCACATTTTCTGTTTATCATTTTCATGATACAGGGGATAACTCTCCCTTAAAAGGAAAATGTAGAATTGATGATAATGAATTCTTACAACCTAATGGTAATAATTTACCTGCCTTTCTATACTTTCTACAAGAAAAGTCTCCTCGTTCATTTTCAAGAATAGAAAATACAATCAAAAATATAGCTCCCTTTTTTCATCATTTTAAATTGAAACCTGATAGAATTAATGATCATATGATACAACTAGAATGGGCAGATAGTGGGAATATAGAACATTATTTTAATGCTTATGATTTATCAGACGGCACACTTAGATTTATAGCTTTAACAACATTACTTTTACAGCCTGACCCACCTAAAACAATAATTATTGATGAACCTGAATTAGGATTACACCCTGTAGCTATCAATAAGCTATCTGCATTAATAAGAAAAGTTTCTAAAAAATCTCAAGTCATTGTTTCTACTCAATCAACTAATTTCATTGATAATTTTGATCCGCAAGATATTATCGTAGTTGATAGAAAAAATAATGCTTCAACATTTAGAAGACTAGAAGAAGAAAACTTAAAAGAATGGTTAGAAGATTATACTTTAAGTGAAATTTGGGGTAAAAATATATTTGGAGGTCAACCTTATCGATTTTAATTATGAAAAGATTAGTTTTTATTGTAGAAGGAGATACAGAACTCATATTAGTTGATAAAGTAATAATTCCATATTTGATAAATCAAGGTTACGGGCATATCTACATGAATGGACAACCTATAGTAACTAATAGGAAATTACATAAAAAAGGAGGACTCACTACTTATAAACATCTACAAGATGATATTAGAAGAACGTTAGCACAAGGGGATGTTATCGTTACCACACTAGTTGATTTTTATGCACTTCCATCTAACTTCCCTAACTATTCGAGTAATTCTGACAATGTAGCTAACATTGAAGATGGAATTCATAGTGATTTTCAAAATACAGATAATTTAATTCCATACATACAACTACATGAAGTTGAAGCATTAATGTTTTCCTCAGAAGATGGGTTAGCTTATATTCTACAAGATGAAGATGAAAGTTGTATAACTAAAGTACGTGAAATAAGAAGCCAATATACTAACCCAGAACAAATTAACAATTCACGTTTAACAGCACCCTCAAAACGTTTGGAAAATATTTATGATTACGATAAAACAGGAGATGGTGGTGAAATTTTTGAATTTATAGGAATTGAACCTATGTTAGAAAATTGTCCAAGATTTAATGCTTGGATTCAACAAATAATTCTAAGGTTAGAAGAAGGACATTAAATTAATAACATACATAGAAACTAACGATCACTTTTATATAACTACAAATTAAAATTCTAAAAAATGACAACTCAAGGGAAATACTATTGCGTTGAAGGTATAGGTTCTGACAACAAAAATGAGCATATAAGTAAACCATATAGAATTATATTCTTGGATAGTAATTTCCCGTTTACTTCATCTATAGTAAAAGGTGCAAGAGGTTATAATACTCTAAAAGAATTAAGAAAACATGATGAAACTTGGATAAACTATTCACAAATAGATAGGAAGTCTGCTATGAAAATTTGTGAAAAAAAATTTATTTTTTATTCAAGACATTTTGTTATCACTCCTTCAGACGAAGAGTTTAATGAAGTAAGTTATAAACTTCTTAAACACACAATATTTGGAGAATTAAAAAAAGAAATAACAGGAATTCATCTTATTTCGGATTTAAACCCTCATATAAAAACTGTTACCCAAAAATCTCACGAAGACAAAAATGGAGTTTGGATAGCTGATGTTGAATATTATTCCAAGGAAAGAGATAAATTATATCTAAAACAAAACTCTTCAATGTTTCCTAAATCGTGGTGCCCAACAACTTTTATGTTCAAAATATTCACTGCTTATAAGGTTAAACAACAATGCAAATCAGATTCTAGTATCTTTCATTCAATAACTGATTGTGGTATAAAAGTCGATTTTGTGATTAAAAATAATATTATGAAAACTGTTTACCCATTATATCTAGGTGATAATTAACTTTTGAGGTTAAAAGAATTCATTACCTAAAGCTTGGTTTTTCTATGCTTGACCGTAAAAATCTTCCATCAGGGTATTTTTGAAACAGGTCTTGAATCGTATGAAAATTTCTGTTATTACTAAAAATATGTCTAACACTTTTTTTTATGATCTGATAATTATAGTGTTTCACATTTTCAGGGTTGACTTCTAGAACTGAATTATCCAATTCTAATAATTCAGGATATGACCTTTTACTTACTATACTCAAAGAATAATAAGGTGATAATGGCATATACATTTCATATTTATTGTCAACAATACTATTTTCGTTGAATATCCCAATAGATGGATTGTCTGAACTTAGAAAAGGTATATCAGAATTATTTTTCCAAAAAAGAAAAATTTTATCGTCGAAAACTGATGATAAAACTTTTTGTACATTATCACTTAAAATCAAGGATTTTTGAGTTTGTTTGGCGTCAAAATCAAGATCGGATAAATCTATATTTACCTTCTCTTTTAATGCCTGAACAAGTACTTCATGTTGAGATGGTAGTCTTTTTCTAAAACTGGTTGTTCTTATCATTTGAATAAATACAAACTCAAACATTATTTTCTTTTCATTAGGTGTTAAAACATTATGCTTAAGTTTAAGTTTGTCAAATAATTTAATCAGAATTTGCCCAAAAGAAGCTTCTATTTTTCCTAGACTCTTTTCAGTCTCTTGCTTATTATCAGGTTGATCATAAAAAAATTTATGAAAAGCAACATTATCAACACTACTGGCATACACATCATTTTTCTCTTTGTCATACACAAATATTCTCTTATTCTTATTGGTGAACTTTCTTAAATAAACTCGTGGTACAAAATGTTGTTTTTTAACGTTATTCATAACTTATTTTTTATGGAAGTCAGTCAGTATAAAAGTAGGATTTAAATAAAAAATTAACCTAATAACATATTATACTTGTCATAAGGTCTAGGTACTTCTTCAATCTCTAAAATCATATCTTTAGTTACACCTTTTTTTAAAAGTATTGAACATTCATTTTCATCTATACCCCACCAATAGTCGTAGATAATTTCAACAGATAAACTATCTACTTGATCTACTGGTACCTTCGCTTTTATTAATGCTGACTTTCCTGAATCTGCAAGCCTGTTTTTAAATGGAACTCCAAACTTCATTTTTAATCTTTCAGCCAAGTTTTGTAAATACTCTGAACCAAATAGATAATGATAATCAAATTCTAATAGACTCTCTCTATCAATACATAAAAATACTCCTTGATCTGTATCAAAAGGTGGTTTTTCAAAAAACAGATCAATCTCTTTAATTAATTGGCTTTTAAACTCATTTGAATCTGTATTTAAAATCAATTTATGTTTTGCCTTTTCTAAAAGAAATTTAGGATTTGGTACTTTTAACCCTACTTTTTTAATACTTGCAATTTCCTCTTTGTCTAAATTAGTTCCATGATAAGCGATTATGTAACTATACTTTTGGATAAAAGATTGGTAAAAATCAGGATAACAATTAAAAGATTCTAGAAACTCTTGGCAACTCATTTCTGCTATATCAAAAACACTTTCAGAACTTATACTGTGATCAACAAACATTATATTCACTTTAAGATATTAAACTCTCACCTCCTTGTATTAATAGCTTCACTCCTTGTTTTATGAGTTCCTTTTTACCTTCTTTCATAAAATCTATTATAAGTTTTGCAAACTGAGGTCCTTGTTTTGTTATCTTAGCCAAGATCATACATGTTTTTTCAACTACCCATTTCTTTGGCTTCTGCGTTAGTTCAAGCTTCAATTGATTAATATCTCCTTTTATTTCATCAATATCTTTGCTATTAGACTGAGTAACAAATTCACCAATATTAGTTTCAATGTAAGTCATATAATTATCAATAGCTAAAATCTGATCAGGTGATAAAGGTTTGGTTTCAGCGTCTTCATCTTCTAAAATTTCAAAGTAGGAATAATATTCTTCTTGAAAACCCTTTAAAATAGGGTCATCTAAAATTGTTTCTGTATTATTGTACTCTTCAATAATATTCAGCCAAGAATCAAACCTCTTATTTAATTCCCCAATTGATAATAAACGCTTTTGTAATCCTATATTCTCGGAATTAATTGGGGAAAACTCGATATGATATTTCCCTTCTTTCTTATCAAAGCTGATTATTTTAAAATAGAAATCTGATTCAGAATCAATATCTAAAAACTGAAGAATAAAATTATCTCCCCCTTCCTCAGGTTTTACTAAATTAAGGTGTTTCTTATTTTTAGGTTGAAAATTTTTAATGATGCTAAGAGGTAGTTTTTTTTTCATTTTGGATTGCTTGTCTTTTAAGAAATAATTTATTGAAATATAAATATGATCATTGATTATAAAATATCAATAAAAAGTTCTTCTTTCTTCATTAAATTTGGTACAAAAACCACATATACCTATGAAAAATAAAACATCAATCAAAGTAAGCAACACCCGAAAAGTAAACACTCTAAAACGATACAATCTAATACAAAAACGTTTTACAGAAATATATAATAGCTCCCCAAAAGGTTTAAGGTTTTCTATGGATTCAGTAATTGAACAACTTAGTGATGAATTTGCGTGTGCTGTTTCAACGATCAAAACAGCTTTAAAAAATGTTTAACGAAAGATAAACCCATAACAATATGTGAAGGTTTTATCAAATTTATATATTTGTATAGAGCTAAATGGTTCCATGAAACTAAATTAAAATCAATCATTCAAATGAGTTACATTAAAACTACAATTCTTTATTTTTTTATAATGTCTATTCTTAGTTCGTGCTCAACTAAGAGTAAAGAAATTATGAAAGATACCGATTTACAATTGACAATAGAGGTAAATCCAAACCAAAAAGGGGTATTGATCGTAGGTAAAACAAATCTACCAGAAGGCACAAAAATTGGAACAAGTCTTGAAAAAAATGGAAAAACAATTGCTCAAAATTTTGATGTTATTGTTGATAATGGAATGTTTTACGCTCCATATGGTGTAAATGAAGATAAAGTAGACAAAGTTCTTATTTCATGTTATAAAAACAGTTTTTGGCAAAACGAAAGTGTTTTAAAGCAACTTGATTTTATTCAAACCCCTATGTGGATTACTGACGATCTTTCGGAAATGTTTGAATACTCTATAAATATGCAAGAAAGGTTAGAAAGATTATTCAAAGAAAAAGTTGATTATCCAAAAAATCACCAATTAATAGGTAAAATTGAAGATATAAAAGACAATTCTAGCCAAGGAATAAAAAGGTTAAGTGCAAATATCATATATAATAATGAGCCATCTAAAGAGGACTTAGATAATGATTTGAAGTTTCTCTCATTTAAAATTTGGGAAGAAAACGGTAGGAATTTCAAGGCTTTAAAATTAAAATGTTTTGTAAAAGGTACTTCATCTGTTTTTAAAAGTGCTACCTTGGCGCCAAAAGGAGATTGGGGGAAGGCTACATCAGAGTCTTCTATATCGGATTTTGAATTGAAAATTTGATAAAAAAAAGAATTACAGTTGATTAAGTAATTATACAAATAGTATGATTACTTTTTTTATACTCATAAATTCGTTATAACTCTTCTAGACTTCTTAAAAATAATTGCATAATTATTACAACATTTTTTCATTGGGGCAATATATTGCGCTTGTGGGTGCGATTTTATCCCTACTCACATCAAAAAGGAATTATTTTATAAGAGGTTAAGTACCTCAAAACTAAAGAAGACATTATAAACAAATGGGTAAAATTACGGTTAAGCATTATGTTAATGAAAAATTAAAACCTAGAATCATTGGGTTAGATAGATATTACCCTTTATACATTCAAGTCACTTTTAATAGAAAGAATTATAATTTCAAATCTAATATTTCTGAAAAAGAGGGATATTTAAATGAAATAGGTTTTATTTTGGGAGAACTTAATACACAAATTGATAGCGAAATTAAATTAATTGAAAGGACTATTGAATATTACGAGCAAGGGAAATTTAAGATATTAAATTCAAAGAGTATCAAACTCCTATCTAGGAGTTTATTAGACATTTGGGAAGATTTAATAATTGAATTATTTTTTGAAGAAAGTAAAAAACTACCTAAATATTTTGATAGAGAATACGTTAAAGCAAGTCATATTGTTGAATTAAATGATTTTGTTTTTGAGATGAAAGGAAAAGATTTAATTAGCGATTATTCGAAGGATTTAAAAGTTCTTTATTATGGTTTGTACGATGGTTATCTATCACAGGGAACTATTTATAATTATGGTATAATAACAGGAAGCGTAGCAGATTTATTATATAATATAGATAGACAGAATGAAATAAATGAGGGTTTGGGAAAATTTAATGAAAATTTATACAAGGTTCTTAAAGAGAGAATAGAAGGAAAGTTTTAATCATAAAAAGAACGCTAAAAGCGTTTTTTTTTATGATCTTTAATATGTTCGTAAAAAAAATACTAACAATGTTAGTAAAAAAATAATGAACATTTTTATATTTGCTTATCACTAATAATTTTAACCTTAATTTTGATATGCAAAGAATAACACCAAAAAGCAAAATTGAATTAAGAGCAATGTTACCCAATGGAGCATTGACCGAAATTGCAACAAAGAGTAATCTTACCTTTTCAAGAGTACAGGGCTTTTTTGCTAGTAAATACAAAACATCTGAAAGAGAAGAAGCTCAAATTTTAAAAGCGACTGCTGAACTTTTAGAAGAGATTGAACAAGAAAGAAAAGAAGCTTATAAGGCTCTAGCTAGTGTTTTAATAAACTTATCCAACTAAATCCATGCAAAACCCTTTTGAACACCTAGAAGACCGTTTAAACGGCTTAGAACAGTTGCTTTTAACGCTTCATAAAGCAATTGACGAAATGAAAACACAATCTAAAAGTAAAGATGATGTGTTGAGCGTATCAGAAGCCGAAAGGATTTACAATTTAAGTAAATCAACCTTTCAAAAGCTTATGCGAGAAGGACGCTTGAAGTATTCCAAAGTAGGAAGGAGAACTGTATTAAGGCGTGGTGATATTGATGAATGTATTAATACAAACGCTCATTAGCCATGCATGAACAAAGTATTAATATCCTTCAATCTGCATTGGATGACTTGACGGTAATAGAATCTTTAGAAGGAGAAGAAAAACACAAAGGTTTAGTTGCTTTGTTTGCTTCCTTGGATAATGAACGCTTAGCTAGTAGCTACATTGTTATTGTAGAAGAGTTGCTTTACTTGGCGATCAACAAACAGGAACCTTCAAATATAATACTACAACTCGTTAGGCAATTCTTAGAAATGGCTTTAAGTGCCATTGTAGACGGTAAAGAAGTCGTTTAGAATCGTATTATTTCAACATCTCGGAGAACAAAAAAGCGAAAAATTAATTTTTATCGCCCTCCTTTTTACACCCTAATTTTTAGGGTTAACAGTACAAACACCAATTAAAACTAGATTGAAATGACAGGTTTAAAACAGGTAAAACATGAATCTACATCAGCACATTTACCAAAAATGGCTTTCAAAACTCATAACGAGAAAAAGGAAAATACCTTAATGCTATTGAGGTTCCTCTCCCCTCTTTTTTTTGACTTATCAAAGGGGGTAAAAGGGAGTATGAACGGAAATAAAAAAAGAAATAACTAGTTGATTGACGGGTTTAAAATATTGATTCGTAATGCGATAGTGATAAATAAATTATTATCTCATTTTCCCTTTGCTGGTAAGTACACCATAAGCGAAGAAGGGGAATTGATATTACACGACTATAAACTTTTTTTCAAGTACAAAGGGCTTGATTTGATGATAAGCAAAGGTAAAAATGGAATGCACTGTACTGTAAAAGGAAGTTTACACAAGTTTTGGAATGAAGGGGTTCACAACGCAAATACCTACACCTATCAAGACTTTATCCAAACCCTTAAAAAACTAAAAGACGAATTATTTATCAATCCCAAAGAGACAGAATTACAAAACATTGAGTTTGGTGTAAACATAGAGTTACCCAAAGACAAAAACGTCAAAACTGTACTACGTGGATTAATAGCCAATGGAAATAAAATATATGAACAAAACACACAAGACGGGGCGTTGTCCACCACAATAAAACGGGATAACTACACCATAAAGACTTATGACAAAACAGCACAAACCAAGTCTATACAGAAGAAATATAAACCTAAAAACAACCTATTAAGGCTTGAAGTAGCTTATAACAAAATGAAAACGCTTAAGGCAATGGGCGTCTATAGCTTGTTTGATCTATCCAATATTGGAGTTTTTAAAAGCATGGGTTTATGGCTCTTGGAACGCTGGGCGGATGCTGTTTTTATAGACAGGCAAGAAATAGAATTTATCACAAATAGGCTCACTCTTAAGCAGTGTACACACTTTTACTATATGCTTGATGCTCCTATTTGGGAGGAGTCAGAAGAAGAAAAACAAGCCATAAAGGAAATGACAACAGAACAGAAAAAGAAGCATTTAAACCAAAGAAAAGAAGCACGTAGGAATATGCTTAACTCTTGGCGTGGTTATATGTGTCAGCATAGTAAAGGTAAGTTACAGGTAGTTATTTATGATCTGATTCAAGATGAATTAAAACGGGTTCAAGTGCCATTAGAGGCGGTTTACAACCCTTTTATGAATGATTTAAGACAATCTAAATTAAAGAAGGTGAGAAATAGAAAAACCCCACTGTTTCCCCATTTAGATAAACGGGGAAATGGTGGGGTAAATGTGAAACAAAAACGGATTCAACAAAACCAAAAAGGGCAAAAAACAAGTCAAAAGATGGAAAACAGAAAAACCCCACTAAATCCCCAAAATTCAGATTCAAAAAAATGTCTTTGTTGTGGTGCTGACATTTCCCACAAATCCAAAAATGCCAAATATTGTTCAAAGTCATGCAATAACAAGTGCAACCGAAATAAACGGAAAAAGATGAATGAAGTATTGAAACAAAAGGAAAACCCTGTATTGATTCGATTAATGGAGAAAATCCACAAAAACAGTTTTAACCTCTCCATTACCTACACACAAGACCGAAAACGATACACTGACCAGTTGCACCAAAAAGAGGTGTTTGCTCCAATTGAATGGATAAGAAAAATTAAAGAGGTCAAAGTATGGTCGGACAGAAAGAACGCTAAAAAAATAGTACTAACAGGTACAAGGGCAATGAGATTTATTCGTGAAGTATCAAAAAGGAATCAAGCATGAAACACGAAGAAAATAATTTATACAAGGAGTGTTTAAAAGACTTGGGGAATGAATGTATTGAGGGTTCCAAACTAGAATACTACTTGGAGAAAATCAAAAACAATGAGGGGTTAGACTTCCAAGGCAATCAATACATGTGTAATACCCTTATCGCAACATGTTTAAGGCAACACTTTTATGATGAAGCTGTAAAACAAAAACACCTTGAAATATGGGTGATTGAAACAGGAACCGAGTTAAACGAAACTGAAAGTAAAGCCAAGGTTGAAGCCCTTGAACAATGGATAAAAATAAATCAATGGATAGGTGAATATGACTACCCAAAACCACAAAATTAAAAGTTATGAAAGTAGTAAAGAAGCAAAGTAAAGAGTTGACTTTCTCAGAGAAAGAAGCAATAAAGTTGATGCACATTTTAAGAGAATGTTCACTTTCTGAAAAAATGAAAATAAAGAATGAACAGGCTCAGAAATTATTTGAGAAGAAGGAAGAAGAAAGAAAAAAAAGAATTAATGGTGATAATGATTACACCATTGACGAGTACAGAGAAATGGAAAGGGAACTAGAAGAGGAAGGCGAAATAATGAAGAGTTTACAAGAGTTGGAAGATTTTCGAAAGAAAGTTCACAACATAATCTTTGATGATATTCAACCTGAATACTAACCAAGTTATGAAGAAAAGAAAGTACACTCACATTAAACATATGGGGCATTATGTTTCACTAAGGTTTACGGAAACTATCCCTGGAGCAACTGCAAAGACGGGTACCCAAGAAAGGAAAGGTATTGAAGATCATTTTTACAACTCCGTAAGTGAAGCCTATCAACAATTTAAAGCGATGAAAGCAAAATATAATTTATAAGAACATGAGATTAACCAAAGAAGAAAAAACAGTATTGGAAGACCTAAAGAGGGTAATTGATAGCTGTATCAATGGCAATGACATTAGAATACTAACCTCTCAAAATAACGCTATCAAAACGGTCTTAGGAATTGATTTAAAAGAAGTGACTTTAAGAAAAAAAGAGGTCAAAGAACTAAAGAGAGGGAAAGATAATTTTAAGATTATCATTCAAAATACAATGGGTATTACTTACCCCGACACTTACGGTTTCTTTCCATTCCAAGTTAAAAAAAGAAAGTGGTCATGAAATACAAAAACAGATTTAAACAGGAAGCCAAACCAATGGCTACACAAGAAGAGTTTTATGCTTTAATGTGTAAATCTTCTTTCGGGAAAAGGATAATAATTATTCTAAAAGGTTCTGAATATGAAAGAATGGTTTTAAGTGCCATTTACTCCCACTCTATTAAAACTTGTAGTATCAAAAAGAACCTTTACCACCGTATCCATTCCGTTTGCAGAACAATGTATTGCAAAGTGAAAGATAAAAAAGATGTAAACACCCAAAGGCAAAGCTTAAATCAAATTGCCTACAACATCAAATTAAAGGAGAATTAAAAAAGGCTTGCACTCCACAAAATGAGGTGCAAGCCATAGGAATTATTTTATAATGCATAACATCATAAAAGCATGAGCAATTTACGAAATATACCACACATTACAATCATTTTAATATCATTCACATACTCGGTGTTAGTGGTTGCTAACTACCTAGAAATACACTTTTCTATGGTAGTAAGTATTATAGCAAGTGTAATACTTTCCTTACTAAGTCATTATTATTTAATCTACTCTATAAGGGAGATTGTCAAATCCAAAAATGTACACCAGTCAATCATTATAGCCGTGGCTCTTCTCGGAGTAGTGGTATTTATGGAGTTTGAAGGAGTGGAAAAAGTCACCTATCAAAATACAGTTGATCGCACCCAATTAGACCAAGATAAAGCACTACAAAAAGACCTCCTCCACCAATTAGCTAAAATTGGTACTTCTAGGCGATGGCAAGACGTTGAAAGTAAACGTTTGATAGCTGAACAGCTCGAAGAGGTAAAAATACGAATACAGTACGGTTTAAAACGTTTTGAAGCAATGGAAGAAAAAGCGGAAACTAAAGCACAACAATTTAGACTCTTTAGTTTGATCTTTATTGGCTTGTCTTTACTTGCTTCAAGCTGTATTCGACCTGAAGAACAGGAAAATATTAAACCCGTTTTAAAACCTGTTTCAAAGGCTTTTAAAAACGAAAATGAAGAGGAGGAAAACCAAAAACCGAAACAGGTTTATAAATCCATTGATGAATTAGGTACTAAACAAAGAATAGCCTTAGCGGTGGAACATATCAATAAATCGAAGCAATGTAAATTCTCCTATTTAATGAAAGAATTTCGTCTATCTCCCAAACAGGTAAAAGAAGCTAAACAGCTATCCAATTATGAAGGAAAAGAGGAAGAAAGAAGGGTAATAGGTTTCTAAAAAAGAATTGAATCAAAGTAAAATTTCATAACCAATAATAAAATAAAGACAATGATAAGTTTAGGAAAAGAACAAAGAGAAGGTGAGAACTTCACACGCAATGTAATTAACATTAAAATAGATGGTGAAGCATATGAAGTTGTAAAGATGCAAGAAGCATTAATAAAATTGATGCAAAGGTACAACACTGAAATAATGGGCGAAGCTGAAAAAGATGTTTTCTACTATGCTGGTGAACTTTTAAAAGGGCTACTTTCCAATGATAGGCAACTTGAAAACGGTCTAAAAAATGAGGGTTCCAATGTTGAATTTGTGAGTTAATTCTTATCGGAAAAATGAAGAAAATCAGATCTCCACCAAGGTCATAGTTATAAACCAGTAATTCAAATTCTAAAAATCAATTTAAGTAAAATGAAAATATTTAATATACCAGCAAAAGGGCTAATACTAAACACTGAAGATTTTAGACACATCAATAATATTTCTTCCGATATAGTCTCTATCTTAAGTTTAACACTTACCGAAAATGATTCACCTGTGAGAATAAAAGGTGTCGAATTTTCAAAGGATGGGCAAAATTACCAATGTACTGAAGGATGGATAATGTGGCAAAACACATTTTATTTTGTGGAAACTTTTTCGGGTACTGCCATTGGTGAAGAAGTACCAGTTTTTGAGATTGAAAAAGTTTCATTACCCTATGAGCCACATGATTTAGTCGAAGGTTATAATAAAGTGGGAACCTTTTATGTCTGTCAAGAAGAGAAATTGAAACCTACTTTTAAAGCTAGTGGAACAGGTTTATTTGATTGGAATGAAATTGTAAAACATCCAATTAAACGAAATACAGAAGCAATTACAGGTTTACAAGGTTTATTAAAAGGAATGATAGTAGACTATTATGGAAGCTTAGTGAATTTTGATGCAACAGGTTTAGGAATAGGTGAATACATCGGGTATGCACTTTGTAATGGTCAAAATGGCACTCCTGATTTAAGAGGAAGAGTGACAGTGGGAATGAGTGACACAAGTTTAGTTAACGGAAATGAAGAAGCTAACCTTTCAGAATACTTTGTACTTGGTAATAAAGGAGGTCAAAGAGAGATTACTTTAACTACTAACCAAATTCCACCATTATCACTACCTTTTGCAACCACTGCTTTAGTACCGGGTATCGAAGGAGGAGATGATGATAACCATAATAATACAAATAGATTTGCAGGTGGAGACAAACCAAACGGTGAAAACCCGCATTTTGATATATCTCTTAACATTACAGGTAATGCTGTTAAATCAACAGGTGGAGATTCACACGAAAATAGACAACCGTTTGTGGTAGTTGGTAAATTAATGAAACTTTAAAAATCGACAGATGAAACAATTAATTAAGAATATAGATGACTTTTATCTAATCGTTAGTGAAACATCATACGGGCTTAAGCTAAAGCAATTACTAAACGGTTATGAAGCTGAGGGCTTTGTATTGGAAGCTTTATTTATTCATTACCAAAGTCAAGAGAAGTTTGTAATAGATATAAACGAACAAATACAAAGGGTTTGTTTATTAATAGATGATTATAAAAAAGGTTTGAAAATATTTACTCTTAACCAATGATAAAAACCACTAAGTAAAAAGGTTGCTCCCCTAGCGACTTTCGACCGCTTAGCTGTACTGCTCTTTTTGCTTAGTGGTTAATACAAATGTAAATAACAAAATCATGAAAGCGCAAGAATTAAGACAACTTGGCTATAAAACACATAAGGATATTAAAGGGCTTTATATAAATAAAAATGGTGAAGTGTATAACCTCAAGAAAAAGAAACACTTAAAAGTATTCAAACAGAAACCCTATGTTCTTTTCAATAGTCAGTATATCAATGTTGCAAAATGGGTTTTGTTTCTCTTCAAAGAGAAACCTATTAGAAATGGTCAAATAACTTTTATCGATGGAAACAATAACAACTTATCAATAGAGAATATTAAATACACTCGTTTATTCTCCAATGAATACAATGTCCCCTTAAAAGAAGCAGATTTATTAAAGGCAATTAGATGTTATATCCAAGTAGATGAAAAGTTTGATTTAAAAGACCATGTTGTAAAATCTCTATATCTAAAGACAATAATCAGGGTTTTAAGATTTATAGAAAATCATAAAGAGCATGAATACATAGAAATATTTGATACGTATGTTAATCACAATCCTTTGCAATTCTCTAATGTTCATATGGTTGGGGAAATACACAAAATATCTCAAAGAGATGTTGGCATTATTGTAAATTCATTCTTCAATTTATTATCATCTCAGATATTAAGATTTGAAAGTAAAGGTATTTTGAAAATACAGCCATTCAAGTCAAAACCAAAAACCAAGACAGAGGAAATAAGGGAAATAAATGAATACTTTGTACCAAGAGGTTTTAAACCTCTTCGATTGAAAAAAAGAAGTGAGAAGGAGATTTTTAAAGATTTTGAAAAGCTTTGTGAGGAGATTAAAAATACAAAAAGGGTTTAGACGTTTCGTCTGACCCTTATTTTTTTACAGGGGGGGGTAGGCCAATAAATTCACTTAATTAAATGATTATCAATTTTTTAACAAAATCAAAAATGTCCAAACCTTTCCATTTATGTCCGTTTTTTGTCCATTTTGAGGGTAAAAACTTCCATTTATGTCCATTTGACCGTCTAATACAAGCCAAAACAGGGTAATTTTACGGTAAAAACTTCCAAAAGTGACGTTAAAAACTAGAATATGAAAGGAACCAAACATTTAAAAGCACAATTGAAGTACCGCCAAATTCAAGAAGCCTTCAAAGAGAAATATAATATCCAACGAAAAAGGATAGATGAAGTATGCCAAGAAATAACAAAAGAGTTTAACGAAAACAGCTAAAACCAAAAGAAGAGGTTTTGAAAATGTTACAAAGCTAATTAGGAGGAAAAATTGAAAATCTTTGTTTAGATATCATCTTCAATTCAAATGTAGGACAAAACCAAAAAAAGCTCCTCAAAATCCGACTACTTTAATTTTTAGCACCCACAATAGCACCCATAAAATACAAAAACCACCTTTTTAGTATTAAAAAAGCGGTTTTATGTAGCCCCACCGGGAATCGAACCCAGATCTTAAGCGCCGGAAGCTTACGTACTAATCCGTTGTACTATGGAGCCATTTTTTTGTTTTGTGCGAATATACGACCTTGTGCAGACTCAAACAATAGGATAATTTTCAAATTCAAGGGAAAATGATGTATTTTGTATGCAGTATTTCTTTCTTTTGATCAATCTAATCGCTGAATTAACTCGTTTTCAATGAGATCCACCCTGAAACATTATATTTATCTTCTTCCTATTTTTTTATTGCTTTCCAGTGAAGCTTTTTCGCAGTGGATGACGGCGCAGATCAATCATGATGTGTTTATGCGTGATGCTTATGGACATGAGGGGCACGTGATCATGACATTGAAGAATGGTAGAAACTTATTGGCACTTCCTATTGACAGTAACGATGATTATATACGCGTTTGGGATTATCAGACGGGAAAGCGTGGATTTGTGTATCAAAAATATGTGACACTTTATGAAGTGATGACGAAGGTGGAGCTGGAGGAGCTTTCTAATCATGGTACGCTGAAGAGAGGGGGAACGACTTTGCACCTGGAAAATCAATTTAAGAAGGATATCAATTTTGAGTTGGATCAGATTCCTTATCAGCTACAGCCTTATGAGGAAATTACATTAAGGATTAGTGAGGGAAAACATGGAATATGGATCAGTCGGGATGGTGCTTTTCCTTTTTGGGGAAGTCTGACTCTGGCTGATAGTGCAGAGTATGTTTTAAGGATCAATGAAACGGAAGAGGTTTTAGTGAGTGAACTGCATCCTATTCTTTCGCATCAGGATACGGTGAGGACGGAGTATTATTCTGTGGATACGGTCGATGTGACGCCTAAGGTGAAGGTGGATACGGCGAGGATTGTGAATAATAAACACCCTCAAGATTTAGAGGAATCGAAGTCGAAAGTGGGGATTAGAGGCTATATTAAATTGAACTCTATTTATGATTTTAACGGGCTTTCTGATGTGGATCGTTTTGTGCCGGTAGAAATTCCTGTTGGGGAGGAAAGAAATACAATTGATAGGGGTTTTTATATGGGGGCAAGGCAGACTCGTTTGGCTTTCTCTTCAAATATTAAAGCAAAAACAGGGTATTTGAAGATCTATATTGAAGCGGATTTTGCGGGTGGAAATACCAATCAAATGTTTTTCCGGTTGAGGCAAGCGTATGCTGAATATGGTTTTTTGACGGTGGGACAGACATGGACTACTTTTGCCAATCTTGAGGCAATTCCTCTGACAGTGGACAGAGAAGGACCGAACAGTTCTATTGCTATCCGTCAAGGTATGATCCGTTGGGAAAAGAAAGTGGGGTATACAGACAATGAATTTGGTGTGGGTATTGAAACTCCTACTACTACTTTCTCTGATTCAACAGCAGTGGATCAACGGCAGAAATTCCCAGATATAAGCTCTCGTTATAAGGTCAAACATGACAAAGGGCAGGTACAGGTTTCGGGACTTTTCAGAGTGATTTCACATACGGATCTCAATACTAATGATGTGACGCATACGGCAGGTTATGGGGTAATGATCAGCGGTAAACAGTACATCGAAAACAAGGATAATATACTTTATTTTCAAGCGGTTTATGGGAAAGGGATTAGCCGGTATGTGAGGGCTTTTAGAAATTATTCTATGGATGCGTTTGTCAATCCTGCCGATAATCGTGTTTTTATTCCTCAAACTTCTGGGGGATATCTTTCTTTTGAACATCACTGGTCTGAAAAGCTTTTCAGTAATATCACTGGAGGAGTAACATGGCTTGAAAATGCAGAATGGCAAGCGGAAGACAGCTATAAAAGTAGTTACTATGGAAGTATAAATAGTTTTTGGTTTGCGTTTGACCGAATGCAACTGGGCGTAGGATATATTTATGGTATCCGAAGAAATAAAAATGATCAGCAGGGATATGCTTCCCGTTTGCAGATGTATGTGAGGTATGATATTTAGGAGAAGCATGAAGCAGTTTTACGCATATACCTTTCGCTTTTTGATCCTGCTTTTGATGATATTTATGCATCAAAATGTGTTTGGGCAATGGATGCGTTCTACGGTGGAATATAATACTTACCTTCGGGATCACCGCTCTATAAACAGTCCTGCTTTAATGAAGCTGGAGAAAGGAAGAGATATTCTGTCTCTGCCACTGCATGAAGAAAGTCAGTTTGTGAAAGTCTGGGATTATCAAACAGGAAAAAGAGGTTTTGTATTACGAAGTGAACTTTCTCAATTTGATACATTAGCTAAAGCGGCACTTGTTGTCCCCGATTTTCAAGGTCACATCTATAGACCGGAAGCACTGTTACACATCGAAAATATTGAGGAGCACTCCATCATTGTAGAGATTGATCAGTATCCTTATGAAATCCCCCCTTATAAAGAAATAAAATTAGTGCTCACAGAGGGACAACATGGTATTTGGGCATATAGAGACGGGGCTTTGCCTTTCTGGGGAGATATAGCCTTAAAAGACAGTTCTGAGTACATTTTACAGATCAAAACAACGAAAGAGGAAGATGTAATTATTGCTGATATTGAGCCTGTAGAGCATATTGTGGATACTGTAATAGTGGAAGATCATTATGAAAAAACGATTACATTTCTCCCGAAAATAAAAATTGACACCACCAAAATTGTTGATAACAAGCACCCTCAAGATCTAGAAATTTCAAGACTTCCTTTTGATGTCAGAGGATACGTGAAACTAAATTCGTTGTATGACTTTCATGGATTGAGTCGTACAGGTGGTTTCCCGCCTTATGATATTCCTGTTGGAAAAGATAATAAATTGAACACCGGTTTTTATATGAGTGCCCGTCAGTCAAGATTGGGTATTTCTTCTAATATTCTGACTGACCAAGGCTATATCCGTTTTTACCTTGAAGCCGATTTTATTGGTGGTGGAAACGCATTGGATTATTTCCGATTAAGACATGCTTATGTACAATATGGCTACCTCACCATCGGGCAAACATGGACCACTTTTACCGACCTCTTCTCCACTCCTTTAACGGTGGATAATGAAGGACCAAGCAGTTCTTCTTCTACACGCCAAGGTTTGATACGTTATGAAAAGAAAGTGGGAAAAAGCGAGAATGAATTTGCAATCAGTTTGGAAACACCCACCAAAACATTTTCAGATACGATTGCAGTTGATCAAAGGCAATTATGGCCTGATGTGGCATCGAGGTATAAAGTCACAATGCCTCGTGGTCAGATACAAGTAGCAGGGATTGTCAGAGTACTATCACAGCATAATCCAGACGATCAAGTGATTTCTAAAATGGGGTTTGGAATGATGATTTCGGGTAAAAACACCTTCAAAGAAAAGCATAAAATCTACTATCAGATTATTGGAGGAAGAGGTGTGACACGTTATATTTCAGCTTTCTCCTCTTACAATCTTGATGCTGTTGCGAGCCCCGATAATGATATTTATGTTCCATTTACCGCAGGTGGCTATTTCACTTATGAATATTATTTCAAGCAAAACATTTTTCTTAATCTGGTAAATGGGGTCTCGTGGATTGATAATTCAGAATGGCAACCAGGAAATACATTTGAAAAGAGTTATTATACCAGTGCCAATTTGTTTTGGTTTCCTTTTGAAAGATGCCGTACAGGTGTGAGTGTTGTACAAGGAGAACGCTTTAATAAAGATGGGCAAAGAGGTAGTGCTTGGAGATTTCAGATGTATATCCGCTATGATATTTAAACAACTTTTTTCCTGAGTTCCTCATTGGGACACCCTAAAATTAAATAGTTGAGCCAATTCTTTCTGATCCTCATGTAGAATAAGAGTTTTTTCAATTATCATAT
>NZ_JABANE010000020.1 GCF_012844305.1 Flammeovirga aprica JL-4
TTCTTGATCAAGCAATGCAGTTAAGATTTCACTGCTGTTCACATTATTTGCCTTATTAAGAAGTCTTTCTAGCATTTGCTTATAAACAATTGCCACCTCTTTATTGGGTATTTTTAAACCATAATAATAGTTGATATCTTCTTGTTTAGCATAATCAATTGTCAAATATCCATTAAACAACAATAACCCTAAAACCGTTTTCTCTGCTCCTCTTTCCAAATCTTTAAAAATAGTGGTCTCGGAAATTTCACTTTCCATCACCTGACCATCGATCAAGCCCGTTAATTTCTTTTCAAGATCTGCATTCGCATTGGTCAATAACACTTCTATTAATTCATTTGCTGAGGTATTGACCCAATAAGGTTGTACCCCTTCTTCAATTGAATCAGCAAAATTAATAATTGACCAAGGATTATAAACTTGACTTTTGCCAAATTGATAACCATTATACCATTCCTTCACTTTATCAAACTGTTCTTCCTCTGAGATGGATAATAGTAGAGTCTTTACCTCTTCTTCCTGTAATCCAAACTTGTCTGAAAATGTTTGATTCAATACACTGTAAACTCTAAGGTTATTCAAACCTGAAAAAATGCTTTCCTTCGCAACCCTTAAAATCCCAGTGATTACTCCTTTGTATAAATAATCATTGTCCTTAAAACCTGCTGATAAAAAATTACGCATAAACGTAATCATTTCATTGTAATAGCCCTCCTGCCATGATTTAATAATACAGGAGTCATATTCATCAATCAAGATCACTACATTTTGATCATAAACTTTATGCAAGACTCTTGAAAATAGAATCAAAAAATTGGATAATCTGCTAGGGTCTACCTCTTCACCTTTAAAGAGTTTGTTTAGATAATTAAAATCTCTTTCATCTAATACATCCCTCGAAATTATAGCCTTATAATCATCTAAAAAGTCTTGTAATATTGAAGTGACTTTTTTGATTGACTCTACATAAGTCAACTCCTTTATGTCTTTAAATGAAAGATAAATCACAGGATATTTCCCCTGAAGTTCCCATGACTTTGTCTCCCGTATCTTTAAATGCTCGAATAATGAAGCATTTTCTTCTGACTTTTTAATATCTAAGAAAGCATGAAGCATAGACATATTTAAAGTCTTTCCAAATCGGCGGGGACGGGGAATTAAAATTGATTTAGCACTACTATCAATCACCTCCTCAATAAAAAGAGATTTATCGATATAGTAATAATCTTCTTTGATTACCTCCTTAAAGTTTGATATGCCTATTGGAAATTTTTTCATGCTTATTGCTTTTTTAAAATATCATCAGCCCACGACTTAAGTCGTGGGCTGATGATGCCTGAAATATCACTCTGTAAAGATAACTAAAATAATAGCTTTGTGCTTTGAATGGAGAAGAAAACAAACTTTCACAAAGTTGTAACATCCATATAAAATTCAACATCAAGCATTTGTTAAACTGAAAATCAACACTAAATGAATGTTAATTTACAAACTAAACACTTTGCACTCTATTAACTCTTCTCAATATCTGTTAGGCTTTGTGAAATGCGAAAAACATTTCTAAGTGCATTTACGAATACGATTATATCAGCGATTCTTAAATAGATCTATTCAACACTCTCGTTGTACTCAATAAATTTCAAATCTAAATTAAAGTCTAACTATGAAAACGATAAACCTAAATAGTATCATCAATGCTACAAATATTAATTTGTTTGCAAAAACGCAAGAAGATGCCCAACTATTGATCAATCAACTCAATGAAACCTATCTTGATTATTCCTCTAGAAACACCAGAGAATACTTGAGCCTGGACAATACTATGGACAGAAAAGAAAGAAATCAAGCGACATTGGCCGAAAATGAAGCAAGAATTCTGTACTTGGAAGGCCGTATCCCACAACTTGATGAAGGAGATCTGCGAAGAAAAGAAATGGAACTTGAACTAGAAGAACTTCAAGTAGACGTCAAAAAGACAAACTTCGACCTCCAAAACAGTTACGGTTTTGATATGATTATCAGAGGCCTAAGCTATGACATCAATCAACTAAGAACCACTTCCCTTCTAGGTGTTTTAAAAGACATCTTTGATTATGTAGATGCTCAAAGTTGGACCGTCAATGACTATGGCTTAAAAGCAAAAGCAGTCTAATAAGTAGAAGTACAAATTCAAAATTAACTATGATTTATTTTTGACTTAGTACTTATTAAACCTGAGAGCTTGTACACTGTTACAAGCTCTTTTGGTTTTATACGAAATCAAAAGTAAAGGAAAATTTTAAAAAAAAGGTGAAAATGGTTCGCATTGTGGTCCGTGAGACGTAAAGCATTTCGTCTCTACAGGGGGCCTACTTTCAAATCAATGAACTACTAAATTGAAAAGTTATCGCATGTAGAGCCACAATGCGTTGTGGCTCAAGAACCATCATAAAAACCACCTTTCTTCATTCTTCATTCTTCATTCTTCATTCAAAAATAATCCTCATCATGAAAAACCTCACCCTAGCCGACCGAAAATATATCGAATTTGCCCTTCAAATGAACCGTAGCAAAACAACCATCGCAAGAAAACTAGGCGTTGCTCCCTCCACCATCTACCGTGAAATCAAACGAAATTCAAAACGCTCAAAATACATCGCTACCTACGCACAACAATTGGCCATTGCCCGAAAAAAGTTAACAGGAGGTTTATCCAAAAAGAAAAAGTATTTCAGAAAATACAAAAGAAGAAATCCCTACCGTCTCTATGCCGACCGCAGGCAAATATTTTGGTGCTCTGACTCACCATTAGTCTACTCTAACTACTTCAAAACTCCTTCCCTACATTTAAAATTGAAAAAGAAACGTTACCAAAAAAGGTTAAACAATAAAAAGAAATTCCATTTCAGAAACGACCTCTCTCTCTTCTTACTATTCAAAGCACATAAAGAAAAATACACCCAAGATCAACATACCTCTAAAAGTAACCCTATCGAAATTATCTTCAAGGCAGTAAGACATATTGCTTAATTTTCAGATTCCTACCCCCTTATCACTATTTTCCATATTCTTGTTTTACTATTTTCGTCTACGTCACAGACAACATTTACTTTTATCTCATTATCCCATCAACAATGCTCCGAAAAGGAGTTTTTTTATGCTTGAATTTCGGTGATGTTGCATTTGCTCACGAATTCTTTTTTTATAAATGAGTTGTGGTTGGGGTGTTTGGGAAATAGGTTTATATTTGGGGCGACAAACATTCTGTTTCATTTTTTTTATTTCATTAATGGATCCTTTATACAACTTATTAATCACTCCAGTTTATTTATTGATTATTTATGTTGTAATTGCACCCTATTTTGCTAAACGATGGACAAATAAATACACAAAAAAATATTATTGGTGGGGTTTACATGCTAAATTAACAGGATCTATATTCTTTTGCTTAATCTATCAATTTTATTACGGTGGCGGGGATACTACTGCTTATTTCAATCAGGGGAGTATTTTAGCCGACGCATTTCTAGATTCTCCCGTTATAGGACTTGAAACTTTTTTTTATGATGGAAAAACAATAAGTGGACAAAGTATTTATTACTTAGGCAAGATATATATGAAGCGTAGTCAAAGTACTTGGACAATGGTACAATTATCAGGTATAATTCAATTATTTACTTTCAAATCCTTTTACTCTACAGCTTTATTTTTTGCTTTTTGGTCTTTCTTAGGTTCTTGGAAAATTGTACAATTATTCACCCCGATTTATAAAAAAAATTTCAAATTAATATGCCTTGCTGTTTTGTTTATTCCTTCATGCCTTTTTTGGGCAAGTGGGATAATAAAAGAAACTGTTACTACTGGAGCAATAGGTTTTTTTGTCTATTATTTCGGTAATATTTTTTTGAGGAAAAAAGACTACGTTATATCCTTAGTTATTTTAACTATTACATTTTTTCTTGTAAAGTATATAAAAGGAGCAACAATTTACGTTCTATTCCCATGCTTATTATTATGGGTATTCCTCTTCTACTATAATAAAATAACGATCTTAGTAAAATATACTATTTCTTTATTACTCTTTCTATCCATTCCTTTAGCACTTTTCCTTATTGCACCCAAAATACAAGAGTACGTAGAAAATAACGACGAGTTTATAGCGGCACAACGGACTATTTCTGGCTTTCAAGGAGATCATGGTAGTAGCTGGCATACTAACAGGGGGCATGGTGGAGGTCAGGCATCCACTTATCATTTAACTACGGCAGGTGACTTAAGTATTTTTGGCATGTTAAAATCACTACCTGAGGCAATTAGTTACACTTTGTTCAGACCTTTTCCATGGGAAACAAAAAAAGTGGTTCAACTCTTAGGATCATTTGAAAGTTTTGCTTTTCTGATTCTCACAATTTATATTTTCTTGAAAGTCGGAATTATCAATACTATAAAGCAAACTTTCACAGATCCTAATCTAGGTTTTGTATTAAGCTATGCACTTTTCTTTGGTTTTATTGCAGGGTATATTTCATTTAACTATGGTGTACTACAACGCTTTAAAACTCCTATGATGCCCTTTTATACCTTATTCTTAGTGATACACTATCAGTATATTCTTAAAACTAAAACGAAGGAAAAAAAATCATTCAAAAAAAGATAGAAAGTTATTTTGATTAGATTGGACAGAATAATTCTCTTGTATTTTTTTTCTAGCCTCAATAGACATGGTTTTTGTATAAGCATTTTCTAAAAAAGTAGATAATGCATTATACCACTCCTCTTCTGAAGAACAGATAAAACCATTAATACCGTCATCTACAATATTTGTATTCACCCCAACAGGAGACACAATAGCTGGAATACCCAATGCCATATACTGTAGTGCTTTAAAACCGCATTTCCCTTTTGCCCAAATATCATCTTTAAGAGGCATTATCCCTATATCAAACTGCATCAAATCTTGTATTTCAGTCTCTTTTGACCAAGGTTGATATATAAGTGATTGAATGGGAAACTTAGGATCTTCATTCGAAATCATCCTAAATTCAAAATCATATTTTTGCTCTAGCTTTTGAAATACTGGAATTAAAAATTCAATATACTGTGCAGTAGTCAGTGTCCCCGTCCAACCAATAATTGGTTTCTGATTTTGCTTTTTCCTAAAAAGTGATGGATTATGATAATTTTCAGTATCAATTGTCGTTGGATTGATGACTACATTCTGATTATATTGCTGTGCATACTCTTTAAGATATTGGTTTCCAACACTTACAACAGAGGCCCATCTGATAATCCAATTTACTTTACCATACATCTTCAGTTTATTAAACTTTGCATTGTGCTCAGAATAATTGGGTAACCAAATTGCGTCATCAAAATCATAAATGACTTTCTTTTTTAATACTTTAGCAATAATGAATTCAAAAATAGGAGGACCAATATGAGATGCTTCTCGATGAATAAAAACCTTTTCAAAATTACTTAATTGAAACATTAATCGAAATCGTTTAAAAAAAGCACTTAAGATGGCCATTGACTTTTGAAAAAAATGTCCTGGTTGGTGAAGAATCTTCCAGGCATCTAAAGTTAAAAAAGAATGATACTCATACTCAATACCATTCTCTTTTATCAAATCTAAATACTGTTCAAATCGAAATCGCTGTGATGGAGCAATAGATTTGGGGTAAGGTGCTAATATTAATATTTTCATAAATTTTTAAAAACTAGAGAATAGATTTATACACTTTTTCGACTATAGAAAATTTACGATTGTTTTTTGCTAATTCTACTATAGTATTAGTCTTCTCCGAACGTTTCACCTTGTCTACAATTTCAACAATTTCGTTTAATGCCTTATGATTATTTTTACTATCCCAAATAACACCAATATTATTTTCTTTTATCAGATTTGAATCATCACCTATACCCTCTGAAATTAAAATAGGAAGTCCATTTGCCCAATATTCTCCATTCTTAATAGGAGAAAGGCCTATTTTAGAAGGGGAAGGTCTATGTAGAGAAAAAGCAAAATCTGATGCTGATAAATAATTTGGTACTTCACTATGAGGCACAGATCTAATAAAAACATTGTTTTCAGAAGAAAACTGACCCTCAAATTCTTCTAGTTGTGGTGTTAAAATAATTAAATGATGTAAAGAGGATAAGTTTATAAAATCCTTAAATAAATTAACCGCTTCAGAAGAATAATAAATCCCACCTATTTTACCAACATAAATGCCAACAATAGCATTTTCAGGAATCCCTAAATCTTTTCTTATACATTCTCTCTGCTCATGTATAAACTGAAATTTTTGAGTATCAACACAACATGGTCCTACTTCTAGAATATCACTTTTAACCCCTTCGGATATTAATTGATTTTTATAATTATTAGAAACAGTTATTATATTTTGAGCATATATTTTTTGTTTCTCTTCCCAATATTTCTCCATCAAATATCTTGGATCATATTTAGACCAAACACCCGATTCTAACATATAATCAGCATGTGGCTCAAATGACTCTACAACAAATGGAATTTTATTTTTTTTCCAAACCATCCATGCAATCGCACCAGCAGGAGCTCCTCTTGCAATGATTTTATCAACATTTTCTTTTTTAATGAAATCAATTAATAATTTTGGAAAAGCAGTAAAATCTTTCAGTTTATCTTTCAATCCATGACCTGTAAAGAAAGGAATGTGCTGTATTTTTAAAGTATCAAATTTCAAACTATCGATATCACCATCTCTTTCCATTGAAAAATAAAAGATCTTTTGAACTGAATCAAAAGATGCAAGTATCGAAAGGTGTGGATAAATAGTTGCCACTGACAAGCCTTCATTGGCTCCCCAGTAACCTAGATATAAAACTTTCATCTATTTATTAATAAAGAAATTGCTGTTGATGTATTTGTAAATAAAGAACGGATTAGAAAAAAAAGTCCTCTTTTATACTGACGAGTATGAAAAGAATAAGCAGCGGTTGTATAATAAAAATGGCTAAAATATTTCTTTTTCTCTATTGGCGTTAATAAAATATTTTGACGAATCAATTGAATATAATTGATATAGTCTTCTACTAGCGTTGGAGAAATTTTTCGAGACATACTATTCTCTAAAATTCTATAATACATCACTCCTCCTTTATAGTACCCAATTTTACCCTGCTGTAAGACTTGATGTAAAAAATAGCGATCTGCAGTATTGAATAATATATCACTAAATTGGATTTGGTATTGTACCAAAATAGATCTTCTATATAGGTATGAAGATGGGCAAGTTTGTGTATTTTCAGAAAATGTTAATAATTCCTCTCTTGTAGTTAAAGCCTTAAAATATTGATTTAATGATTTCCCTTCAGCATCAATATTTTCTACATCAGAAGCTACTCCTAAATAATTTCTATTCTGTTCTAAAAAAGAAACACTCTTTTCTAAAAAATCCTCAGACCAAAGGTCATCGCTGTCTAAGAAAATAATATAATCTCCTTTTGCTTTTTCAAATCCCTTATTACGGGTAATTGACACCCCTTCATTCTCTTTTTTAAAAATCTGAAAACGTATATCCTCTTTTATATACTCTTGTATTAAAGTAATTGATGTATCTTTTGAACCATCATCAACAATCAGACATTCAAAGTTACTATAGGTTTGATTTAATATACTTTTTAATGTTGGTATAATGAACTTTTCTGCATTATACACAGGGATTATAATGGATACTGTACTATTTTTCATTTGTCGAATTGATAACTGCTTGTTTATGTTTCAACTTCAAAAATGGTGATTCATAAAAATTAAATGATAACCATGAGACTAAAATTGATAATAAAGTAGAAAAGATAAAAAATGACAACATATTTAATATGGTAGCATCACTACCATGATAACAGTATTTATATAGTATCGTTTGTATAAGAGGATGATATACATATAAACCAAATGATATTTTACCTAGAAAGATAAAGACTTTATGCTCGAGTATACTTTCATCTTTACCAAAGACATTTATATTGAAAAGAAAAAATATAACACATGATACCGCTAATATATTTGATCTAAAAATAGAGTATATAGGTAATAAATCAAGAAACGATAATAATATCAACAGTAATGCCCCTCCATAGATATATTTGTTTAGTAACTTATGAAAGTTATAATTACGTAGAATAATTGCACCAATACCACCTAATGCCATGGCATCAAACTTTGTTAAATTCAAAAGACCAAACTGCCAACTCCATCCCCCTATTACCAAATTAACACCAATTTTTAATGAAAAATAGGTGATAAAAAAAATAAATATTGTTTTGAAATGATTCTTGGTTAAAAATAACAAAGGCCAAAAAATATAAAATTGTTCCTCTACTCCTAATGACCAATAATGTCCTAAATAAGGAAATGTTTCTGTTATAGTTAAAGCATAATTAGGTATAAAAGTAACATAATACCATAAATTATTGTAGGCATCAAAATCATTTTCATTTATTAATACATATAGTACTGTCAAAAAAAGATATAAAAAGTAAATAGGCCAAATTCTTAATATTCTCCTTATATAAAACTTTTTTATATTAATACTCTTAGTTTTTTCTTTCTCTATCAACAATAAATAGGTTATTAAAAAACCACTTAAAGTAAAAAAAACTGTAACACTCTTTGCTCCAATATCAGAGTGAAAGTTAAAATATGGCAAAGAATGAGCTAATAAAACTAGAAGAGCTGCTGTGGCACGTACAAAATTTAAAGTAGGTAAATATAATACTTTAATCCCGTTATTGTTTTTCAAACCCATAATTATTAAAAAATTATTCCTAAAATGAACTTCCAAGTATATTATTTATGAATATTGGATAAGTTCTTTTTGACAAAAAATTATTTATTGATTCAGTATCTATTTTTTTATTACCTTCTAAAATCTCTTTAAGTAGATAAATAAAATCTTCTTTATTGTTTATTTTAAATATGACCTTATTTTCCAATTCGATAATTTCTGAATCAATACTTGTCACAATAGGTTTTTTTTGTACTAGATAATTTAATATTTTAAGAGGCGACCTGGAACCTACTCCTTTATCTAAATTAAACTTATAGACTGTTATACATACTTCAGAGGCCGCAATATAATTTTTAAGTTTTTGAGCATGAACTACTCCTAGATAATGTAGGTTACCATTAAAATTTACTCTTTTTCTAATTGATTTCTCTTCATTATCTTTTCCAAGTAAAATAAAATTAACATTAATATTCTTAGTGATTTTTTCAATTAATGAAAAGTCAACATCATCATTTAATGTCCCTACAAACAAGATAAATTTACCATAATTTTTTTTTATCTGCGAAACCTCATTTAAATCTATTTTATATTCTTCCTCAGATATAGCATGTGGTATCTGTAATATATTTGTATATCCTTTTTTCTTAAAGTAATTAAAATAATGAGGACTTGTACATACCAATTTTGATGCTTTTTTTTCCAAAATAGGATGAAATTTTTTTGTAGCATCAATTGACATATACGGATCAGCAATATGATAAATAATATTCTTTGATAAAGGTTTATAAATAAAGCGTAGAGGGTCAAAAGACCACATTAATGATTCTTGTATTTGAAAAACTCTGTTAAATTTATAGTAATTAATGTAATCATTTATTCTCATGATCAGAGATGGAATAATTCGAACGGGTAAAAAATTCCTATACTCTAATACCGTAAGGTTCTCCTTTATCTTTTTTTGTTCAATCGAAAAGGAGAACAAGTCCTTGAACTTCCAACTCGATGGTGCATTGACAAAAAAAACAGTATACCCCTTTTTAGAGAGCTCATTAGCATAATGTTGCTTTGAATACCAAATATCTCCCCAAGGTTCATTAGAGATTATAAATATTGGTTGATTTTTATTCATTGAATAATTCTATATATATAATCCTTAATAAATAATTTTCTGAGACGATTTTTTATATTATCAATATCTGATGTTTGATAAAGAAGAAAATTCAGCCTATTAAAAGAACTGAAAGGTTTAAAAATCTGAATTCCAAATCTCCAAGTATGTCTTCTAGTGAAATCAAAAATTAAATTTGAAACTTTTTCTTCACCTAATGCTTCTATAAAATAATAATAAGATTTATATACTTCAGGAAGTAAACCTGCTTTATCATATGACCACGCCTTACTATTACCTTGAGTTATAGAAACTTTGTAATCTTCAACAAAAATCCCATTATAATTTAAAATACAATAATTAGTAAAAAACATAAATAAATAAACGTTTCTCCAATTATCTTTTTCTAGGTACTTATCTAGTAAGTTTTCTCTCCTTAAAACAATACCTGACATCTGATGTGAAAAATGTCCAATCTCATACATTGATTGATAACCAGCCTTTTTGGTCTCATAGGTAGGGTTCTCAGAAGCAAAAGTTTCAAATTCATTCCGACCAACTATATTTATGTTTCTTGGTAAGATAAAACCTAACTCTTCATCCCTGATATGCTTTAATATAAATGCTAGATAACCATTAGGTAAATAGTCATCGTCTCCCAACCACATTATATATTCAGCTGAAGATTTACTTAAAACCTCAACTGCATTTCTCTCTAAACCAATATTTTCCGAATTCCTAAAATATTGAATTGATAATGATGGATTATTGTGTTTGAATGTACTTACCAATTGCTCTGTATTGTCATCTGAACAATTGTCTGAAATAATAATCTGAATTTCATTTGAGTGTTCTATTTTACTGATATAATCACTCAATAAATTCAAATTAAAAAGCAAATCCTCACCCCTATTAAAAGTTGGGATTAAAATATCTAACAGCATAAGTTTGTTTTACCAGAGTTTATCTTTTTGTGAAAGAATTGGGCTTTGAGATTCCCAAGAAATATTTATGCGAGAATCATTCCAAAGAATTCCGCTCTCCGAATCGGGCTGGTAAATATTATCAGAAAAGTACAAAACAACAGTATCGGGTTCTAAAGTTAAATACCCTGTTGCATAACCTTTTGGGATAAATACACTTTCCTTCGGATTATTTAAAACAATGGACCCGGACTTCAAACTTTCAGATTCTTTGGATCCTGAGACATCAACAAAACCTATTTGTGCTTTCCCTTGTACTACTCTAAAAAACTTTGCTTCAGCAAACTCCTCTTTCTGGAAGTGCATACCTCTTAAAGTGTACTTTTCTTTAGTGTGCACATAATTCGACTGTTGAATAACATAATCCTTAAAAACTGAAGTATTTTTATCAAATGCTTTTAAAAAAACACCTCGAGTAT
Organism: Flammeovirga aprica JL-4; assembly: GCF_012844305.1. Classification (GTDB taxonomy): domain Bacteria; phylum Bacteroidota; class Bacteroidia; order Cytophagales; family Flammeovirgaceae; genus Flammeovirga; species Flammeovirga aprica. The sequence continues at coordinate 11,264 of NZ_JABANE010000020.1, forward strand.
CACTAAAAAAATGACTTTCTATATGGTGTACTTCTTCAAAGTAACTGTTAATTATTTTCATAATATTCTTTTAACCCTTCTTCAATAGATATTTCGGGGTCCCAATTTAATTCATTTTGAGCTTTTTTTGATGAAACACCCAAAAATTTCATGGATTGATCTCTTCTATTGACTTCACCAAATTCATACTTTGGCAACACATAACCTTTCTCCTCAAGTTGTTGTAGCATCATTACTATTACCTCTTTTACACTATTTGTCTTATCAGATGTAATATTATATATTCCATGATAATGAGAAGTTGAACTAGCTAACTTAATAATTAATTTTGCTACATCAGCAATATGTGTAAATTGTCTCTGTTGTAAACCTGAAGAAAACTTGAGATCTTTCTTATCCTTTACAGATTGAACTATATAAGGAAAAAGCCTGTTCTCATTTTCCCCCTTACCATAGATGTTTGTCAAAATCAAATGCAGGTGTTCAAAATCAAATGGAGACGATTGGTGTTTATGGTGTATAAACTGTGTTAGGGTTTTCTTTGATATACAATAGGTATTAGGAAGTTTATTATTTGAAAAAACAAAATCTTGTTCGGATAACAACTCCTCACTATCAGTATCGCCTATTTCAAAATAGGATCCAAAAGTAAATAGTTTCCCTTTAAACTTATGTTCAAGTAGTCCTTCTATCAATTTAATTGCAAAAAAAGCATTAATTTCTAGAATACCTTGAGAACTTACTTCCTGTTTTGGTTGCACACCTGCTGCCATTGTATTAATAATGACATCATTTCTCGACCATTCGTATACCCATGAATGAACTTGATCTTCATAAGCATCGAACGTTTTAATTCTATACTTAGGTTTTCTTAAATGATCCCCCTCTTGAAAAGGGTAGAACATCCAAGCTTTTTTTGTTCTTGTATAAATAGTTATTTCATCTTGATCATTCAGAGCATACTGTTCTAGTATCTTTTCCGCTAAGAATGAAGACCCTCCTATTAAAGCTATTTTCATCCTAAATATTCGTCTATTTGCTGATTAGTATAGTGTGATGCAGGAACTTTCTCTTGAAGTACTGCCTTATACCATTGAATAGTGAAATTAATGGCTTCAGAAGCATTTTTTTGAGGTTGCCACCCCAATAAATTAGATGCTTTAGAACAGTCTAGTCTTAACAGTTTTGCTTCATGAGGCTGTTTTACTTCAACTGCTTCATAATTACCACTTCCCCAAATTTCCACTGCGCTCTGAACTAATGTTTCTACATCCACAAATTCATCGTAAAGAGGACCAAAATTCCAAGCACTTGCCCAGACTGCAATATCATTTTCTTCTGATAACTTTTTCCCAATCTGTAAATAGCCAATCAATGCTTCTAAAACATGTTGCCATGGTCTTACTGCTCTTGGATTTCGTACCTTTATTGTTTCTTCATTTGACAATGCCTTTACAATATCTGGAATGATTCTGTTGGTTGCCCAGTCTCCTCCACCTATTACATTTCCAGCTCTCACCACAGCAACTGCTTTTTGATGTTGATTATATTGTTCAACAGGAAAAAAACTTTTTATAAAAGAGGCTATAGCAATCTCTGAACTTGCTTTACTTGAACTATAAGGATCAAAACCACCTAAACGGTCTGTCTCTCTGTAAGGATAGAGCCATTCTTTATTTTCATACACCTTATCAGTTGTAATCATCACAACATGGCATTTTTTTTCCATCTGTCTAATAGCATCCAACAAATACATCGTACCCATTACATTTGTTTCATAGGTATATACTGGATGTTCATAAGAAGCTAATACTAAAGGCTGAGCTGCAAGGTGAAAAACAAAATCAGGCTGAAAAGCATGTAGTTCTTTTATTAGATTACTTTGATCTCTAATGTCTCCAATTATAGATTCGCAAAAATTATCACCTGATACATCATTATATAATGATCTTTCTTCAGGTTGCAATGCATATCCTTTTACTTCTGCTCCTAACTTATGTAATAAAAGAATAAGCCATGCCCCTTTAAATCCAGTATGCCCCGTGACAAAAACTTTCTTATTCTTATACGATTTTGATAATATATCCTTTAGTTCCATTTTTTCCATTGAGGATTAGTAATCCACATTTTTTCTAACTCAACCTTATCTCTTAGTATATCCATACACTTCCAAAAACCATGATGGTGATAAGCGACCAATTCTTGATCTTGGGTTAACCCTTTCATAGGCTTCTGTTCCCACATTTCATCTTCCATATTCCCTTCAAGATATTGAAATACATTCGATTTCAGAACAAAAAAGCCTCCATTAATCCAAGCTCCTCCACTATTGGGTTTTTCAACAAATCCTGTAACTTCTTCATTACTATTTGTTTCTAAGACCCCGAACTTACCCGCAGGCTGTATCGCTGTGACTGTAGCTGTTTTCCCATGTTGACGATGAAAATTCACTAATGCTGTAATATCAACATTTGACACACCATCTCCATAAGTTAGCATAAACTCCTCTTCTCCTTCTAAATAAGATTTTACTTTTTGTAATCTACCGGCAGTCATTGTATTCAAACCAGTATCCACTAAAGTTACTTTCAAATTCTCAGCATTTGCTTTATGTATTTCCATCTGATTATTGGCTAAATCAAATGTTACATCTGCATTATGTAGAAAGTAATTTGCGAAATATTCCTTTATGATATACCCCTTATAGCCTAAACAAACTATAAAATCATTGTATCCATGAGACTGGTATATTTTCATTATATGCCATAAAATTGGTTTTCCTCCAATTTCAATCATTGGTTTGGGTTTTAGGTGAGACTCTTCAGAGATTCTAGAACCTAATCCACCTGCGAAGATGACTGTTTTCATTTGTTTGTTTTAATTAAAGGGTATAATATATTGCGAATTCCTTGAAACATCTTTTTAGATTCCCAATTAAATATTTTCCTTAAAGGTGCAACCCATACTCTTTGAGAGGTATCACTATTTACAAGTTTAGCAATTCTAATAAATTCTTCTTTAGATGACCTTGAATGTAAGATACGTACTTTCTCTGCATCAGGTAATCCAACATTATTCAAAAACCTAAAATTATAAATAGAACTTAATACAAATAACTTTACATTTACTTTAATTAGTGCTTTCATAAATGCTTGTTGGTCACTCCAAAAGTCTTGTAATTCTTCGATATATATTGACAACCAATCATCTATGAACCTTTTAGTTTGTTGAGTCTTAGAAAAAGCTAACACACCGGTATTATATGGATAATATCCTTCAACAACTTTTCCATTTATCTGAATGTTATTTTTATCATAATAATCTGGAGCTATCATTACTTCAAAATGGTCTAACAACTCAAATAATTCATTAAATGGCTCAATAATATAGGTATCTGTATCTAGAAAAATGGTTTTCTCATAAGGAGATTTTGATATACCCATTATTTTGTAAACCAAATTTGCTTTCCACGATTTCTCATCTATTGAATCAAATCCTTGCAAAATAACATTATCAAAAAAAGGCGAAGAATAATCTTTATCTGTGATTAGAGTAATGTTTGAATTTGGCATCACTTCTTTCAAAGATGATGCTGAATATTCTGCTTCCTTTATATACTTTTGCCCTGTTGCGACATATAAATAACCGGCTTTATGATTCATCTGTGAATGTAATTCTAATTTTATATAATAATCCTCTTAAAAAAGGAACTTTAAAAAGTTTCAGTAAATGAAGGGTGAACAAGTATTTTAAAATAACTTTATGTTTTGTATTTGAATAATAGCTTAAAGCATTTGATAACAGCTTAATATCTTTAAAGTCGCAATTACTTTCAAGGGCTAATTTCTCTGCTTCTTTGAGAAAAAAATTAGATTGTTTCTTTTGAAAGATCTCTTTTTCAATTCCTTTTAAGTAAGAAATAATTTTTTCACATGTATTTCTTCGATTTAAAAGGTATTCCATATTAAATCTTTTTTTAGAAATACTTTCGATTTCACTATCAATTCTATAATACCAATCTATTTTATCGACTACTTTAAATTTTAATCCTATATTTAATATTCTGATATGATATTCAGGGTCTTGCCAATTTGTTATACTTTCATCCCATAAATGATGTTCTATGAATTTTTTTTTCCAAATTGGAGACGGTGTTAACCACCTTACTTTTTCTGATAAGTAATATTTTAGATACTCTGAAGAGTTTATATCGATTCCTATTTCTGTAATTTCCTCTCCATCATTTATGCTTTTAGTAAAAGATGACCCTGAAAAAATTATAGCATCACATTCTTTTTGTTCATTAAAATATTTAATTCTATCTTCAAAACATGTTAAACTTAAAATATCATCGCTGTCAAAAAACATTATATAATCACCAGATGATTTTTCTAAACCTATATTTCTACAAGTTGGAGCACCCTTAGGTTCTCTATCTCTTTGATAAAGTTTAAATCGGGAATCTCTTTTAACATATTCTTGTATTATTTTTTGGGTCCCATCTGTTGATCCATCATCTATAATAATACATTCCCAATTAGAATAAGTTTGATATAATACAGAATCTAGAGTTTCTGATATTAGGTTAGCTCTATTGAAGGATGGGATAATTATCGAAATACACTTATTTTTTTTCATAAGAGTCTTCATTTATATCATTCCAAATTGCAAGAAATGATTTCTTAGAATAAAGTTTACTAATTTAGTTCAATATTTTTTTTGGACTTAAGAACACAATAATAAATCAAAATTTGGTTACCTAACCCATCTCTAACTTTTACAAATATCATACGACTTTAATTAAATTACTTATAAATAGTTCAATATGATATCCCTCGATACCATTATTAAACTTCAAACTATTCAAATAATGTTCCCAGATAAAAGTTTCATGCTTATCTACAAGTTTAACAGTACTAATAGCCTATTGCAATAATTGCTCTATCAAATAACCTGTCAACGAAATATCTTCTATTGAATTTATAACAAAACTCATCAAGGTAATTCGGTAGATATTGTACCTTCATATGATGATATTAACCAAGGAATGTACGTTTTACATTACTTATTGCAATATGAGCCCAACATAATTTATATTTTTTGAATAACCTTTTGTAGATTTTTCAGCAAAATGGTATTCTACTAGTTTTAAATATCAATATCAGATACACTTTTATCTTAAAAGACGACAGATGTATTATAAAGTGCTTAATACTGGAATGCTCATCAGAAAATATTATTAGTACATACTGTTATTTAAGCTGATAAGCATAAAATGTTTGATTTAACCTGAAAAAGTCAACAATTAACAACATTATTAATGATATTTTTCACCCTGCTTTCAACTACATCTATTCCCCAATTTTGAAAAAGTAACTTACGATTATGATCTTTTTGTTTAGAGTTTAATTTATTCAATATCACTTCACCTTTAAATGGATAAACATAATAACCCTTATCTTTAAAATATTTATACAATATACCTTTAGGATGTAAATAAATTCTCATCCCTAAATACAGACCTACGATTATATTGCCTAAAGCTTGTTGCCTTAGGTGACTCATAATCATGACCGAACATGATGAAAGTATTTTAACGTAAAGGTCTAAACTTAAAAAATCTTCTAAGATTCTGATAGATATGTTTTCATCAAAACCACCAAATGCTTCCTTAAGTGATCTTCTATAATCCTTATTACCATAATTCAATGGTATAATTAGTTCTGTTTTCTTGTGAGTATTACTCTTCATCAAACTATAAACAACATCTAGATGATTATTTGAAGGATCTCCAGAATTTCCTATTAAAATATTATTCCCGTTTATTTCAATATCTTTATAATTATCTCCAACCATAGTTTCCACACTACCATAGTTATAAGGCATATATTGTACTTTTTTATTCTCAGGTATAGTACTCTTTATTAGATCAAACTCAACGTCTAACACAGTAGAAATATAATCTATTTTCTTATACATTTTAGACAACGTGTACTCACGGGGATACTCTCCTGTTCTAAGTTTAAGATAGTAGTCATAAAATTTCCCAAAGGTCTTTTTCCTTTTAGCATACAGTGTTTCTTGATGATTCAATTCATATATCTTAGCTGTTTCTGGTAAAATCAATGAATTTTCATCAAATAATTTTGAACAATAAAAATCCCCTCCCCAAACGGACCATATCAATTTAACATTTGAATTTGTTATTTTATGTATTAATAAAGGTAAAGATCCGAATAATGAATGAAATATAATTACTTTTGCAGAGTTGCATAGTTGAACTAGTTCTTCTTCATTTTTATCGATGTCTAAAAATAAAACTCTATCAAGAGTTTTAACATACTTTGTTTTACTTTTCTCTTGCAAAAGAACAAAGGTATTCTTGTCATAATATTTATCAAAAGGTATAATCACTCCTTTATCAATAAATTTTTCGTCTAAACAGAAATGAAGTAACATTGATAATGAAACTTAGTTTAATGTTGAAGTCAAATATATATTATTAGTAATCGTAGTTATTAATTATTTTCTTCTCCAATTCAAGTAAATCTTTTTTCCTTTTCTTTATCTTTTTTACTGGTGAACCTGCATAAATATTAAATTCCTCACAATTACTATTTACCAAAGATAGAGCTCCTATTGCCACCCCTTCTCCAATAGTTACATTTGGTAATAATACACAACCAGAGCCAATAATAACATGCTTTTTAATCACAACACTACCTTTAGTAACATTTGTCAAGTCACTAGGTACCATAGGATTGGTCATAAATTCTCCAGAATAGTCATCATTACTTGAATAAATTGCAACTTTAGAGGATATATTTGAATAGTCGCATAAAATTATCTTGCCCTTTCCTATTAATGAAGTATAACAACCTATATGAATGTAATTACCTATTAAAAAGTCCTCTTCCCCAGCAGATAAAATACAAAAATCATCAATTCTAACATTATTCCCAATTGTAATATTTTGAACTCCGTAAAAAGACGCTTTATCAGATATGAGGACATTATCACCAATAGATTTAAATCCAATACTACTTAATTGTTGCTTGCTTAAATAAGACATTATTTATATTTTAATGTTCTAATAATTAATCTTACGATTAAATCAATTTCTTCCTTTTTTAATTGAAAATATAAAGGTAAACACAAAACTCTATTTGAAATATCTTTCGCAATTGGTAAAGGATAAGATTCCACATAATCTAGTTCTGTTAATAATGGATAGAAATATCGACGCGAATAAATATTATTCTCTTTCAAAATCAAATATACTTTCTCACATAATGCTTCTGAATTAAATAAAACAGGCATATAAGAAAAGTTATACATACTTTCAGCTTGTATAGTTTGAAATGTTATATCATGACCTTTGAACCAGTTCATGTAGTATTGGTAATCATTATTCCTTTTTTGAATAATTTGATCAATATAGTTTAAATTAACTAAACCCATAGCTGCATGAAATTCAGAATTTTTACCATTTATACCTACCCCTGAAAACTTAAATTCACCATCGTGGCCAAAATTTCTCATTAAAGCAACTTTCTTAATAATATTTGGATCCTTTGAAAAAACTCCCCCACCTTCAACGGTATGAAATAATTTAGTAGCATGAAAACTTGTCGTACTTATGTCTCCGTATTCAAAAATCGAACCCCCTTTATATTGTACTCCAAAACAGTGGGAGGCGTCATATATTACTTTCAAATCATATTCTTTAGCAATTTCATTTATTTCATCAATTGCACAAGGGTTTCCATATACATGTGTAGCTAAAATACATGAAGTATTTTTAGTTATTGCATTTCTAATTTTTCCGGGATCAATATTAAAAGTCAATGGATCTATATCAACAAAAATCGGAGTGCACCCTTCCCATACAATACTAGAGGTTGTTGCAACATAAGAAAAAGGCGTTGTGATTACTTCTCCTTTTATGTTTAAAGCTTTCATTGCAATCTGTAGAGCAATCGTACCATTTGAGACATATAAAAAATGATCTATTTTTAAGTACTCTTTTATACTTAACTCTAAATTATTTACCAAAGGACCATTATTAGTCAACCAATTTCTTTCCCAAATATCATTAATTAAAGCTCCATATTCACTTTTAGGAGGCAAAAAAGGTTTTGTTACATTAATCATTATGTATGAACAGTTCTATCAACTTCAAAAGAATCTATTTGGTAATAATCTTTCATCAAGCGGGATAACATATTATTAAGATTTCACACTGTTACCCATCAAAGAATTATTATATTTAAATAGATTGGTAAACATAATGTTTTTTTATAAATTTATTACTTTTGTATTAAAGTTATTTTGTATTTAAGGTTAACTCCAGTTTCATGTATACTTTCTTATTTAAATATATAACTGTTTTTTTTTTACTGATATTCCCTAATATCTTATTTTCTCAAATATCATATCAAGATTCAATTGCCCTAATAGCTATAATGAATGAAAATCCAGGTAATACTATAAATTGGAACACTGATGAACCTGTGGATCAATGGGCAGGCATTAACGTTCAGAATAATAGAGTTGTTTCCATAGATCTGAGACAAAAAAAATTAACTAATCTACCTGATGAAATCGGCAACCTTACTGCTGTCACAACACTTCTTGCTTTTCAAAATGAAATAAATCATATTTCTCCTCAAATAGGTAATATGACAGCACTTAGTATACTAAGTATTCACACCAATCAACTCAACGAACTTCCCAAAGAACTAGGAAATCTAAACCTTATAACTAGATTTTTCTTCAGTGACAATAATATTCAAAGCTTACCTGCAGAATTCCAATACCTTAATAACATCAATGAAACTTGGGCTCAAAACAATAGACTGGGATACTCTGACCTTGAAATATTAGATATAAATAATATTACAACTAAGATATATTCCCCACAAAATAACCTTTCAGAAAATGTAACTATCTATTACAATAATACACATACGATTACCGTTCCAGACTCTGCTATAAACAATCAATACCAATGGTATAACTCACAAGGCCTGATAAACGGAGAAACTAGTCGAAGTATAACCATTAACTCTGATGACTCATATTACTGCATAATCACTAACTCTGAATTCTCTAGCCTTGCTTCAATACAAACAGGGGAGTTTAACATGATTGATGCTACTGATTTTTTAAATGATTCCACTGCTATTGCGAATATCTACAAAAACAACCCTGATAATAATTTAAATTGGAATTTAAACTCACCTATTTCAACTTGGCAAGGTGTTTTACACTCTGGAAATCCTCTAGATAGAGTAACGGAGTTAGACATAAGTATGAGTAATATTTCCATCTTACCCTCTGACATTAGTAATCTTGATGCTTTAAACAATCTACAGCTTCAAAATAATAACCTAATTTTCGAAGAATTAGAGAAAATAACACAGCCCTCACCCAATAATTTTATCTATAGCCCTCAAAATAAAGTTGGTTCATCAGAGGTTATCCCATATAGTGGTAATCCAATAACACTCTCTCTACCTGTTGAAATCTCTTCCCCTAATAATACTTATCAATGGTTTAAAGATGATGTTCCGGTTAGCTCAAATGGAAATAGTAGCTCACTCACTACCAGTAAATTGGGAACATACTACTGTGAAATAAACAACTCCGTTTTCACTCAACTGACTTTAATTTCTGAGCCTCAATATATCCTAGATCCTGTCGTTTTTGCTAATGACTCCTCTGCTGTTGCTGAAATTTACTCTAAAAATTCTCAAAACAGTTTAGAATGGAATACTTCACTCCCAATCACAACATGGAATGGTGTAAATTTCACAAATGGAAGGGTTAATTCTTTAAAAATTGAAAATGCAGCAATTGATACTATACCAAAATCAATCAGCATACTTGATGAATTAGACACTTTATGGATTAATAATAACAATATTACTTTTGAAATGATGGAAGCTATCACTGCTACTCCTGTTAATTTCATCTATCAACCTCAGCAAAAAATTGGCAAAGAAGTTTCTTTTGATATAACTGGAGGAAAAACTGCCTCTCTTGAAATTCCTTCTACTTTCGATCCGAACACCGCCAATAACAATTATCAATGGTACTTGAATGATATTTCAAATCCAATACAAAATGCAAATAGCAGAACATACAATACTTCAGTACCGGGTATTTATTTTTGTACTATTTCAAACAATAACTTTCCTCTATTAACATTACAAACCAATAATTACATTCTGTTTGATCAAGATCAATTACAAAATGACTCAACCGCTGTTTTACAAATATTATATGATAATCCTCAAAGTACTTTAAATTGGCAAGATGACCAACCTATTCATACTTGGGATGGTATATCTATCAATAACTTTAGAGTTACGGCGATTAATATTGATAATAAAAATATTACGAATATCACTAATAGAATTGGTGAATTACAATTTCTAGACTCTTTAATCATCAGTAACAATAACATTCAAGAATTACCTAATGAAATAGGAGCAAATACCAATCTGATTGTTTTTGATGCTCACAATAATAACTTCAATAGTTTAAATCCATTAGTAGGAAATTGGAATAAAATTAAGTACGTCAATCTGATGAAGAATCAAATAGATTCATTACCTCTACAAAAAGAGCAATGGAGTGCTATTGATACACTTCTTATACAAGAGAATAAACTAACCTTCAAGGATATAACAATTTTCCCCAATTCAATAGATAAGTATAATTACAATCCTCAGGATTCAATTGGAGAGGTTAGAAAATATACTATTACAAGACCTACTACTATTAGTATTGACTACACTATTGATTCAGAGGTACAAAATATTGAGATCCAATGGTATTACAATCAAAATATTATAAACGGAGCAACTGAAGATTCTATCATTCTAGACAACCCTGGAATTTATAATTACACATTTAAAAATGACAATTACCCTGAACTTACACTCACTAGTAGAAATATTAATGTCTCAAGAGGAAATGGTACAGATCCTTTAGACTCACTTGCTCTGATCGCTATCTTGAATAATAATCCAGGTAATACTATAAATTGGAACACTGATGAACCTGTGGATCAATGGGCAGGCATTAACGTTCAGAATAATAGAGTTGTTTCCATAGATCTGAGACAAAAAAAATTAACTAATCTACCTGATGAAATCGGCAACCTTACTGCTGTCACAACACTTCTTGCTTTTCAAAATGAAATAAATCATATTTCTCCTCAAATAGGTAATATGACAGCACTTAGTATACTAAGTATTCACACCAATCAACTCAACGAACTTCCCAAAGAACTAGGAAATCTAAACCTTATAACTAGATTTTTCTTCAGTGACAATAATATTCAAAGCTTACCTGCAGAATTCCAATACCTTAATAACATCAATGAAACTTGGGCTCAAAACAATAGACTGGGATACTCTGACCTTGAAATATTAGATATAAATAATATTACAACTAAGATATATTCCCCACAAAATAACCTTTCAGAAAATGTAACTATCTATTACAATAATACACATACGATTACCGTTCCAGACTCTGCTGTAAACAATCAATACCAATGGTATAACTCACAAGGCCTGATAAACGGAGAAACTAATAGAAATTTTAATGTAACTTCAGAAGATATATATTACTGTATCATCACAAACCCTGATTTCCCAGATTTAGCTCAAATTCAAACTGGAAATTACACTTTGATTAATGCATCAGCGTTCTTTGCCGATTCAATAGCTTTATTATCACTAAGTTCTGTCAATCCTAAAGTTAATTTAAATTGGGATCCATCTTTACAAGTAGCAAATTGGGATAGTATTTCACATTCAGGGTTCCAAGGAAACCCAATTTTTGCAGTAAAATTACATAATGTAGGATTGATAACAATCCCTTCCGATTTCACAATTAATGGAGCCTTATTAAACCTAGACACCTTTGATATTTCAAAGAATCAATTAACCTTCTATGATCTCTATAATGCTCAAGCTATTATCAATCAAAATGCAGAATTAATTAATTATTCTGATCAAGCTACTGTTGGTGAAGAGCGAGCCTTCGCATTTACAAATAATGAAATAACGCTTACAATAGACCCCACAATACAAGATACCAGAAATAATTATCAGTGGTATAAAGATAAAGTGAGGATTGAAGGAGCAAATACATCTTCTTATACAACATCTGAGATTGGTCAGTACTACTGTGCTGTTACCAATGATGATTTTAGAGATTTAACATTGCAATCTGCTTTCTCCTATATTTATAGTGAAAGTGATTTTATAAGTGACTCTACTATTGTCGCTTCAATTTATACTGACCCTAGAAATAATGGAAATTTATTAGATTGGGACTTAACATCACCAATTTCAGAATGGTCAGGAGTACAGCTTGTGGGAGGTGCAGGAAGAGTTCAAGGGCTAATTTTGGAGGATAAAAAGTTAAATGCTTTGCCTGATAATATTGGTGAACTTGCTCAAATGGAGACATTGGATATTGGTAATAATACAATTACTACTTTACCAGCAAGCATTGAAAATTTACAAGAGTTGAAAGCACTAAAAATCAGTAATAATGGTATCAGTACTATTATTGATGGTATTTATAATTTAGGAAACTTAGAAGTTTTAGATATTCAAGGTAATAATCTTCATGTATTAGATGAAAAAGTAAACGGATTAGTAAATTTAGAACTCGTTCAAATGCAAAACAATCATTTTACTTTTGACGATATTGGCCGTATACCTCAAACTTCTCAAAAAGAATATAATCCTCAAGGTATTGTAGGCGAAGAGCAAAGAATAGCAACTTCTGGTAATATTACAATTCAGATAGATTCTACTATTGACCCTGATGTAACCTCAAATCAATATCAATGGTTCTATGAAGGACTTTTGATTCCTGGGGCAAACGAAAGAGAATACTTTGTAAGTTCTGAATTTGGAGAGTATGTATGTGAGATTAACAACCCCAACTACAGTGATTTAACATTAACTACCGCAAGTGTTTTTGTGGTTATTGGCACCACAAACCCTGAAGATTCTTTAGTATTGAATAGCATTAAAGAGCTCAATGCTAATCATACGCTAAATTGGTCCATTGATGATCCTGTTGGACTTTGGGAAGGTGTAAAAGTGGATGGTTATACAGCAAGGGTTGTTGAGTTAGATATTTGGAATAAAAATATCGATGTACTGCCTGTTAATTTTGCTACACTTGATGCATTAAGAAGCGTAAATATTAGTGCGAACAATCTCTTTGAATTACCCGATGACATTGGAGACCTTGAACCAAGTTTAACCTATTTCAATGCCTCTCAGAATCATCTCACTTTTGCAGAATTGGATAAAGTAAGGTTAAGAAATTCAAACCAAAGAATCAATTTTGTGTATGGCAATCAAAAGTTAGTAGGTGAAGCAGATCTGACCATCACTCTGGAAAATGGTGTGAATTACCTTGAAGTTCCAAAGCAAGACCAAACTGAAAATGATGCTTACCAATGGTATTATAAAGGAAGCCCTTTAGAAGGGGAAACCGCTGATTCTATAAGAGTCAATAACATCGGAGAATATAACTATACCATCACCAATTCTCATTATAAAGATATTGTCCTCACTTCCTTTCCTATTCTTGTGGATGGTGTAACAGGAATTAAAAATCCTATTGCTAGCAAAATATCTGTTTACCCTAATCCAACGGATAGTGATATTAATGTTCTAACTTTTGAGGATATAAGGATTTTAGAAGTAAGTGTTTTTGATGTTACTGGTAAAGAATTTAAGGTAGAAAGTAGAGCGAAATCATTGTATAAATGGACTATTGATTTGCAGGATATTCCTAGTGGGATGTATTTGGTAAGAGTGAATACGGATAAAGGAATTGCTGCCATCAAAGTATCCAAGAGGTGATCTTTTATTACCTACATCATTAACCCATGATTTAAATCATGGGTTAATGATGTAGGCGTAAATGTAGCTATTCCACATTCCAGATGTTTCATAGACCCATAATTGAAATTATGTTTTTTTTGAGAAAGCATCTCGTTTATCAGCTTTTGATGAAACTTATAAGAATTGAGATAAATTCAACAATTGTAAATCATTGAAGCATATCAAGATTCTAATGAAAATTATTAAGTGGAATAGCTTCCCAAAAGCCCATGACTTCGAGTCATGGGAATCAGTATTTTACCTTGTGAATTTTTCAAAAAATGGTTCTTGTTGGGGTTCAGTGGACGTTGCAATGCAACATCCCTACAAGGGCAACCATCGTAACAACTAATTTAAGGACCACATCACAATACATTTTCTTAACTCTTAACTCAAATAACTTCTTCTTCTTTTTTGATTTCTATTATTCTATCACAGTCTTCTAAAGTACTTAGTCTGTGAGCGATGATGATAATAGTAAGGTTGGATTCTGATAGTTTATGGATCGATTCTGTAATTTCTTTTTCTGTCTGCGTATCAAGTGCTGATGTTGCTTCATCAAAGAAGAGAATTTCAGCATCAAAATAAAGGGCTCTCGCAATGCCTACTCTTTGACGTTGTCCTCCTGATAATTTTGTTCCGTTCTCCCCTATTCTAGTGTGCACTCCATTCTCTAGTTCTTGGCTTACTTCGAAAAGAGATGCTTTTTTTAGTACTTCTTCTAGTTTTTGGTAATCTATATTTTCTTCTTTAACACCAAAAGCGATGTTTTCTGCTAAAGATGCATCAATTATATATACGGATTGTTGTACATAGCCTACTTTGTGATAGAAATCGTCTACATATTCATCTCCAAAAACTTGATCATCGATAAGGTATTGGCCTTTTGTGACTTTTAGAAAACCTAAAAGGATATTCATGATAGTAGTTTTTCCTGAACCAGAAGGTCCTATTAAACCAATGGTTTCACCTTTTTTAATCAGTAAAGAAAAGTCTTTAATGATACTTTTTTCATTTGCATCAGGGTATTGAAATTCTATGTTTTTTAATTCTAACGAATGTTCAAAAGTTAGTTCCTTCTGAATGGTTTTTGTATGATGCAATTCTTGTTTAAGAGGGTCTAGCACCTTAAATGTCCATTTATATTGATTCAATCCATTTAAATAGGTCATCATTCTATTAATAGATGGCATTATTCTGAAACCCGCAATTGCAAAAACACCTAACAATTGAAGTAATTCAATCCTAGAATTTAAATAATATACACCATAAACATTCATTATTAGAATTGCTAACATTAATGCCGTTTCAATTACTCTTGTTGGTGCTAGGTTGTAGATATTAGAATCAATATTTACTTTGACTAATTTATCTAGATCTTTGTTCATTCGAGAACGAAATAACTTTTCAGAACCAGAGATAATAACATCAACATAACCAAATATACTTTGAAAAACACTTTGACCTAATCTAGGTCCAACCTCCATTCTTGTTTGACCTATCACTAATGATTTATTTCGAACAAATTTATATAAAACAAAAAATACAGGAATCACAATTGAAGCCAATAATACTAATATTTTGTAATCATAAATCGCTATACTTATTATAATAGAGAGTAAAATGATAATTTCATTTAAAATATTTAATACTCCCAAAACTTGTGAATTTGCAAAATTTTGTGTCGCTGCTTGAATATTTCGATTAAGCACATTAGAATTCTGTTCCTTAAAAAACAAAAAACCTTTCCTGTAATATATCTGATGTAGTCGCTTGGCAAAATCGCTATATAACCCCATCGCAAACTCACTCTGCAATTTCACAATAAACATCCCTGAAATATTTTTCACCACAACAACAATAAATAAAACAGATGTCAATAAAATGATAAATTGCTTATCATCCGTCAAACCGAATAAGTTGTAAATCCAGTTGGCCCATGCATATTTATTGATTACATCATCTTCTAATAAAACGGCGAAAACGGGGAGCATGGCACTTAAACCTATTAATTCTAATCCTGAATTAATGAATAAGAGTATGCTGACGCCTATGGCTTTGACTTTTTGATCTTTGGGTAAAACAGAACGAATAAATTGTATGGTCTGAAAAATGATATTCATAATAAAAAATGTTCTTCAAGTTATTGTGCTTCATCATAAGATTTATTTAACGTTAGTACTTCGTTTTATGATGAAGGTTTTTTAATTCAAGTTTGAATACTGTTTAGCGACACAAATATAGGGGAATTGAATGAAGTGGGGGAATTCTTTTGGGAAAAAGTGAATTTGTGGTCATTATTAAAAACAAAAAAGCCACTCTCCATTGAAAAGTGGCTTTATTACTGTGATCTTAAGCTGTTGTACAATTAAAATTGAAAGTTTTGTTTTTTCTTTTTTTGCCTACTCTGCGTTAGAATATCATCACGTAGCTAAGGCTATGCTCTTCTATTCTGCCTTGATTAGACTTAAAAATAATGATCCAACTTATTCCAATTTCAAATGTTCAACTGCTTAAAATATCTATTTCAAAGCAATTTGACTTTTGTCCTCGAATTCGATCTCGAAAACGAATGCGTGTTCGCAAGGTTTTTGAGATGGAAGCTTTATTTCTAAGGCTTCTTCATCTTGGTTGAAGTCAAGTGCACCATCATTTCCTAGTAATTTGATTTTTTTGATGCCTGAAGTAATGTATTCAGAGTTTTGGTTCAATACTGGAATTTTCACTTTTCCATTTGTTGCCCATGCCATTGAGATGGCGTAGAGTTTTCCTTCGTTGGTAGTGAAACGGAAGTCGTCCGCTGTAAGGTCTTCGTTTTTGCCTTCTGTGTGGTGACCTGTGGCTACTTTTGTAGGGCCGTCACCGTAGATTTTCCATGGTCTTGATCCGTAGATAGCTTTTCCGTTTACTGATAGCCATTGGCCGATTTCTAGTAAAATTGCTTTTTGGTCTTCTGGGATTGTTCCATCTGCTTTTGGACCTACGTTTAGTAATAGACAGCCGTTTTTACTTACAATATCTACCAAATCATCGATTAGTGTGTTGGCGTCTTTTGAGATCCAGTTCTTTACATAGCCCCATGAGTTTTTACCAATAGATGTATCTGTTTGCCATACTTTAGGATTGATGTCTGACATTTTTCCTCTTTCGATGTCTAAAACGTGAGTACCTTCTGGGAAAGTGACCATTTTGAAGTTTTTCGTTTGAAGCACTACGTCTTTCTTCCATTCTATACCTTTATTATAGTAGTAAGCGGCCAATTTTGGATGGTACGGCATAAATTCTTCACGGTCGATGTAGAAATCAAACCATAAGATGTCTGGTTGGTAGCTGTCAATGATGTCTTTTGTTCTGTCCCACCAATGTGATAAAAACTCCTGATCCGCTGGAGCGTAATGGTCGTGTGGACGGCTGTATAAGTCACTGTACTGAGGATCCATCGTATCAAATCCTTCTTTATAAGTGAAGTAGTTCCAGTTGAAGGCGTAGTGAGAAGAAGCTCCGATTTTGATGTTACGGTTTCTTGCTTCTTTTGTCAATTCTCCTAATATATCTTTTTTAGGACCCATATCTACGGAGTTCCAACGTGTGTGCTTTGATTTATACATTGCAAAGCCATCGTGGTGTTCTGCAACAGGTACAATGTATTTTGCCCCTGATTTTTGGAAAAGATCAACCCATTCTTTGGCATTGAATTGCTCTCCTTTAAACATTGGGATAAAGTCTTTGTAACCGAATTTATCTAGCGTCCCAAAGTTTTTAACATGATACTGATTCATGTCTGTTGCTCCAATTTTCTTTGCTTCCCCTTTTGGAGTCCATTCTACACTGTCCATATACATTAATCTAGGATACCATTCTGAACCGTATTCAGGTACGGCATAAGCACCCCAGTGGATAAAAATACCCAATTTTGCATCTTGGAACCATTCCGGCACTTCATATTGTTGGAGAGATTCCCAATTTGGTTCGAAAACCTCTTTGTTGGATACAGCGTTTTCCTTTTGCACAGAACATGCTCCAAGAAAAGCTGCCATAATTAACATAACTACATTTCTCATACTATCTTATTTCTTTTCTTAAGTAATCATAACCAAGCTTTAATATCATTTCTTTTGTTAAGTACTGTGACAAAAGAAATGGAACAATAATTACGTGCACCATGACTGAAGTCATGGGCTGATGATATTGACTCCAACAACACTGAAGTGTTGTCTTCGTTACCAACCTTCAAGACTTTAGTCTTGATTAGGTTGCCCTATCACCTGCCCATAGTTTTAACTATGGTGCAAGAAACACTCGTTTACTTTTGTCCTAGTATTTAGGAAGTGATATTAAACTTTTCCTCAAACCGTTTGTTTTTTTTAGGATAAAGTTCGCTTTTATCAATAATTCAAATTTATGGCTGATTGGTGAGACACCTTGGAAATTATCATTTCAAATAGAGGGGCTATAATTTATAATAGACTATAACTGTACACTATTCTATCATAATTATAGCGAGGAGTTAATTTAGCACCCTTGATATCGAGCTAGTTTTTAGAGGGTATTTTTTGTAAATTGATTTTTTTAATGTTTACCACTCTAATCTGTCCCTTTTTTACTTAAAACATTGTTCACACTGTTAAAATGAGGTTTTGAGGAAAAATTTTTTAGGATATACAGGGTGTATATTAATTCTTTCCCTTCAGAACATTGATAGCATAGGGGGATTTGCGTACTTTGTACATGTATTTTTTGGACTTAAAAGAAATAGATGAATTATTATTACTTGGAAATGAAATTACTATCAAAAACTGCAAAATATTTACGATTTCTAACGTATATTTTGCCTTCAATTTGTTTGTTGTTAACTATTGCTGTTCCTTCAAGTGCATTTGATGAAACACCTGTTTTTGCTCATTACACTACTAAGCAAGGACTGTCTCAAAACGATGTAAACTGTATCTTTCAAGATAAAAAAGGATTAATCTGGATTGGTACAAATGATGGATTTAGCAGGTTTGATGGTTATGAATTTAAGAACTATAGGATGGACACGCATGATCTGCCATCTAACTTGATTACTTCTATCATGGATGATAACCATGGAAATTTGTGGATCGGTTCTGCTGATGCTGGTCTTTTCCGTTTTAATCTTACCACTGAAAAGTTTCACTTCTTTGCCAATACAAAGAAAAACCCAAAGCTACTTACTGATAATAACATCTCGACTATGGTGAAGGATCAGGATGGTAATTTATGGTTTGGTAACTTGAAGGGATTGAATAAAATTGAGGACAAATATCTTACAAAAGATAAAATCAACGTTGCGAAGTATTATCATAATCCTCACAACCATGAAAGTATAGCATCAAATTATATCACTCGGTTATATGTAGATAAACGTGGAAACCTTTGGGTAGGCAGTAAAGGAGGAATTCAGTTATTGATCAACCCTAAAGAAAAAAGTGAATTTAGTATATTCAAACGTTTCAGCAAGGGTTATGACAATAGCGTTTCTTCAATTACGGAAGGGAAAAACTGTTTAATGGTTTCTTACTTTGATGGTATTTACCAACTGAAAGTAAAGGGGTTAGGTGACAGCAAGGCTGAGTTCAAGAAAATTTATGATCTTAAATCAGAGCATTTATGGAGAGATCAAGATGGTATTATTTGGGCAGGTGCTAATGATGGTTTGTATCGTTTTAAAAGAGATGAAATCGGTGAGACTTTAAAATTAATTGATCATCATAACAGTGATAATAGTGAATATTTTGGTGCCAATATTATCACATCCATTTTTGAAGATCAATTGGGTGTAATATGGATTGGAACCAATGGAAGTGGTATCAATAAATACAACCCAAGAAGAAAAAAATTCAGACATCTGAAAAAAGGAAAAAAGGATACGGACCTGAACTACAGTAAAATAAGAGGAGCATATGAGGATGATAGAGGAAGAATTTGGGTTGGTACAGAAGGTGGCGGTGTCAATGTTATTGATAATCACAAAATTCAGGCAATCAATGTTGCCCCAAATAAAAAAGCTCAAAATGTGGCCTATGCTATTACTCAATTTAAAGATCATATGATTTTTGGCATAGGGTACCCCAATAAAACGCTTGCTATTCATATTGATAAAGCGACCGAGCTAGGAGGTAAATTAGAAGACCATATTCTTCATCCCAAAGGACATGGCAATGCCTCTTTTGATGTGAAAAATGATGGCGACTCTATTTTATGGTTAGCAACTTATGGGGGTGGTGTGGTGAGAGGTATTCAAATGAATGACACCATGCATTGGTCTTACCCTCAAATCTTAGATAAAAATGATGATATTATTGACGTTACACGTAGTATAATGATTGATAGTAAAGGCAATCTGTGGATTGGTACTAATCAAGGTGTCGCCTTTTTATCTAAGGAGGAAAAAGGAAAGGAAAAACCTCACTTCGAAGTAATTCAGAATAAAGCAGATTACCCTAGCAGTTTAAGTTATAATTATATACTTCCTATTTTCGAGGCTTCCAATGGTGAAATTTGGATTGGAACAATGGGAGGTGGATTAAATGTTTTTGATCCTTCTAAAAGTAAAATTAATAAAGCTCAATTTGAAAGAGTGACTGATGCCGATGGGTTGCCTAGTAATGTGATCAAGTCGATTTTAGAAGATGATTATGGCAATCTCTGGGTAGCGACAAATAAAGGATTGAGTAAAATTAATTTAGAAACAAGGTCCATTAAAAATATGGATGTGTCTGATGGACTGCAAGATGATGAATTCGGTGAGTTATCTGCTGTTAAGTTAAAGAACGGAGAATTACTTTTTGGCGGTGTGAATGGTTTGAACATCTTCAAGCCTCATGAAATTATTGATGACAATACGATCGCAGATGTGATTTTTACGGAATTGAAGATCCTAAATAAAAAAATTAATACCTATGATAAGTTTGAAGGCCATGAAATTCTTTCTTCATCGCTTCAAACTACAGAAGAAATTAAATTGCAGTACAGTCACAATAGTTTCTCTGTAAAGTTTGCATCCTTGCATTATGGTGCTTCAGAGAACAATCATTACAAATATAAATTAGAAGGGTTTGATAAAGATTGGGTGATTGCGGACGTGGAACAGAGAGAGGCAAAATATACTAACCTCTCCCCTGGCGATTATACTTTGTATGTGAAGGCATCTAATGGAGACAACATTTGGAACCCCAACCCTATCAAACTGAAGATTAAAGTTTTACCTCCACTTTGGTTAAGCTGGTGGGCGAAAATAATCTACCTTTCATTATTTATTGCTATTATTTTCTTCTTCTCAAGATATACAATCATCACGGCAAGGAAGAAAAGTCAATTGGAAATGGAGAAGTTTGAGCGTGAGAAATTAGAAGATTTGAGTCAATTGAAGTTACAGTTCTTTACTAATATTTCTCATGAATTACGTACGCCACTGACTTTGATTCATACACCTATCGAACAACTCATTAAGAAAGGCGGTCAGCTTTCTTCTAGTGATAGAGAGAAAAGCTATCAGATGATTTTCAAAAATGTACAGCATTTAATGCGTTTGGTCAATCAACTGCTAGATTTCAGAAAAGTAGAACAAGGACAAATGAAATTACAGTTATCGAAAGGTAATTGGTCTACATTCTTGGATCAGGTACATCATTCTTTCAAAGAGTTTGCTGAACATCAAAATATTAGCTTTACTTACGAGGTCACTTCCAACAATATTCATGGCTATATGGACACGGATAAACTGGAGAAAATCTTGTATAACTTGCTCTCCAATGCGTTTAAGTTTACTTATGATGGCGAAATCAACCTTTCGCTTACACAAGATGAGAACAAGGTTAAAATTAAACTTCAAGATACTGGTATTGGTATTTCGGAGGAAAAATTGGACTACCTTTTCAATCGTTTTTATCAAGTAAGTAACTTGAAAAAAGCAAAAAATAGAGGTACAGGCATTGGTTTAGCTTTCACAAAAAGTTTGGTAGATCTGCATCATGGTACTATTGAGGTGGAAAGTGAATTGAATAAAGGCACTACCTTCTACATGGAGTTCCCATTACATAAAGAAGATTATGCGGGAGAAGAATTTGATGAGGTGACAATTGAACCTATTGAAAATGAAACGCTATTATTAGAACAGCAACAGCAGGAAGAAGATGAGTTAGAAGTTTCTTCTAAAGCTAAAGTGCTTGTGGTGGATGATAATTACTCTATTCGTGAGTTATTGAAGGGTATATTGGAAGAAAACTATGAAGTTTACCTTGCGGAAGATGGTCAAAAAGGATTGCAAATTGCAAAGGAAGTGATGCCAAACCTTGTGGTTTCTGATATTATGATGCCTGTGATGGACGGTTATGAACTTGCAAAGAGCATACGTGATGATGATCAACTTTGTCACCTTCCTATTATTCTACTCACTGCTAAAAATTCTGAGAAAAGTAAGCTCAAAGGCTATGAATATGGAGTAGATGCTTATGTCACGAAGCCGTTCAATTCTGATGTTTTACTGGCTAGAATGCACTCTCTGATTGAAAATCGTAAGAATCAGCAGAAGAAATTCAGAACAAAAGTAGATGTGAAGCCAAGTGAAATCACTTACACTTCTATTGATGAGAAATTCTTAAAGAAATTAGTCAATATCGTAGAGGAAAATATTTCTGATTCTGAATTTACCGTAGATATGCTCGCCTCTGAGTATGGGGCCACTCCTATCCGTCTGAATCAAAAGTTAAAAGCACTGACAGGTCAAACTGCGAAAGGGTTCATTAGAAATATTCGTTTAAAACGTGCTGCTCAAATGTTAAAACTAGGTCGTTATAGTGTCAGTGATGTGACCTATGAGGTTGGCTTTAATGACTTGAAGTATTTCAGAAACTGCTTTAAAAAAGAATTTGGTATTCCTCCTTCTGCTTATTTAAAGGAAAACTCTTCGGAAACAGAAACTTCTGATATTTTAGAAGATATTGTATGAGTTGAGAGTTAAGAATGAAGAGTTAACAGTTAAGATAATGGTTCTTGTTGTGGACCGCAAAGTGGTTTTTATGGTGGTTCGGTGGAAGTTACAATGCAACGTCCCTACACACAATTATTGGTAGAATATCCTTTATGATGAATACCATTGTGGGGACGTTTTATTGAAATGTAAATCTGACCACCATAAGAGCTGTCATAAAATTTACTTTATGAACCACAACACGAACCATTTTCTTCATTCTTAACGCTTCACTCTTCACTTAAAAAATTTCCCTCCTGCTTATCAGGGGTTTTTAAGTTAATTTTCACAAAAATATTTAAATATTTTTTTCTCTTTTGTCCGTATTATTCCATTCACTTATTCATTCAAATTCTCAAAAGTCAAAACTTTTCAACCTATAGGGGGTGTATTTTTGAAATCCTGCTCTAAACACATATACAGTAGGTTTACAATATTTTTTCCCCCCGATTTTACAATGGTTTTTTTAACACTTATGGAAAATTAACAGTTTAGTTTTGAATCGTCAATGATAAATGAATTGAATTTTTAAAATCTTAGTATGTAGAGATTATGAGTTGTTATTTTACAAAAGCAAATCTATTCAAATACGTAAGCGGAGCAATTCTGCTAGTATTGTTCTCTTCTATTCAACTATTTGCACAAGACCTTATTATTAGAGGTTCTGTGAATGATGAAGAGAAAGCTCCACTGATTGGAGCCTATGTTATGGTAAAAGGTACTACTATTGGTACAGTTACTGATTTTAACGGTAAGTTTGAACTGAAAGTACCTAGTAAAGAGAGTGTTCTTGAAATTACGTCCATTGGGTACACTACTCAATTACTAAATGTTGGTGATAGAACTACATTTGATATCGTGATGCTTTATGATACTGAAGCATTGGAAGAAGTAGTTGTAATTGGATACGGTGAACAGTCTAAACGTGAAGTAACTGGTTCAATTGCTCAAGTGAAATCAGAAGATTTAGACCGTTTAGCTACTTCAGATATTGGTACAGCACTTCAAGGTCAAATGGCTGGTGTGAGTGTTAGATCAGCAGGTGGTTCTCCCGGTGCTAATTCAACGATCACGATTCGTGGTGTAACCTCGTTCCAAGATGGTGGTTCAGAACCACTTTATGTTGTGGATGGTGTAACGTATACTTCTAACCCCAATATTTCTCCCCAGGAAATTGAGTCATTAGAAGTACTAAAAGATGGTGCTTCTGCAGCGATCTATGGTTCAAGAGCTTCAGCAGGTGTAATTTTGATTACAACAAAAAGAGGTAAAGCAGGACAAATGAAGGTGAATTATGATGGATACTACGGTGTTCAAAAAATTACTTCAGGTGTTAACTTGGCCAACACAAATGATCATCTTTACATCAACAAACTTACTAACTTATTAAAAGAGTCAGGTAAGTTTAATCCATTGGAACAAAACAAAAACGGTTTGTACTATGATACAAACTGGATGAATGAGCTTCAAAATGATATGGCGCCAATGCAAAACCACAGTTTAAGAATCTCTGGTGGTTCTGATAACTTAACGTACAACATTACAGGTACTATTTTTGATCAGCAAGGTGTTCTTATCGGATCAGATTATGCTCGTCAAACAGTGAGAGCAAATACAACTTACAAGAAAGGTAAGTTACAGTTCCAAGTGAACATGGGACTTAACAACAGTATGGCTAATAAAGAACCTTGGGCTTTACAATATGATGCAATCAAGCAGTCTCCTTTCTTACCAGGAATCCAGCCAGGTGATACAGATGTAGTAGTACCAGGTGCTAACCCTGAAAACATGGGTCGTTTCGTTGGTAAATTAAACCAAGTGAACCAAGAAGCAATCAGTGGTTACAATGGTAATGCTCGTTTAAATTATGAATTATTCAAAGGATTTAAGTTAAACGCAAACATTGGCGGATCAGTTTCAAACAACAACCAGAAGCTTTTCGAACCTTCATATAATGTTTATGATGAAGATGGATTACCATTACCAAATGCATCAAATCCATATGCACAACTTAAATATACAGATTACAAATACGTTCGTACAATCCAAGAATACACTACGACTTACAACAGAAAGTTTGGAAAACATAAAGTAGGTTTTGTAGGTGGTGTTACTTTTGAATCATCTCAAGGAAATAGACATTATATATTTGCTAGAGACTTCCCTAGCAATGATACACAATCAATTGGCGCTGCCAACGAAATAGTTGCAGCAGACGAAAGATATTCTGAAAATAAAAATATCGGTATTCTTGGTCGTGTTCAATATGCTTACGACAACCGTTATTTATTCAGTGCTTCGATCAGACGTGATGGTTCATCAAGATTCCACGAGGACAATAGATGGGGTACTTTCCCTTCAGTTTCTGCAGGTTGGAATATTTCAGAGGAAAAATTCTGGCAACCAATCAAGAAGTACGTTTCTAACTTCAAAATTAGATATGGTTACGGTGAAACAGGTAGTGATAAGGCAGGTCAAGGTTTGAATAACTTAATGGCTGACCTTCCTTACCAATCAATCGTAACTCCTCAAGTGGATTATATTTTAGGTAGAGAAGGTAGTGATTACTTATATTTCGGTTCTATTGCTCCAACATTCGTAGATAAAGCGATCCGTTGGGAAACTAACATCTCACAAAACATTGGTATAGATACTGAATTCATGGAAGGACGTATTACTTTATCAGTTGATATGTACCAAAACGACAAACGCGACATGTTATTAGCAGTACAGATTCCTCCATCAACTGGTGCGACATCTTCAAATAACTATGACAGAGTTTGGCAAAATGTTGGTAACCTTTCAAACCAAGGCCTTGAGATTGCATTAGGTTATAATAACCACTTCGGTGATGTGAAGTTCTCAGTGAACGGTACATTTACAAGAAACGTAAATAAAGTAATTTCGCTTGCACCTTCAGTTGAATCAATCTCAGGTGGTAAACCAATGCTGATTAGAGATAGTGAGCCCACTACATTCTTAAAGCCAGGTTATACTGCAGGTTCATTCTTCTTGATTCCTACAGATGGTACAATCCAAACTGCTGAGGACTTAGCAG
The DNA here is from genome assembly GCF_012844305.1 of Flammeovirga aprica JL-4. Classification (GTDB taxonomy): domain Bacteria; phylum Bacteroidota; class Bacteroidia; order Cytophagales; family Flammeovirgaceae; genus Flammeovirga; species Flammeovirga aprica. The sequence goes on from NZ_JABANE010000020.1 coordinate 37,245, forward strand.
CTTACCAAAAAATGATTCCTTCAGCTCAAATGGGTGACTTGAAATATATCGATACTAATGGTGATGGTCTAATTGACCAAGAAGATCGTCAGTACATGGGTTCAGGTACTCCAGAATGGGAAGCAGGTCTTAATATGAATGTTGCTTACAAAGGTTTTGACTTAAGTGTTCAGCTATTCGCTTCAGTAGGTGCAAAAGTATTCAACGGTTCAAGAGCTTATTCATACTTGACGAAGAGAAATGCAGAACTTGTAAATGCATGGTCGCCAGCCAACCCGACTTCAAATATCCCAATGCCGAGAGATGAGATCGAACACTTCAACACTCGTACTTTCTCAGATTACTTCTTAGAAGATGCTAGTTACTTAAGAGTTCAAAACATCGCATTAGGATATACAATACCAAAAGCTGTTATCAGCAAATTGAAGATGAACAACTTAAGATTTTATGTTAGTGCTCAGAATCCATTCACATTCACTGATTATACTGGTTTTGATCCAGAAGTTGGTTCACAAAGTATCTTCTTAAGAGGTGTTGATAGAGGTAACTATCCAATTTCAGCAGTGTACAGAGGTGGTCTTTCTCTTGAATTCTAAACTTACTTACAATCATGAAATTTATATCTAAAATATTTGTCGGACTTGCCTTATCAGCTGCACTATCAAGCTGCTCAGACTATTTCGATGTTGAAAATACAAATACAATTACTGAGGCTTCTTTCTGGCAAACAAGAGAGGATGCGTTTAAAGGACTAATGGCTACATATAGTGGTCTACAAGGACATGGCGTTACAGGTGGTACTTCTGCAGTGAATACGCCGGTAAGATCTGATACAGGTAGACCAAACAACTGGAATGCAGGTGCACAGTCTTTACAGAAGTTATCTTTCAACGATAACACTAACGTAGTAAAAGAAAAGTGGGCTGATTTATACACAGCTATCCTTCGTGCCAACCAAGTAATTGAAAAAGTACCTGGTATTGAGATGAATGAGGATGAGAAAGCATTATTTATTGCTGAAGCTCGTTTTGTACGTGGTTTATGTTATTACTGGTTATATTCTACTTACAACCATGGCAATGTAATCTTACATAAAACAGTTCCTGCTTCGAAAGAGGATTTTGCAAAGCCACTATCTGACAAAGCGGATGTTTTAGCATTCTTATTAGAAGACTTACAACACGCTCAAGCGAATCTTCCTGAAACATGGGAAGAAAAATACGTGGGTCGTGCAACTTGGGGGGCTGCTACTGGCTTCTTAGGACATGTTTATATCAATGAGCACAACTATGAATTAGCAAAGACGGAATACAAGAAGCTAATCGACAGATCTGATTTGTATCAATTGACTCCTGAAATCTCTTGGAACTTTGATGCAGAACACGAATTTAACTCAGAATCTATCTTTGAAGTAGCTTTCTCTGCAACTCAAAAACCTGGTTCAGGTGCTGCAGGCTCACCAGATGGTCCTACTGGATCTGAAGGAACTACAAGAGCAAGAACTTTAGCTCCAGGTGAAGCAGGTGGATGGAGAGTTGTAATGCCATCATATTGGATGACAATGCAATTGAAGGAAGACCCTATGGATCCTAACGATTCAAGAAATAATGGTCGAGTTTATTCTTTAAGATGTGAAGCTTCAATTGCAGTAGCAGATGACGGTACTACTTTTTACACTAAAGATGTAGAGGACATGGGATTCAATAACAGTGAAGCATCCTACTTAAGAAAGTTCCAAAATCACCAGTTTGAAAATGATGGTTTAGGTGATGTATATAGCTCAGGTATCAATGAAAGAATCATTCGTTTGGCTGATATCTACTTACTATATGCTGAGTGTATCTTAGAGTTAAGCGGTGACGGTGCAGTAAACGAAGCTACTAACCTTGTAAACTTAATCAGAGCGAGATCTGGTGTAACTCAAATTGACCCAGTAAACTACACTGCAAAGTCATTGATGGAGCATATTATGTGGGATGAGAGACCAAAAGAATTAATGTTTGAAGGTCATGACACGCGTTGGGTAGATTTAAGACGTTGGGGTAAAGTAAAAGAGCAGTACGAACGTTTATCTAAGTTAGAATTTATCTTACAAGATAAGAATTTAAGATATGCTACTGTTGATGATGTTGATCTTCCAAAATTACAAGAATATGGTGAAGGAGCTGCTACATATACTCCTCTAGTACATGATTACTTCCCTATTCCTGTAGACGAAGCACTTACTAATCCTAACATTAGCCAATAATTTAAAAAAAATTAGAACATGAAAATTCTAAAAAATATATCACTTGGAGTGATTGCTTTAGTAATAGCTCTCACATCCTGCCAAAAAGATGAGGTTGTACCTTATGGTGACTTCCAGGATATTGCCATCTTTTCTCCTTATGCAGGCAAAATTACAGTAGAAGTGAATCAGCAGATTTCAATTGCTGATGGTTCTAAAGGTTTTGTAGATAGAAAATGGACCGTTCCCTTCCCTTCTTACTTCTTAAATAATGAGGATTCTGTATTGACAGAAGAAACTGCTTTTGTGAAATTTATGGAAGTAGGTGAAATTCCTTTATCCATCCAATGGCAATTCCAAGATTCTACAGGGTCTTACATGCAAGATTCTACATTTATGGTTTCAGTACTTGATACCATAACTACAGATTTTGCTGTAACTAACATTGCTGGTAACTATACAGAAGCTGATGGAAAATATGTTGTTGAAGCGGGTTCTATCGTTACAATGACAGATACATCGTCAGGTAGTCCTGATACTTACCAATGGTTGATTGATGGTCAGTCAGAAATTTTAGAAACAAAAACTGTTGAGGTTCAATTCAAAAAACTAGGTACTTATACTGTTGGATTAGTTTCTTCGAGAAAAGAGCCTTATGGTCGTCCAGATAGTTTAGTAGTGTGGGATTTCATTGAAGTTATTCCTTCTACTCTTCCTGTAGAGCTTACTGGTGTTAGTGAAAGTTCGAACCCTGGTTTTATACAATTACAGTTCTCTAGAGATATGGATGTTATTGATGCTAATGATATTTCTGCTTTCACTGTGAAAGTAAATGGCGTAGCAGGTTCAATTAAAACAGTACAATTGAATAAAAATGATGCAAGTATTGTTGAAGTTGTAATGGAAAATGACATTTACAATTCACAGACTGCAGTTGTTTCTTATGATGCTTCAGCGGGTAGTGTTCAGTCTTCTGATTTTGTTAAATTGGAGACATTCACTGATGAAAACGTCATTGTTTATGCGAAAAACTTGCTGAATATCAATCCTGATTTTGAGGATGGTAATTATTCTCCTTTTGATGATCTAAACCTTATCAAAGGAGGAGTTAATTTAACTGTTGTTTCATCTGGAGCTCAATCTGGTACAAATGCTTTAAACATTGTAATGGATGAAGGTTCAAATGCTCAAATTAGCATGAATGATGGATTCTTCTCTCTAAGCAAGGATAAAACATACGCTTTAGAATTCTGGGTGAAAGTGAAAAACAATCCTGGTGGAAACGGTCTTCAAATGACTTGGAGAGTAATGCCTAGTGATGGTTGGGCAGATAACTATAAACAATGGTTGGGCGTTTGCTGTACTGACCAATTAAAAGCTGATAGTGAAGGTGTTTGGCAAAAAGTTCAAATCTTGACAGACAAGCAACCTCCTGCTGATTGGGATAGTGCCAAGATTAACATACAAGTGTCTAGTGGTGCTGGTGGACAAACAGAAATTGAATTTGATAACTTTAAACTGTACGAGTACGAAGTGGCTCCAGCAGAATAATATAAATCAATTGAATTAATAAAGCAGAGTATCCGTATGGGTGCTCTGCTTTTTTGGTTTAATAGGTTTTTTGAGTTAAGAATGAAGATTTTTTTTGGTTAAGAGTTAAGAGTAATGGTTCGTGGTGTGGTTCGTAAGTTCTATTTGTGATGGTAATTGAAATTTGTCTAGAGACGATTTTCTCAAATCTTTAAAAAATTCACACTACAAACCACTTCAAGAGCCACAACAAGAACCATCATTATTCATTCTTAACTCTTAATTCTTCATTCAATACACTACCGTTCTAAACGTCAAATTGATTCTTGGCTTTACAATCCTTTTACTAACAGGAAGGGAATGTACCCAATGTTTCTGCGTCTCTCCTTTCATGACTAAAAGTGAACCGTGTTCAAGCAGGAGGTTTACCTTTTCTTTTGTTTCTCTATGTTTGAATGAAAACTTACGCTCTGCCCCTAGCGATAAAGAGGCTATAGCACCAAACTCTTTCATTTCCTTTTCATTGTCGCTATGGTACCCCATTCCTTCACTTCCATTATGATAAAGGTTGAGCAAGCAGGAATTATAAGTTTCCCCCGATTTTGCTTCTACAATTTTCAGTAATTGAGTTAGTGAATCATTAAAAAGGTGTGCTATTTTCTTGACTTTTGAATAAGTGTATTCGTAAGGTTGCAGGCCGTACCAGGCCATTTTGCGTTTGGTTAAAATCTCTTTGCCAAACATTTTGATTAAATCAGACTGCCAATCTATGGTATCATTCAAAAGGTTGTAAAATGATGTAGCTTCATTATAAGGAAGCACTTTTCCATAATAATACACCTCCCCTTCGTAAGGCAACAAATTTTGAGCTTTATCAGCGGTTTGATCAAATAATGAGAGCATAATTTTGGTTTGTTATTAAGTAGTCCAACAATTAAAATTGTGTATTAATTATATGACTACATTTAGTTTATTCAAGAAGTCTTCTGCTTTCTCTAAAAGTAATTCTTTTTTTTCTGTATTCATATTATCGAAATTTCTTAAAAGCATATTGATACGAGGGTTATTGCCGATTTTATCTCGTTGCTTGTCCATAAAACGCCAAAATAATCCATCCCAAACCAACTGCCAGTCTCCTTTTTGATAATCACTCATTTTCATAAGGTAATTACTACTACTGATATACGGTTTGGTGGACATTAACCCTCTGTCTGCAAACTGACTCATGCCATATACATTCGTGACCATCACCCAGTCATAAGCGTCTATAAACAGTTCCATAAACCAGCGGTAAACACTGTTGGGATTGAATTCACAAAGCAACATAAAATTACCGAGCACCATAAGTCTCTCTATATGATGACAATAACCTGTGCTCAACACTTTCTTAATCGTGATGTCCACTGGCCTTATACCTGTTGTTCCATCATAAAATGAAGGTGGGATTTCTTTATCAAATCTAAAATAATTAGAGGTTCTTTCTTCTCTTCCCTTCGCTTCATAAACACCTCTAATAAACTCTCTCCAGCCGATGATCTGACGAATCAATCCCTCTGCTGAATTAAGAGGAATATTATTTGCAAAAGTAAATTCCTTAATCCTTTCTATTACATAATCAGGAGTCAGTAAGCCGGCATTGAGTAAAGGTGATAGTAAGCTGTGATACAATACACTTTGATGGCTTACAATTGCGTCCTCATAAGTACCAAACTCTAAAAATCTTTCCATTAAAAACGATTCTAGCCACTGCTTTGCTGAGACAAAATTAGTTGGGTATAGAAAATTACTATTCATTATGCCATAATTGCCTGAGAAATTTTCCTCTACATACTCCATTGCTTCCGTTGCATAGCCGTCTTTCTTACAGAAAGCTGTAAAAGGAGGAATCTTTTTCGCTGGATATTTTTTCCTATTCTCTTCATCAAACGACCACTTCCCTCCCACAGGTTTTTTATCCTCTGTGATCAATATACGATGAGCTATTCTTTGTTTTTTATAAAAATTAGCGTGATAAAATTTCTTCGCCTTTGCTTTAAAATAATTTGAATTTTCCTCAGCATCATTTAAAAACATAGGTGTTTTAAGTTGTCTCAACTTTAGTTTGGCTTTCTCAGATGAAGCGATCAATCTACGGCTCAGCCAATCATCTACAGGATCTATATATACTATTTCTTGAGGGTTCTTTTTCCCTAATTCTTTGATCACATAATGTATATCTGATACCTCCGCATTTTCCGCCTTCCTATACACCACTTCATATCCTTTTTCTTCAAGAAAGGAGGCATATTGCATCATAGAAGTCCTATGAAATAACAGTTTTTGTTTGTGAAACTTATATTGATAGAAAAACAAATACTCCTCTACCAATACATAAGTATTACAATCTGTATTGAATAAAGGAGAATTTTCAAATAATTGATGAGGAAAGACAAGTGCAATCATCTAATTTAATTAAACCGTTTTTGATTTTATATTCCGGGTATGGAGTATTAATATATTTTCTTTTTCCTGTCTGACTTCCGGTGTTTTCTTGAAAGAATAAATTTTAGTACGGGCTTTCTTCCCACTCACTTTCAAGTCAACAATTGGATCAGGATACTTAAAGTTTTTAATGCCAATAAACGCCTTATCCAAAGAAGTCATTTGCCAAGGTTCATGAATAAAACGTGTGGGAATTTCTTTCAGTTCAGGCACCCATTGTTTTATAAAAACACCTTCAGGGTCATGATCTTGAGATTGCTTGACAGGGTTGTAAATTCTGATGGTATTAATACCGGTAGTTCCGGCCTGCATCTGAAACTGTGTAAAATGTATACCAGGCTCATAATCCAGGAACAATTTTGCGAGGTGATATACTCCATTTCTCCAATCTTGATCCAAATGATGACATAAGAAACTCACCAGCATGGCTCTCATTCTAAAATTAATCCACCCTGTAGCATGCAAACAGCGCATACATGCATCAACCATAGGATAGCCTGTTTTACCTGTTTTCCACGCTTCCAAAAACTGCTTATTGTTTTGGTGATCCAAATTTTCAAATGCCCTGTTTAAACACTCCTGCTCGTAAGAGCATTGGACTTCAAACTTCTGTATAAAATGACAGTGCCACTTCAAACGGATCAATATTCCATTAAAAGAACGCTTATATTCAGCTCTGTTAGGGTGATCTTTTATATGCTGATAGGCTTGTTTTATCGAAATATTGCCCCATGCTAGATAAGGCGAAAGTCTCCCACAACTTTTTCTACTTTCCAACGGTTTCGAAATAAATTTGCTATAGTACTTACCTCTTTCATTGGTGAATGAATTCAAGTATTTCCAAGCAAACGTCTCTCCAGCAGGTTGGAATTGTTCACTGTAGTTTTTGATGACATTTCTAAACGAAGCCGGTAAGGGATATAAATTAGCATACTCCACTTCTTCCCGTATTGAATATTTATTTTCTACTACGGGCTGTTTCATGGTCACGTACCAATCTTTGTCCCAGTTATCTCTATTGATGATACCCCTTTTAATACCATCTCTTTGAAATTCGTTCCATTTGATATTATTCCCTTGAAAGAGTGCTTTAATTGCTTTGTCTCTGTCATAGGTCAGCTGTATGCCACTTTCCTGATAGCTAAATACAGTATCTACATCAAATATATTGATCAGATAATCAAATATATCTACAGCATCACCGTAGGTCATACTCACTTTTTTATTGTAAGCCGACAAGTGATTATTCATATCAACAATAGAGTGAAAAGCAAATTGCAAGTGCCTGGAAGAGGTATCATTATACATCAGAATTCTTGTTTCGAAGATGTAGAGAATGAGGTAAGGTAAATCACTTTGTTCTGCAAAATGTAGTGGAAGATGATCTTGTGTTCTAAGGTCTCTTTTCAACCAAACGATGTTAATTCTTTGCTTTTCATTCATAATCAATAAGTTTTTTTGCTGATATTGTTGTTGGTTATTAATCTCTGTCTGCTACATTTAAATCTGCTTATCTCGCTTGACCGTTTCTTGAGGTGTTTACTGCTGTCTTTTGAGTGTACTCTTTTTCTCCATCTTTTAAAACTTTGCCTTTTCATTTCATTACGCATCAGCTTTACCACCTCTGCTTCTGATAGTCCGAACTGTACTGTTATGGCTTCAAATGGTGTTCTGTCTTCCCATGCCATTTCGATTACACGGTCAATTTCTTCGTCATTTAGTAGCAATTTCATAAGGTGTTAACTAAAGAAATAAGATATTGTTTTAGGATCATCTATTATTAAAAGAATTAATCTTAAAACTGAGGCAAAAAAATAGACGTCCTCTAAAAACAAAGGACGTCCATCTAAAAAATACTTTGACAAGTAGATTTATTCTATACTGAATTGTAAATCCATAATTTTAGTGTAGTTAGGTGACAAAAGTTTAGCATAAATCTTTTCCTTCATATTATTACCTGAGAATTTACTCCTATACATTTTCAATTCCTTCAATTTTAGGCTTCTAAACTCATCAGATAAAGTCTCTAATTTTGTTCCAGATAGGCTTAAATATTCCAATTTTGGAAGTTGAGCTATATCATTCGGGAGGGTTTCTATATTCATACTCTCAATTGATAAAAGTACTAAATCTTTGTAGTCACCAATAAAATCAGGTACTTCCCCAATATTTAAATAAGCGATTGAAAGACTTTTAAGAGGTAAATTTGCTAAACTTTCTGGCAGAGTTGTGATACATTTAAGGAAACGAAGTGATAAATTTTCTAAAGTGCTCCATTGGCTAATTTGATCAAAGGAAGAATTATTGAAACAATCACAATGTGCCACTTTTAGTGTCTTTATATTAGGAGCTTCTACAGCATGAATTGTTTCAAAATCACATTCATGTATATCCAAAGTCTTAAGTGAAGGATAGTTCCCTTTTGGAAAGACTTTTTCTGTCAGTGATCTAAGCTTAAGTTCCTCTAAATTTGGAAGCCCTTTAAGAATCTCTTCTAAATTATCACCCATAAAATTAAGAAGAGAAAGAGACTTCAAATTCGGTAATTGGAAGGGGACAATTTCTCTAATTGGATATGTTAAATCTCCATCATAAATAAACAAACCATGTCCTTCTAAGTGTAACTCTGTTAGATTTTGAAGTGCATCTATATGGTTTACAGTGTGAACACTCCCTCTAAACTTAAAGCTCGTGAGCTCTTTGATATTCCTTAAACTTTCAGGAAAGGATTGTATATAACCCTCATTATCAACTGTATTCTTAGAGAGTATATGAAATGCTATTTTTTTAGTTTGAAGCCTGTCTATTTTATCGAAATTGAGGATATCAGATCTTGAACACACAAAAGAGTTCAGCTGAATAACTTCATCACCTATCTCTACTAAATCCACATTGTCTATTTCAAGCAGATGAAGCTGCTTAGGGAAAAGATCCGTATTTACTGTGCCACTGCATGATTTGATTTTTATTTCTTTTAAATCCTCACAAAGTGAAATAGTACTCAAAAATGATTCTAGTCCTGTCACTTTTTCAATACTTAACGACCTCAGGTTTTTAAGATTTTCTATTCCAGGTGTATTGCAGTTTATATTCTTAAGTACTAAATGCTCTAAACTTGGAAAACAATCTGTATTCTTGATTAAGTGGGTGTAGTACGCATTGTTCGAAATAGTCAAAGAAGTACCATGAAAAACCTTTTTATCCGGTGGAGTTATAGTGATATGACCATCTTCTATGTATAATATTTCCATTAAAGGTGAAAATGTAATAGTGCCATCAATTTCCTTGAGTGCAGGAAGTCTTTTTAGGCGTAACATTTTTAAGGAAAGAGATACCATACTCTCAGGAAGATGTGTAAAGTTATCACAACCACCTAAATTGAATTCCTCAAGATTACTTAGTTTACCCATCGTTTCTGGCAATGTGATAAGTTGAGGTATACCACTGATATCCAATTGCACAAGACTTTTTAGTTCACCAATACTATCTGGCAGTTCTTTTAAGTTAGTACATCTTACTAATTCTAACTCTTTTAAATGTTTTAAAGACCCAATACTTTCCGGTAATTGAGAGAGGTTTTTTATCGAAGAAAGTCTCAATACTTCTAAGTTCGGTGGTAAAGAATGTTCAGTTATTTCATCAATCACAACTTTGTTCAGCTCCAATTTTTTTAATACCAATAATTCAGAAAACCATGGTTCAATACCCAAGTTCTCATTCAATCCCCTAGTCCACATATCGGCCCCCAATTCTAGAGTTTCCAAGTAAGGTATATTTTTGATACCCTCAGGAATTTCTTCCAAAACGTTGGAATTAACCATGAGTACATTGAGCGATTCTAAATCTGAGATAGACTGAGGTAATTCTTTCAATTTTGGCATGCTTAATTCTAATTTCTTAAGATGCACCAACTTGCCTAAACTTGAAGGTAAGCTATCATAATCACCTAAAATCTGCAATTCTTCGAGGGAAATCAACTCACCTAATTCCTCTGGAATGCAAGAGAAAGTATCTTTATATATACAGAATTTTTTAACTCCATTAAACTGTTTTAGACACTGTATATTATTCGCTAATTTTTTAAGTGTGGAGGAGTTGGAAAAATATAAATTATCAAATTCTAAAAGATTAAATATTTCACCTAATGGTAAATGTGGATCAATTTTACCAAAAGAAAGTAAAGCTGAAACCGTCTTCTCAATATCATTACGTTCCCCTGTAACAGGTATTTTACTCCTACTATTAAACGCTTTGAGTGTTTGTACACTAAAATTATTTTTAAGAATTTCTTTTATTTCCTCTACAATAGTATTGTCTTGTGTCAATTTGCCTATCAAAAAAATAGGAGCTATAAAATTTTGAGGAAAACCTTGCAATTGCTTCAAGTGATCCCAATATAAATTGGGTTGAAATTTGTCGAAATTCATTTTCAAAAGTTTGTTTTTTATAAGCCGAAATAAGGTAAACAGCATTGAAATTCACTGTCTCAGTCGTTTATTCTATCATTGAAGATTTATCATTCCAGCCGTAAAATATTAAAAAAGTAATATTCTCGAATATAAGGATTATTTACTTATTAAATACTGAAAAAAAATCCCTATCTGCTCTTCATCTTTAGAAAAACAAATAGGGATCTTTTGTATCTTATTCAATCGGCTTTACGCCTAATCGTCTGTGTTTTTGGGAGCTTTCATGATAAAGAAATACGCCAAAAACCATACGCCAATAAGAATTGAAAATACCATTGGTGAATACTCTACTTTTGGAGCTTCAATGTCATGCCCTTGAGTTCTATAAATCACACCCAACGTCGTCAACAACAATCCGTTAATTAAAGTTGCTAATCCTTTTGTCCAGCCTTTTATAGACTCCAAAAGTTGTTGTTGTGTTTCTTTTGATTGTAGCCATTTTGCCTTATTAGGCACCAAAATCAGTTGTTGTGGTAAATGTAAAACACTAGCACCCAACCCTGCTAAGGCAACATTTATAAAAAGCAAAATTCCCATTGAACTATAGAAAAAGTCGCTTTTAGACATCACCATTGCACTTTCGTTCTCTGTAGCACCCATTACCATCACTCCGCTGTCAGGAAAATAGATATATGCCAACAAAGAATATCCTAGGAAAATGAAAAGGGAAAGTGCCCAAATAAATTTGATGTATTTCATTCTGAAATCTAACTAATGTTTGATGTTTCGGTTTAGTGGCGTAAAGATATAGCTTTTTTTAAATGAATAATTAACATTGAATAATGAAAAATCACCTTTCTAAAAGAATTAACATTTTCTGATTTGTTATAGGGAGGGGGATTTTAGTTAAGAGTTTAGAATGAAGAGTTAAGAAATATGGTTCGTGTTGTGCTACGTGATGTAGTTTTTCGTAGGGATGTTGCATTGCAACGTCCACTGAACCACAACACGAACCACATTTTCCTTCATTCTTCATTAAAAAATCCCATTTCTTTTGTCCTAAATACCTGATAAGAATAAAATATCGTGCACCATGACTAGAAGTCATGGGCTTATGGGAAGCTACAACATTTTTCAACTTTCATTTTAAACTAGTTATGTCTCAAAGGTTTATAGTTTTTTAGCTCATTTAAATACAGTTATTATAACCAAAAGTTGAGCGATGAGTTATCTTCCCATAAGCCCATAATTTCAATTATGGGTCTACGAAACATCCGTTTTCATATATCCTCGCACCTAATAAAAAAAGAAAAAATGTATTCTGTTGTTCACTTTTGATTTTTAATTCTTAACTTAATTATAAGTACTAATATAATTCTCAGTTAGTGCTTAAAACATAATAACACAACACATATAATCATGAATTATTCAACTAACCAAAAATCTGCCTCTCAAACTTCACTTAAATCACTCACCCAACAGTTACTTGACAACAGAGAACGGGTTTTTCTCGGTGGTGGAGAGAAGAAAATTGCCAAGCATAAAGGCAAAGGCAAAATGACTGCAAGGGAGAGAATTAGCTTTCTGCTTGATGATGAAAATGAGGCAATTGAAATTGGTGCTTTTGCCGGTGAAGACATGTACAAAGAACATGGAGGTTGCCCTTCTGGAGGTGTAGTCGTAAAAGTCGGAAAAGTATCAGGTAAAAACTGCGTGATTGTAGCAAATGATGCTACTGTAAAAGCAGGTGCTTGGTTTCCTATTACAGGTAAAAAGAATCTTCGAGCACAGGAAATTGCCATTGAAAATAAAATACCAATAGTATATCTCGTCGACAGTGCTGGTGTTTACTTGCCTATGCAAGATGAGATTTTCCCTGATAAAGAACATTTCGGTAGAATTTTTAGAAACAATGCTGTAATGTCTGCGGAAGGTATACCACAGATTGCCGCCATTATGGGAAGCTGTGTGGCCGGTGGGGCTTATCTTCCTATTATGTCAGATGAATCGTTGATTGTTGACGGAACGGGCAGTGTTTTCCTTGCAGGTTCTTATTTGGTGAAATCTGCTATAGGTGAATCCGTAGATAATGAAACGCTTGGCGGTGCCAGTACACATTGTGAAATTTCGGGTGTGACCGATTATAAATGTGAGAATGATGAGGCTTGCCTTAATAAAATAAGAAACCTAGTAGATAAAATGGGTAACTCTAATGAAGCTGGCTTTAATAAAGCCACTTCAAAGGCCCCTCATAAGTCAATGGATAGCATTTATGATGTTTTCCCTGAAGACCGCACCAAACCTTATGATATGCTTGAGGTAATTGAAAGAATTGTGGATGATTCTGATTTCGAGCAATACAAAGAAGGTTATGGTCAAAGTATCCTTTGCGGTTATGCCAGAATTGACGGATGGTCTGTGGGAATTGTAGCCAATCAGCGTACAATTGTAAAATCAAAACAGGGTGAAATGCAAATGGGCGGTGTGATCTACTCTGATTCTGCAGATAAAGCCGCACGCTTTATCATGAACTGCAATCAGAAAAAAATACCACTGTTTTTTATTCATGATGTTACAGGTTTTATGGTAGGGAGTCGCTCTGAACATAATGGTATTATTAAAGATGGTGCAAAAATGGTCAATGCCATGGCGAATAGTGTTGTTCCTAAATTCACTTTAGTCATTGGCAATTCTTACGGTGCGGGTAATTATGCGATGTGCGGTAAAGCATATGATCCTCGATTAATGTTAGCATGGCCAACATCTCAGCTGGCAGTGATGAGTGGCAAATCTGCCGCTACAACCTTATTACAAATCAAAGTTTCGACTCTTAAAGCACAAGGCAAAACCATTGATAAGGAAGAGGAAAAGGCTATGTTTGATGAGATAAAAGCAAAATATGACAGTCAATTATCTCCTTATTATGCTGCCGCTCGACTTTGGATTGATGAGATAATTCAACCAGAAGAAACGCGTCAGTATATTTCAAAAGGCATTGAGATGGCCAATCAAAATCCTATTGATAAACGTTTTAATGTTGGTGTTATTCAAACTTAAAAATCATATTTGAATCACCACATCAATAGCCCACGACTTAGGTCGTGGGCTATTGATGTGGTGATAATTTTTTAATTAACAGTCTTTTAAGCATTTGGATATTTAAAATTGGAAGTTTTGGATTTTCTTTTTTTGTCTACTCAGCGTTAGAATATCATCACGTAGCTATGGCTATGTTATTCTATTCTGCCTTGATTAGACTAAAAAATTATGCTCCAACTTATCCCAATTTTAAATGTTCAAATGCTTTATTCAATGTTATAAGACTGTTTTTTATATCAACCTACTTCCTAAAAATGAAACACAGCCTTACATATTATATTATCAAAACTGTACTTCAACTAAAAGGTATAAAGAAAGATTTCAGCAAAGATCCTATTGACTACTTGAAAGTACGCAAAGGAGATATTCACCACCCTAAGGGTACATTCTACAAACAAAAAAATATAACTTCCTTTCAAATATTAAATTCAAAAATCACTGAGATAAAAACGCTTGATGCCCCAGACAAAATTGTGCTTTTCCTTCATGGCGGAGCATTTATTTCAGGTCCTGCTGAACATCATTGGGAAGTATTGAAAACCATCGTAAAAAAAGGAAAAGTAAACGCTTAGATGTGTAATTATCCCAAGGCACCTGAACATAAAATTGAGGAAGTGTCAGAAAACATAGATAGGGTTTATGAAAAACTCACACAACGTCACCCTTCCAGTAAAATATTACTAATTGGTGATTCCGCAGGGGGAACATTAGCTACCGCACTGACACAAAGACTAGTACTCCAGAATGGAAAATTACCATCTAAGTTGATTTTATTATCTCCAGTAATGGACGCTTCAATGAGCAATACTCAAATTGATAAAATTGAACCTAAAGATCCTATGCTTTCTACAGTGGGCGTACGAAGTGCTAAAAAAATGAGTGCTGGTGAAAATTTAGATGATCCTAGAATTTCTCCACTAAACGGTCATTTTAATGGCTTTCCTCCCACCTTATTTTTAATGGCTGAACATGATGTCACCTATCCTGACCAAGTATTGACCGTTGAAAAGATGAAAGCATCTGAAATGAAAGTTGAAGTCATTAATGGGGAGGAAATGCCTCATATTTGGGCTTTCCTCCCTGTAATGAAAGAGGGTAAAGAAGCATTGGATAAGATTATTGAGTGGATTAAGAATGAAGAATGAGGCGGTCCGTGCACAGCTGGTTTTGGGTTATTAATAATATCTATTGAATTAAGTATTTGAGTACTATGACAAGAGAAATAGGTTAAAATCCCGTACACCATGACTAGAAGTCATGGGCTTATGGGTAGCTATCCTATTTTTCAACTTTCATGATAAACTTGGTATACATAAAAATTTATAATCTTCATTTCCTTTTTAAAATGGTATAGACCAAATATTATAATCAAAAGTTGATAGATGAGTTATCTTCCTAAAAGTCCATAATTGAAATTATGAATTTACGAACCACCCATTTTCATTTGCCCTAATACTTGCGTTATTTCTAACAACAGGCTGTTCCATTATTCTCTTCTACGATTATGATACAATTTTACCTAGCATTCAACAGCCTATTGCATTAGAGAAACAACACGAACCACCTACATTCTTCATTCCTAAAGTGACACTGTAAAACGATGATTGGGCTTCAATACCTCGTCTCTATATTTCAACTGATGATAACCTTTTACAGTATCAACCAATTCCCATGACCATTCGACATGTGCCACTTGTGACAACTGCTTTGATATGCCAAAATATGTAGCACCTCTTCCTACATTAATGGTATAACTATTAGCAATAATTCTTTTATTACTGTTTATTTCTTTCGTAGCGGATTTAGTAGAAGGTGCTGATGGAGACGTTTCAGAAATTGCATTATTTGTGAAGCTCAACAAACACACTGTCAACATGGTAATTATGAAATTTCTCATTATATATTCTGTTTAAATTACAAACTCTTACTGTTTACAATCACTTTGTGATCGTTTGATAGTTCAAATTTAGGTAATGATTATTTTTTAAACAAATTAAATGTTTATTTTTTTATCATTAATTGTAAATTATTTAAACAGAGAACATTACCGAAGTATTTTCATTAAAAATTAGACAAAAAAAAGAGGTGCCAAATTAATGACACCCCATGGAAAGCGTTCTTTCCTTTTTTGTGCATGCGCACTTAGGCAGAATACTTCGATATATTTTTAAATTAACCAATGGCTAATTATTTGTTCGATACCTTGAATGAATGAACTTCAAAGTTAACACCCTTGAAGTTTCTTTGATGCAAAGGTAGTATAATAATTGTTAAGGACCACAAAAGAAATCACAGTTTTAAATCTTCTTCTTAAAAAACACTTTGTAGTCAGCTTTATAACTTTGTGAGGTAAGATAGATTTTCAAATCGGCCTTGTACAATTCATCTACCAAAATCCAATCAGCAGTGGTCTCCCATGATTTTGAGGAAATCACCTTATCTGCTTTATAAGCCTGATCTACAGATACAACTACATAATCCGCTTTCCACTGCTCTGTAACGATAATCACACGAGGCTTATCAGCACTCTCTTCTCCTATCGATTCACAGCTTACAAAGACTAATAATGAGAGGCAAAAGCAAAATTTCAGTAAAATATTTTTGTATAAAGGCATAACTTGATTGTTTAAGTTAAGTACTAGGACAAATGAAAAAGAATATTTCGTAGACCCATAATTGAAATTATGGGCTTTTGGGAAGATAACTCATTGATCAACTTTCGATTATAATATTTGGCTTATTCGTATTTAAATAGATTTAAAAACTGTAAACCTTTGAGACATATCAAGTTTATAATGAAAGCTGGAAAATGTTATAGCTTCCCATAAGCCCATGACTTCAGTCATGGTGCACGTAATTATTGTTCCATTTCTTTTGTCACACTACTTATGAAGCCTGGTTAAAAACTTCCATATCCATTTGCTTCTCCTTCTTAGAGATAAATGTTGCAGCAGAAGAAACCCCAAAAATATTAGTGGCTGTTCGTCCCATATCAATCAATGAGTCTACAGATAATACAAATGTCAGTACCATTCCCATCACCTCTGGTGAAATACCCATAATGGTCATTGCTGTAATGGCTGCAAATGATGCAGTACCTGGTAAACCAGCAATTCCAAAGGAAGAAATAATCACAGAAATAAACATTGTGATAATTACACCCGGCGATAAAATATCTATTTGTTGAATTCCTAACGCATTGGTTACACCTACTGAAAGTACTATCATAAATACGGGCCACATTGCACCACAGGCATTCATACCCATAGTTGTTCCTAATGAAGCGGAAATATTTGCTGTTTCTGTATCTACTCCATTACGTTCAGTCAAAGAATTAATTGTAACAGGAAGTGTCGCTCCTGATGATTGTGTTGAAAAACCTGTAATAATTGCAGGAAGCAGATTCTGGAAATGCTTCACAGGATTATTTCCTACAGACAACTGTACCAACATATGCATACCAAAAATCAATGCCATAGTTAAATAAGATACACCAATGAAAATTGCTAAATCACCAAATAGCGTAGGTCCGTTTTTAGAAACTGCAATGGTCATTAAAGAAAATACACCATAGGGCGTCAATTTAATGATGGTCATTGTAATGGAGTTGATAATGATCTTTGTGCTATCCAATAGGCGAATAATTCTTCCCATCTCTTCGGGCTTACGTTTTTCCATTCTTCTGATGGCTAACCCTATTAGAAGTGCGATCAATAACGTTCCGATAATATTATTCTCAGAAAAGGCTTCAAAAATTGAAGTAGGAATTTTCTGTGTAAAACCATAAATCACTTTTCCCAAAGAAGCATCACCAATACTCTCAATTCTATTGGCATAACCTGAAGCAATACTTTCTTCTGACAGCTTTGTAACATCAATTAGTGATGAAAAATTAAAGAAATTGGCCATCATAAATGCAATAGATGCCGCACCTGCTATAGACACAATAAAATAAGTGATCACCTTTCCTATTCTGTCTCCAATATTTGATTCCTTATTCAAATTCACCAGAGTAGATGTAATACTGATAAATACGATAGGTACAATCATCAATTTCAGAAAACGGATATATACATTGGAAACCGTTTTCATATAATATTGTAATTCCTGATAGGTCTCTTTAGGTAAAAATTCAAAGAGTCCCCAACCAAAAAGAATTCCTAATCCAATGGCTGAAAGATTGCGATAATGAAATTTAATTTTTCGATCCGATAAAAGTTTTAAGACACCGAGGAGGCCTACAAAAGCTAGTAAAGCTATGATTAAATACATGTAATTTATTTTTGATAATCTTAAATGGTGGAGAAATGTACTGAAAAAAAATCACAAATTATCAGAATTAGTAATTGTTTGAAGTTGATTTCATTTATAATAATTTCGAAAAAAATGACAAGGGTGTAATAATTTCATTTTTGAGCCACTAACCAAATAAAAAAAGTATTGTGAGCAGTGATTTTTATACAACGTACATTCAGCCTCATAGTGGAATTATCATTAAGATATGCCGTGCTTATACCAACACTCAAGAGGATTTTGAAGATTACTATCAGGAGGTTTGCCTGCAGATATGGAGAAGCAAAGACAACTTCCAACAGAAATCAGATTGGTCTACTTGGGTGTATCGATTATCGGTGAATGTTTGCCTGACATTGCTGAAAAAGAAGAAAAACAATGTTCAGAATTTCGCCAGCGATTATTTACCGCCGGAAGTGGAAGCGGAAACGAAAGTGTTTGATGATGAGGACCTCTCTCTTCTCTATGATGCTATCCGTAAGCTTTCCGAAATCGATAGAGCCATTATTCTACTTTACTTGGAGGAAAAAAGCTATCAGGAAATTGCTGAGACATTTAATGCTACACCCAACAATATTGGGGTGAGAATCAAAAGAATTAAAGAACGATTAAAAAAATTATTACATGGAAAAGTCAATTGAAAACATCTGGAAAAAAGGATTTATTAATCAAGAAGCATTAGTAGCACCCAAAATCAATGCACTCTATGAAAAGAAATCCATCAATTTTGTTGATAAATTTATTCGAGATTTTAAGATCAATCTTTGGGCAATTGCTATATTTACTATTGTCCCTATCGTTTTGAGTATTATCGGTAATGTTTTAGGCTTAGGAATAATCATTTGTTTGGCACTTTGGTATGTGGTGTACTACGGACAAAAACAGCTTACTGTGCTTCAAGGATTAGAAAAAACTAATACAAGTTATGATTATATCAAACAATTTGACGCTTGGTTGAAAAATACAATTAATGGTTATACAAAAATTTATAGATTCGTTTATCCATTAGTACTTATTATCTCAACTTTGGGCGTTTGGGAAGCATTTTTGAAGCAAGAAATAATTGAACATTTTGAAGCTTCAGAGTTGTTGTGGGGAATGCCCAAAACGGGATTGCTGATGGTGGCAGTCGGAGCTGTTTTATTGGCTGTTTTCACTAAGAAAATATATCATTTTGATATGAATCTGGTATATGGGGCTCAATTCAGGAAATTGAGAGAGATGATTACAGAAATGGAGGAGTTGAAAAATGAAGAATAAGAGCATGTGCTGAGCATCTCAAAAACTAAAATTAATATATGGAAGGAACTTATTATCTAAGTAAAGAAGGAGTTGAAGAATATGTCAACATGGCCAAAGAGGTTAATAGTGAACCGCTGATTGAAAAACTAAAAGAACATCTTGCACCTCAAGCTATGTTGTTGGAATTGGGGTCTGGTCCCGGAACAGATTGGAGAATTTTGAGTCAGACTTTTACTGCAGTAGGTTCTGATTATTCAATGGAGTTTGTAAAATACCTGAAAAGAAATAATCCTGCTGGTACTTTCCTTCATCTCGATGCGATTACTTTAGATACTTTTCTTCGTTTTGATGGTGTTTATGCCAACAAGGTGATGCAACATCTTACAGATGATGAAATCAAAAGGTCTTTAGAAAAACATACTGTTATTTTGAATAAAGGTGGAGTTATTTGTCACTCTTACTGGAAAGGTGAAGGAGACGAAATCCACAAAGGCCTTTTTGTTAATTATCAAACTGAGGAATCGCTCCAAGCTTTATATGAAGAGCATTTCGAGGTTTTAAAAATAGAAACCTACAAAGAGTTTGAAGAAGAAGACTCTTTGGTCATTATAGCAAAAGTTAAGAGGGAAGAATGAAGAATTAAGAGGGAAGAGGTGGTTTGTGTTGTGGCTTTTAAACGATAAGTACTACCACAGAAGGAATAGGTTAATGTACCGTGCACCATGACTAGAAGTCATGGGCTTATGGGAAGCTGTCCCATTTTTCAACTTTCATAATAAACTTGATATGTCTCAAAGGTTTACAGTTATTACATCTATTTACAATATGGATAAGTACTAAGCCAATTATTATAATCAAATGTTGAAAAAAGAGTTATCTCCCCAAAAGCCCATAATTTCAATTATGGGTCTACAAAACACCCGTTTCATTTGTCCTAGTACTTGAGTCATCCTGAATCTCAAAGCAAAATCTTTTCAATTTAAGTTGATTGAAAGAAATACCCTCACACCTCTTCCCTCATCCTTCTTACCTCTTAACTGTAAAAGGTGATTTCAATTGCATGAAGTCACCTTTTTTTAGTGACATATATTATCAGAAAATCACATTATAAGTGTAATATTTACATATATAAATTAATAAGCCAATCAACAACCTAAAAATAATAAAGCCATGGAACCCGACATTTATAATTACCTGATCAATATAGAAAATAGACACGTTAATGCACCTGAATCTAAAGGGATGATTGTTACACTGTCTAGGAAATTTGGCACCAATATTAGACCTGCCGCAGAGAAATTAGTTCAACAGCTCAATGAAGAACAAGTGGGGTTTGATATGCTCAAAAGACCTTGGAAACTCGTTGATAAAACTGTATTATATCAAATTTCAAAAGAACTTAAAGTAGGCATTGATAAGCTCAATGAGTTTGTTCCTATACAAAACAAAAGCATTTTTGAACAAATCATGTATGGGCTAGACATCTATCACAATAAACTTGATGATAATCTCAGACAAGCATTACAAACAGTAATTAATTCTTACCTGGAAAGAGGAAATGTAGTTTTCTTAGGAAGGGGAGCAAGCTTCTATGCTCAAGGTCTTGAAAATAGCCTCAAGATTAAAGTAAAAGCTTCCGACCAATACAGATCCACTCAATATGCTCTGAAAAACGATCTTCCAAAAAACTATGCCATCGAACTCGTTAAACGCAAAGCTAAAAAACGTAAAAACTTTCTGAAATTTATATCCCAAGCTATTCCGATTACCTATGATGAGATTATCGACAGAGAGAATATCTCATACGATGCCCTTGCTGATGAGCTTTTTACTCTTGTTAAAATGAAAGAGTATGAAATGCTCAGAAATGTATAGGTGAACAAAACAGTTGTACAGTTAAGATTCGAAATAGTACAACTGTAAAAGTACTCTATCTAATTACAACACTTTTTTGACATCAAGATCCTATGGTATGCTAAATCGCTTCGGTTTAGCATACTTTGTTTTGAAGTAATTATCGTCAGATTCCAATTTACATTTCTACATGCTTTCTTCGTTCTACTTCCAAACTTATTTCCTCTTCATTTTTCCATTGATGAAAAACGAAGCAAAAAATTTAGGCTTTGAATTATAAAAGTTAAATTCCATTCCTCTCGCCTAAATGATTTTAAACTCCCCAAAGCTCAAACAGGAAAATCATTTTTAACGGCTCAATCCATGAAATTCTTAACACTTTTCCCTTCAAGGCCGGGGGAGTACTACCAAACGAATTAGGTAGAAAGCCCACTGGCGCGAATGTTAAGCGAAAGCGTCATTCGTGCCCTACAGATCACTAGAAATCTCCTGATTTCTAAATACCATAAATATTCGAAAGCTTTCAGTTGTACTATTAGATATTAAAAGGCCTAAGAAACCTGCATTATTAAAAGACAAAGTCAATTTCTAAGTTATAAACACCAACAAATGTATACTCAGAATATTTACCAACAACCTTCCATTATATATAAAATTTAGCTATTTTTTATTATTATTTTTATAGCATTAAGTAATTCATTTTCATCTTCAATTTCACTTGCAAGCCATTCTTCCCTCTTATTAACTACCCACTCATATTCGTTTTGTAACCCATCCGGTACAGGGAATATACTTGACAAGGTATGGGCACATATACGTTGCCTATAACCATATTGAAACCAAGACAGACATGAAATTGAGTTACAGCCATATCTTATTGCTGTAGGTAATTGTAATAGCTCTTTATCTATCTCTTCTTCATTATGTTCAATAATCGCTATAAGACACCCTGCATCTATTGCTAATTGATAAATAACTTTGTCAATAAATTTAAATATTGATGGGATATGATTTGCACCTGTACTCCTACCTGTTCGGATATTGGCCGGTTGAATATTAAATAATAAACTTGCAATACTTATATATTCTTCTCCTTGAATATAAAGATTCACAAGTTCATATAGTTTTTGCCAGGCTGAATACCATTCCTTTGTATCATTTTTCCTCCTGTTTGATAAATCTCGAAAATTTGTAAAAACTGTTTGTGTCCTTTGTTCATCATCAGCAAAATAGGCATTAATATAAAGAGGTGACATCCGTGATAATGTATCAATTAATATTTTTAATGAGGATGAAATAGTTGTGTCTGTATAGTTTGGTGAAATCATTTTTAAGGCTTCCCACATATTAGCAATTTTATCAATAGAACTACCCGATTTCATTGCTGCACTGCTATACCAGGCCTCTGGGGTATCGCTTTTTTCTGCTAAATCCCCTGCGGCATCAATAACAGCATTTATCTTTTGGTATTCATTATCAGTAAGATTATTATGTTTTGAATAACCACCTAATGTTTTACCTAAAATTCTTTGAACACTTATGCCTTTTCTTTTATATTCAGACAACATACAATTTAATGCGAGCTCATTGATATCTGATTTTAAATCATAATTATCAGAAAGAATATTATCAATATATTGTTCTAAAGGGCTTTTAATCAAAATAGAAGCATCCTGTTCTGACAATACAGGATATGAGCGAATAGCTGCAGCGCCGTTTATATTGTTAGAAAAATTAGCTGAATATGGTTTATCTGTTACAAGAATTGCTATACCTTGATTGGCAAACCCTGCTCGACCTCCACGTCCAAAACAGTTTAAAATTAAAGAGTTTACTTTGTCTTGGTAAAAATCAACATCTGTATCCCTTGGATCTCCAATTGATGAACCAGCAATAACGACAGCTACAGAAGGCATATTTAGGCCCTGGGCTAATGTAGGGGTTGCAAACATCAAATTCGAGATGCCGTTTTTAAAACAATATTCTGAAGCAAGTTGCTCAGAAGCTAACATTGAACTTGAATGAACAGATATTCCCTTATTTAAGTAATTAAAAACTTCTGATTGAACTCCAAGTTCTGCTTCTGAAATTACTTGGTATGCTTTTACCAATTCCTCAAAAACTATATTTGGTTGGCGATTTGACATTATGTTTTTTGCACTACTAAAAACATGATGTTTTTGAGTAAGAATAAAGCAAATTGTTGAAACTGAATCTGATAGCTCACTTGCTAACTGTGTAGCAGATGTATTTTTCCAACTTGGGAATTGAGGATTAATTTCATTTTTATTAGCATTACTTAAAAATGTTGACCGTATTTTCACTAGTTTATAGTCACTCTCTACATTTGACCAGGGGCCTGAAAGCCCTGCTAACAAACCTAAATCAACATTAAACTTTTTATTAATTCGCCTTCCATTTAGACTATCAGCCTCGGACTTAGCAATAGAAAATTCTTTCTCTAAACTATTCTCATCGATTATCAATAACCCTCGCAAACTTCTTGTTGGCTTCCATTTTAAAGTGAAATTCTCTGTATCAGAATTGGTAATCTTTGTCAGCCAGTCTGAAAGAAATTCAGGATTACTAATCATAGCAGACATTAGAACAAATCTAATATTAGGTGAACTCTGAACAAGAAAGGATAGAACAATATCAGAATTAAGCCCCCTTTCCTTTTCATTAATTAAATGAAACTCATCAAAGACACATAAAGAACATTTTTCAAAAGCATCAGGGTAAAGACGTAAAGCTAAAGAACACTTTTCTGGAGTCATAACAGCTACAAACTTTTCCGCTTTTAATTCTAAAAAATCATTTTGTTCTCCCGAATATTCTGAATAACCTAAAAACCGTTTTACCTCAACGTCTGAAAATGGTATTAGAGAATTTTTTAAGTCATAATAAATCTGACTACAAAGAGCATTTGTTGGTGCAAGATACAAGACCCAACCTCTACTTAAAGCCTCAATTGCAGATATTTCAGCTAAAAAGCTTTTACCACTTCCTGTAGGTATTGATATTACTGAATTAACATTTTTAGTAAAAACACTATCAATATATGATATTGCAGGTGGCCATAGAAATGGCCTTGCCTTAATTCTTGTTGAACCTAAAGCACGAGTATTAAGATAATCGATATAATTTATCTGAAAAGAATTATCAGTAAAATTAAATTTCGACAACTTGTTATATGATGATAATTGCTGAGAACTTAGAATTACAGTTGATAAAATATACGTTAAATGATAAATTTCCTTGAATAAAATGTTATTTGTATTTCCAAGCGTACTGATTATTTTTTCAAAAAGAGCCTGAGAGTTTTTTAATCCTGAAATATTACGACCAATAAACCACGATTTATAATCTTCTAATGCGATATGCAAGTCATAAATAAATCCTATGTAGGTAAAGCGAACAAGTTCTTCTGTTGAATGAGCTTTTTCCATTTGGGGGCGTGAATATCTTTTCTCAACTAAATCTCCATTAAGAAAATTTACTAAATTATTAAGAAAACATAATGGAGAAAAACTATCGCTTTCATTGATTTTTGGAAGGTTTATTTGCTTTAGTATTGAGACTGCATTGATAGTATTATGTGAAATAAAATAAAGCATTGCAGTTTCAATTTGTAAATAAAGAATTGTAGGTATTCTTGCTTCAAAATCAAGAGTATCATCACTTGTCTCATTCAGTTGTAGAAGTAAGGATAAAGCTTCTGCCGCAAAAAAAGACGTCGATTGAACAACTTCTAACTCTTGATTATTGAATATAGTTTCATTTTCCAAAATGTTAATCAATTTTCTAAGAAAGTTGCGTATATCTTTTTTTTCCTCAATGGATATTTCATTTCTTGAATTCTCATTAAATGAGAATAGAAAGGCTTTAGAAAGATACCTTATGATTTCATCATTATCAATCCCCTCAACAGGAGGAATTAGATTTAAAAGTTCCTTTGAGTAACTGTTATACATAATAGTTTATAATGAGTTTATAATTTGTCTCATATGTTCTGATATATCATCAAAAAAAGTATCAAAATTATTAAGTGAATTTGGCATGATAATTTTCCTCTCCAAGTCAACTTCAAGTGATTCAAATGAAGATCTTTTGTTTTGCCAATTTATTACTACTGAACTATCGTAATGTGGATTTGGGATATAGACTTTGTTATCTTGCCAAAATGCTTTATTTAAATCAAGGTTATATTTATTCTTAAGTCTGCTTCTTTGAGCTTGAACATATTGCCTGATTTCAAGATCATAATTTCCATTTTCAACTTTTTTAAAAAAAGTATTTGCCTTCTGAATAGCCTGATTTGGATCCCTTTTATATGCCTTCGTTTCAACTATTGTAAACCCTAACTCATCATTTATATCTTTAAATATAGCATAAACGTCCATACCATGATCTTTTGCATTTAGATGAGGTGAGTTTATTGATATTATTTTACCAGGAGGATGGAATTCATCTTTTTCACAATCTGAAGCTAAATAAAAACATAAATGCCATAATGCTTCAGACAACCATGGATTTCTTTCATCTTGTTTTTGTTCTATACTAAGTGAAGTGGTTGTTTCTCCAATGATATCGGTTACAAAACATTTCAATCTATTAACATCTTCAGGTGTTTCTTCCCACATTTGCATTCGAATTTGAAATAATTCATCAATTGCTAAAGCACGAAGACCTACAAAGTAGGTTGCAATAGATTTTTTAATATCATTACTAACCTCCCATCCAGTTACTTTTACAATTTTGTGAGTTGTACTAGCTTCTTCAACGCAAGTTAATTTATCAGACAAGAAAATTAATTCTTCATAAATTTTATCTTCAAGATCTTTTATCATTTTTATTATTATTTTAATTGAAGCAATTAGCTTTTATCTGACAAGTTTTTTGTCTGCTGTAGTTACTTTATAACTCAATATTAATTCTCTTCAATCCTTTCTTTGCAATTTAATTGGTTCTTTCTTTACATTTCTTAACCCATTCTTTGTCATATGCTCAAGTATTTGATTTTTTAGTCAAATTTAGTATCGAAACCTTTATTGCCCCCCATTTAGTAGAAGTTTCAAGGCAACTACATTTAAACTTATTCTTTAGTATTTTTCTAATTCAAATAATCAATTTGATACATATATTTTAAATGATTTGCAGAATATTGAGAAATGTCTCTTAATCAATGTAATAATTCATTTCTATATCGAGAAGTAAAAGTCCTATAGTAATAAAAAAGGGTCTTAATTTTAACTTTCTCATTTTTCAAACTTTCAAAAGTGTTAAATTCAACTTTTACTTTGTATGACACAATCAAAACCTTTAATAAGTATTTACTGAGAATTCAATGTCATTTATGAGTAATCAATTCTCATCAAAATTTAATGAGAATATTTGTTATGAAATGTAAATAACCTTCAACTTCCAACTAAAAATTATAGTCTGCTGTTAGAGAGTCGATTTACACTTACAATTTAGTTTTAAAATTATCACAATACAATCAAAAGTTTACACAAGTCATTTGAATTACAAATTTCACACACCAATTAACACTCATTACCACTCTACCATCTACTCACTGTTACCAAGAAAAATAAAACACTTCAATCGGTTACTAAAAAATAAAATTCCAAAACCAATTCGTGAGCAAATGCAACTCTCACCCATTTTCAACTAAAAATAGAAACAAAATAATCTGCTAAGAAAAATTAGACATAAAAAAATCCCTTAAAGGGATATATTTTTCAAAAAGTTGTAAGAATAGAGAAGAATTTTGGGTGTAAATAAGCAAATAAGAAAGGATTAAACACACTTCTTCTGTTCCATTGCTGTTGATGGGTTCTTCCAGAGTGTAAATGTTGTTTCGCTTTTGGTGAGGGCACGCATCCAATAATATTTTGGGGTGGATACTGATCTTTGTGCTTTAAGGAGTTTTAGGTGTTCCATCCAAAGATCGTAGAGTTCCCAATCGTTGTTGTGATTGAAATACTTTTTACTGAGACGGTAAGCGTATCTTTTGGGAACATGGAAATCGTCTTTCCACCTATTGGGTAGTTTTAGTTTATAATACTGATCAGAATACCAGTAGATAAATCGTCTTTGGGCGTAGAGTTGATAATCGTTTTTTCTTATTGGGTGATGTTGGAAAGGATTCTTTTTCTTTGACCCTGCATATTTCTTTCTTGCTAAGAATAGTTTGTGTGCATATTCCGCATTGTACTTTTTAGTTTTAGGATTCGTATTTCGCTTCAACTCACGATAGATTGTAGAAGGTGATACTTCTAAGCCTTCGGCAATTTCCTTGACAGAGTATCTCTTTTCCTCTATAAGACGTTGGATCATTTTTCTATGGTGAAGCTGAAGATTTTTCATATTGTGGCTGAATGTAAAGTAGGGAATTCCAAGGTGCTTATTCCAAAAACTGTATGACTCATTTAGATTTCAATACACCTCGGAATTCCTTAACTGTGATTACTAATTAATTTGCTGTATTAGACAGTAACAACATTGGGAAGTAAATCATAGTGATTCACAGTCCAACCTTTTAGATTAGCATAATCTACCACCACTTTGATACTTTCACGAAGTTCCATTTTGTGCGCATTTTCTACTGCTGTTTCAAATTTGTTTTTAATAAATCCGTAACCACATTTTGTTTCATAACGTTTACGGATTTCTCTTTCTTTTACATATGCTTTGTCACGATCGAGCTGTGTATCGTCTTTCAGACTTCCATCTGATAACGTAGCTAGAAGTTCATCTAAGCTTACAATTTCACTTTGGATTTTTGTTAATTCATTAAGCAACTCTTGACGAGTTGTTTCACCTTGATCGGCTTGATACTCTCCTCTAATGAATTCCATTTGAAGTTTTTTGTATTCCTTACTCATCTCATCGATAAAATACTGTGCTTCTTCTTGAGAGCTTACGAAAATTGAAACATTAGAATCGCTTAATGTTTCATTGAAATTTATAGTTTGCATAATAGCATTTTTGGTTATGAATGTCATAGCAGCTTTTGGCTGTATAAATCTTGCAAAAAAATCTTTTAAAAATTACAATAACGGATTATTTATATTATATTTTCTTGAATGGTAAATAGTTTTTATTGAGATAGTTATATGCTTTATTAATAATGTTGGATTCATTTATGATTAGTATATGGTTGTTTCTTGTGATTCGTGAGGACGTTGCAATGCAACATCCCTACAGCACTGCGTTTTAGTAGACTATTAAAAACATTTTTCATTTGATTTGTAATTAGGCAATAGTTTAGCACTACCTCCATAGGCCTTGACTTTTTTCACTTTGTTGTACATCAATGAAAATGAAGCAAAAAAATAGCTTGGTAGTAAATCATAAAAAGTTTGTAGAAATATCGATTAAAAGTGAATGATAATTTATTCTATTTAGAAATCAGGTGATTTCTGATGATCTGTAGGACACGAATGACGCTAACGCTTAACATTCGCGCCAGTTGAGTCTCTACCATTTTTAGTTGGGTAGTACTCCCCCGGCCTTGAAGGGAAAGGCGTTAAGAATTTTATGGATCGAGCCGTGAAGAATGATTTTATTGTTTGAGCTTTAGCGAGTTTAAAATCATTTAGGCGAGGGGAATGAAATTTAGCTTTTGACTTCTAAGCCTAGATTTTTTGCTTCGTTTTTCATCAATGGAAAAATGAAGAAGAAGGTAGCTTGGAAGTAGAACATAAAAAGTTTGTAGAAATATCGATTAAAAGTGAACGATAATTTATTCTATTTAGAAATCAGGAGATTTCTGATGATCTGTAGGACACGAATGACGCTAACGCTTAACATTCGCGCCAGTGGGATAAAATATCGTGCACCATGACTAGAAGTCATGGGCTTATGGGAAGCTGTCCCATTTTTCAACTTTCATTATAAAATTGATATGTCTCAAAAATTTATAGTTTTTACATCTATATAAATACGAAAAGCCAAATATTATAATCAAATGTTGAGCAATGAGATATCTCCCCATAAGCCCATAATTTCAATTATGGGTCTACGAAATATCCGTTTTCGTTTGTTTTAGTACTTAAGTACTGTGACAAAAGTAAAGGTACATTTTATCTTATCTTTTTTATCCTACTCTTCGTTAGATTTTTATCGCGTAACTAAGGCTATGCTCTGCAAATCTGCCTTGATTAGAATAAAAAATATTAAACTAAAATCATCCCTTTTCTTCTGTCACAGTACTTATTAGGGTGTCGATTGAAAGTCAAAAATAAGAGCATCTACCTAATAGCCCTCTCCCTGCCTATAATATCGAGTAGAAACAGGTAACTTACCCGTTGTTTTTTCTCCCAACAACGCATCAAATACCGCTTGTTGCTGATATTTTCCATCTTGATAAGCCACAAAAATATGATCTACTTTTTCTATATCCTCCAATTCATCCAAAGCATACGCATTCCCAAAATGAAGGAGTGTAATTTCTGTATCTCCTAAGCCACTGACCAAACTTTGTCTTACTACTGGATGAATGTCAAAATGATTGAAAGGCTTTATATTGATACCATGAATGGATACGATTACTTCTCTGTATGAATTTAATCGGCATAGAATATCATAGAGGTCATTTTCATCTTGATTGGAGTTCCATTGGTAGAAATCACCATATTCAGAGCACCTGTTTTTCAAATAGTCTTCTTCTTCTACATTGACTTGTTTTAGATGATGAGCCACTTTGTCTCTTTCTGAAATGGTTTTGGTTTCGTTTTTAATCTGAAGGAAAGCCACCTCTTTTTTACCTTGTAATTTTGTATAAGGTGATAAGCCTATTTGCGTGATGGTTGCTTTTACTAATTTCTCATTCAAGGCATAAGAAGCTTTTGAATGTAAGTCCTCTTCTAGCTTTTCAAGTGCAATAGGTTGGTATTGATCCAAGCCTACCCATTTTTTCATGGCTAAAAGTTTTGTCACTGCTTGATCCAATTGCCCTTCTGACCAATCCCCTTTTTCTATAGCTTCTTTTATTTTTTGAAACCCTAAAGGTACACTTTCGCTATTGGTAATGATATGGTTTCCAGCGACTATCGCTTTCAAGTCTGCGTCACCATTTTTAAAAGTATTTGTGATCCCTTGCATGTCCATTGCATCAGTGATCACCAAACCTTCAAACTGTAATTCATCAAATAAAATTGTGTTTAATACCTTTTCAGATAACGTGGTAGGTATCCCTTCTTGCTCTTCCCAAGCGGGTACTGATAAGTGGGCGGTCATCACGCTGCTTAACCCTTCTTCTATTAATTTCTGAAAGGGAAAGAGTTCCAGTGATTTTAGTCGTGCGTCTGACTGTGATAAGACGGGTAATGAGAGGTGAGAATCCACACTTGTGTCTCCATGTCCTGGAAAGTGTTTGGCATTATCCAGCACTTTCTCTGATTGCAAACCTTTCATATAAGCTAGCCCTTTCTCGGCTACCAAGTCTTTATTTTCACCAAAGGAACGGTAGTTGATTACCGGATTTTTAGGGTTATTATTCACATCCACTACAGGTGCTAAGGGCGAACAAATACCAAGACGTTTACAATCCCTGCCTATTTGTTGTCCCATCTGAAAGATCAAATCATTGTCTTGTATTGCTCCTAAAGCCATTTGATAAGGGAAAGTCGTACAGCCTGTTAAACGCATCCCTAACCCCCATTCTGCATCAATATTGATAAAAAGAGGCACCTGAGAAACTTCCTGATATTGATTGGTGAGTTTTGCTTGTGAAACTGCATCACCTTGAAAGAAAGTCAACCCTCCTAAATGATACTTTTCAATTAATTCAACAACAGCATCCGTATGATTTTTATCCCTATTCGAAAAACAAGCCACTTGAAAAAGTTGACCTATTTTCTGATCTAAACTCATGGATTGCAATGTATTACTTACCCATTGATCATTGATATATTGGATAAAAGGAGGTTTCTTATTCATGGCGTTCAGCTTATTTCATTAATTGATGTTCCTTCAGTAAATTTCTTTTGATTTGGATGATATGCTGTTTCAAAACTTTTTCTTCTACCGCAAATCCTCTTTCTCTTCTCTTCTTCAAAAACTTTCTAATTTCTTCTCCTAATTTTCCTTGAAGATCCAATTCTTTATGTCTAGCGACACAATGATCAAAACGCTTTGCAATCACATTTTGGGTCCCTCTTAATTGTTCCGCTTTGGAAAGCTTCTTTTTAAAAATCCCCTTCTTCAATATTGGCTTTTTCTCTAACATTCTACTTTTTAAAAATCTATGTTCAGTACAAAAATAGAGAAATAATCCTATTTATTAATGAAGAATGAAGAGTGAAGAATGCTTGTGTTTTTTGTTGTGGTTCTTAAAATGATTTAAGGAATCTGAAAAAATATCTATCTGAATACCATAAACTGAACCTTGTGTTTTCTTCATTCTTCATTCTTCATCTTTATTTCCTTTGTTTTATTACTCAGATTATCAATGTTTTTCACAATTCCTTTTCTGAAAATATCTTTTAAAAATAAGTTTTTAAATACTTTCTTAATGACGGATTTTGTCTCCATATAAACTTCCACAATGATCTTTGAACGGTGAGCATTGATAGGCTGAAAGGAATAAAACTGATAGACCTTATCCACAAAAGGAGGTCCATCTGTCATTTCACCGTATATTAATCCAGAAGAAGCACTTATGTCGTTTTTAGTGACGGTTACAAAATTGAGATGCTTGCCGTTGATGACACAAACATGCTCTGTTCCTAATCTTGTCACTTCATGTTCATTGTAAATAAATTCATCCACCCCTTCTGCCCATTCATATCTTTTCGCATAATTAGAAACCCACTCAATGCCCTCTTGTGCCTTACAATAAAGCTCTACTTCATAGGTAAGATCAGCCTTTCCTTCTAAGTTCACTTTCTGAGCAGTAGCAAAAGGTTTCAGCTTTAAGTTTTCTTTATCTAATTCAGAATAAAGGTAATGGACCGTTTTATTGTCGTACTCATTTTTTCCTTCCTGAAAAGAATAGAGCTTACTTTTATAATGGGCCGGCAACATAATCTCCTTTGCCAAAGGCTCACTGATTAAGATATAATTATCACTTTCCACATCATTTTTCATTAAACGATGTGCTTCAATGGCTTCAGCACCAAAGGGTTTTCTTTTATTTTGAACAGTAATAAATTCAACATCTCCACAATGTACAATGATCTTCAACTGTAATTGAGGAGCAGATGAACAGGCCATACAAGGGCATACCCTGTTCTTTTCCAACAGTTTTAAATGAGAATAAAAAGCGGTAAATGTATTTTCTATTTGAGCTAACAATTGCTCCAATGAAGGGATCTCTTCTTTAAAGAAAAATAAGGCATCGCCTTCCACTTCAGCCAATTCTAATCCTATGGTATTGGAATCGATCATCACCTCCAGTAATTCAGCGATGACGTGCTGTGCGTGTTGTGCTTCTGTTGTTTGTACAAATTCAGTAAAGCCAGAAATATCAGGTAGAAAAAGAAGCGTTTTTGCCATTGATGATTATAATTTGAGCGTTTATGGATTGAAGATAGGTGAAAGAATCTTAGTATAAAAAAATAGTGGAGAAAGTTGTGTACTCTCTCCACTATTTTTAATGGCTTTATCAGTTGTAAGTACTAAGACAAAAATAAATAACACTAATTCATATTATTTTTTCCGATTACTGCCTTTCAAAAACTTTAAATAGAACCACTATTTATACGTTTTTGAGCGTTGTACTCACAAAAAATAACTAAGAATTAATTGCCATTTATTTTTGGCTTAGTACTTATAGTTGATGAAAAATGAAATTATTAATGCAGTGCTTAAGATGGTTCAATTGAACTTTGTTATACTACACATTATGCCTTATTTGATATTTTTAATTGGCGTCACAGGAACGTTCGTCTCCACTCCTTCTCCCAGTGTGTATTCAATTGGTACAATGCTACCGTCTTCATTGAAATACATTTTGTCAAAACAAGCTGAACGGCCCCAGAATGTTCCCTCATTCACATCTCCTCTTTGATAGAAGAAATACCATTGATGATTGAATTCAATGGCCGACATATGGGCAGGTGCATCCACTTGATGGGGTGTGATAAAGCCTTTGTAGTCAGCGTAAGGTGCAACGGGTAATGGTGAATCTGCCATCCAATAAGCGGTTCTCCATCCTTTTCTGGCCATAAAATAATATTTCCCCTCACGCTTAAAACAATGTACTGCTTCTGCCACAGTTTCCTCACTTAATCGATGCCAAGGGCCGTCTAATTCCACCATATTTTCTTTTAGTTTGGCACCCATTATATGACGGCCTTTATCTCCTATATTTATTTTAGTATCGCTACCATATATATAAGCTTGTCCGTCTTCATCCACAAAGACAGTTGGGTCAAAGATAGAAGTGATTTTGTCCGTAACGGCTTCTTCCCATGGTCCTTCTGGATTTCTACTTTTGGCTACGCCGATGTGTGTTTTATCGTAAGGAAAATAGAAATAATACCAGCCATTTTTATACGCAACATCAGGAGCATTCATCTGCCCTTGAGCCCATGAATAGGCTCTGGGTTTTAATACAACACCATGGTTGGTCCAGGTTTTAAGATCGGATGATTCCAAAACCACATAATCTTGCATACTGCTATAATTGGTGGCTTCATTTTGATCATGAGAGCAATAAATATAGACTTTGTTGTCAAATACTTCTGCGGATGGATCTGCAATGTATAAGAAATTGGAGTCACTTTTCTTTAAGATGGGATTGTCTTGTGCTTGTAGAAAATGATTGATGCATATTACTCCTAGCAGGAATAAAATAAAGGTGAATTTTTTCATGGTTTATTCTTTTAAAAACACCAGTTCAGTACATTATGATCAACACACTGAACCAGCATTTAAATTCCTATTTCATCCAATTTTTCTTGGTGACATTTTTAGTCGATTCTTCACGAATTAATTTACCATTCAAGAATTCTTTTGAATGTACTTCAATAACTTTATCAGTACTTTCCATATTTTGAACAGTTATTTCCTGTCTTCGTCCATCTTTTAATTGAACGATTAAAGTATCCGCATTTTTGGCTTCCACAGATTCAATCACCGACTCACTTTCATAAGGTTCAATGATAGACAAATACCTTGTTGTTTTCCCCTTGGTACGAACTGCCAATGTTTTTCTTCGTGGCGACTCATCTCCTAAAGGAAAGTCTCCTCCAATTCTCACTTTTAATCGAGCTACATTATAAGCCGAAAGATCAACTGTGATTTCACCTGCTTTTTCTACGTTTTCTGGCATTCCTGCCAAAGGTTTCTCAATATACTGACCGCCTAATTTTACAACTCCACCAT
Source organism: Flammeovirga aprica JL-4 (assembly GCF_012844305.1). Taxonomy (GTDB): domain Bacteria; phylum Bacteroidota; class Bacteroidia; order Cytophagales; family Flammeovirgaceae; genus Flammeovirga; species Flammeovirga aprica. The sequence continues at coordinate 71,718 of NZ_JABANE010000020.1, forward strand.
AGTAGTCTTCACCCTTTTGTGATGTCGGTAAAATGTTGTTCGTTTTCAAAGGCAAATCAGCTAAACTGATTTCTGTTCCATCTTTTAATACAAGAATAGCATCTCCCCAGAAAATAGTATTATTTTTAGGCTTTCGCTTTAATAAAGTCGTTAATTTCAGCTCTTTCTTCCCTTCAATATTCAGATCAATATCTTTGCTTCCTAATACCCATGCCCCTGTACTATCGGCTAAAATCTCTTCTCCATCTGCTTTAATGGAATACCAAAGTTGCTTGTTGACGCCAAATGATTCTGGTGCTGTGCCTACCATAATATCGTTTTGTTTTGGCCAAGCTGTGAAAATATCCATCTTCAGCGATCCGTCTTCACTATTAGGCATTCTAGCCCCTCGATTGTCGCATTCTTCTCCAAAACACATCTCAAAAACAGCTCTTGATGTACCTTCAGTAGTATACCAATTACAGTCGGTAGTAAACTGTGCACTACTGAAAGGATCAGTGGTCATTTGGTTTTCATGACGATCTAATTTTACGTTTGGACCATTGATTTCTTTAAAACCTTTCATTTGAAACAGCCAATCAAAATCATGTTCTTCTTCTGCTTCTACATAATCTGCTAATACCACATAATCGTCCATCATAACCATTAATCGTCTTTGTAAGATCACTTCCGTAGAGTCTGACACTTTTCCATATTGCGGTTTTTCTTCAGGGATATATAAAGATCTACCTTCTTCCCAAGCTTTCTCCGCAAAGGTATAATCCATCTTATCGGCATAAACAATTCCACCATAAGGAGGATTGAGCCAACGAGCTTTCGTTTCCACAGCTGAAGCTTGCATCATGTCGCCGGTGTAGAATAAAGTACGGAAACTTTCTTGAGGGTCTTGCATTTTCAGGTCCACTGTCACCATGTTTTTATTGATGGAATTTTGGACCAAAAACTTATATAAATAGGATTTGTAACCGTACCAATACATTTCTGGATTAAAGAAACTTCTTCCATAACGCATCATGCTTAAGAAGCTTGTTCTATCAAAATGTCCGTGGTAGCCTCCATGTGTACCATAATGTAAAACGGCTTGGATCTGCTCTCTTTGTTCACGGTCTTTTGTTTGTGATCTTAATTGTACAATTCCCATATTGTCCGCATAGGCAGATTGCTTGACCGTTTCTGATTCAACTTCTGGAAGTTCGGGTACACCATAAAGAAGATTACGTCCCTTTCCTCTTTGAATCACAGCGGCATATTCAGGGTCGCCGTACAAGTAATACGCCAATTCATAAGGTTCGCCTGTGACCACTGCCTCTTGTGCATCGTTAACCGCGAAGATAACACCTCTGTAATCCAAGAACGGAATCAGAGCATTCCACATGTCTTTGATACCGACGCTAGGTTTGTGCATTGCCCCCCATTTGTCAAAGTTCATACCGTATAAACCTGCTTTCATTCTTTCAGGAAGTAGAGAGTAGTAAGGCGTTGTACCGATAGGCATCTGAGCATCTACAAAGTTTTCACCCCATGGACGTAAAGCAATAGCAATTTCAGAAAACATGGTTGAACACCAGAGGTTATAACCCACTGCACACTCATACCACCAGCCATCACTCATTACACCTTGGGTAAATTGACGGTAGATTCCAGAAGGGGAATTCAATACCCAATCTACCAAATGCCAGTCTTGAATCACCAATGCACAATAAAATGCACCTGCCAACTCACTTAAATCCCAATTGTTCACCCCTCCATCATCATTGCCTAACATGGCTGTTTCTATATATAAACGGAACGTTTTCTCTACTTTTTCTTTCAATTGCTCCGTCAAAAGGTCGCTATCCAATAGCATATCATAACCCCTTGCAACATCTTGGAACACACCACCTTCTTTTACAAAGTTATTTTGATTGACTCTGAAAGTCGCTGGATAGCCTTTTTCCTCATCCACTAACTTTTCTAAAAATACGATGCACTTCTTCGCATATTCTTCCTTCTTTGTCAGACGATAAGCCATCGCACAATTCATCATCTTCCCTGCCTCATTGTTATGGAATAAATAGGGACCTCTAAATGCATCCATAGGCGCTTCTTTTTGTGAATATTCAGGTACTATCCACTTTTGAGCTTTTGCCTCTATTTTTGCCAATTCTTCTTTTGCCCAATCATAATTTTCAATCTTCTCCTCCACTATTTTCCAATTGTCCAGCGTGTGCACCATAAATGGAGAAGGAACCGTTACAGCCGTTGTAAATTCAATAGTACGAGCATTATTGCCATCAGCATTTGGCGTAAGTTTTAATACCTGTTTTTCACGGACACCTTGTGGCAAACTTGATGGAATCTCCACTTCCAACATCACCTCTTTCGTTTCGTTGGGTGCTAAAGTGATACTTGATGTGCTTGTTCTAGCTTTCATTGACTCCCATCCTACTTTTTGTAAATGAAGCTGTACGGTTTGAGTCTGCGTTGTCGGGTTTCCAATGTTGACAGTATACGTCACATGTTCTCCGGCTTTGGCTGATAAACCTTGAATGGGTGATGACACTGCTATTTTTTTGCCTTTTGTCAAATGGACATTTCTCAGTTTGATCACTTCATTTTTATCAGAATTGATGGTCAGGTTTAGATTTTTCACTCCTTGAAGTGTGCCTCGTTGCCCTTCTGGTAAATCAAATAATTTCCATGGAATAAAAACGGTTTGCCAACCCGCTCCATAAAAGGTTACTGAGGCTTTGTTATCATATTTTAGCTTACGTGTGTTTTCTTCCGCAACATAAAAAGTCAACGCAATGCTAGCCTCTGCTTCTCTTTTTTGAAACACCTCAAATGAAATTCCTTCATACTGACTCCAATCGCATCCATTGAAATAATCTCTATAGCCTTTTGACCAGTTTTTTCCTGAAGTATAGGTGTAAGAAAGGATTTCTCCTGATTTTACAGTCGCTTCATTTTGTTTTATTTTTTGAATACCTGCCCAATCACTAAAGTCTGCTTTTCCTACCGGCTCGGTAAGTTGAGCTTTTAGTGTGAGTGGTATTAAACCAATAAAAATTAGGTAGATGAATTTGTTCATAGATTTTGTAATAGTTAATTGAAAGTTGATACTGTTTAGTAAATTATTGTCAACTTTTAAATCGGTATTTCTACAAGCTTTTGATAGACTACTTTCAAGCTTTTTTCTTCTTCATTTTTCCATTGATGAAAAACGAAGCAAAAAATCTAGGCGTAGAAGTCAAAAGCTAAATTCCATTCCTTTCGCCTAAATGATTTTAAACTCGCTAAAGCTCAAACAAGAAAATCATTTTTAACGGCTCAATAAATGAAATTCTTAACGCTTTTCCCTTCAAGGCCGGGGAAGCACTACCAAACTAAAGGGGTAGTAAGCTTAATGGCGCGAATGTTAAGCGTTAGCGTCATTCGTGTCCTATAGATCATCAGAAATCTCCTGATTTCTAAATAATACATATTGTTTAAAATATAATTAGTAGAAAAGAAGGGAAGACCTAATAATATAAATTAAAAAGCCCTCCCTCTTACTACCGATTTAGAGTTGAATTTCTTCTGCTTTTAGTTTTCCAACTGCAAATGCATAAGCACCTAGAGCAATTGCTTCTGAAGTACCTAATTGTGATACTCCAATGGCTATTTTCTGTTCTTCATTCATAAAAACATATTCCTCTGAAAAAGGAACTTTGATCTTTTTGCCCTTCTCTTCAATAAATGCTTTTTGCTCTTCAGGATTAGTGAAATCATACACCTTAGCAATGGCTTTTTTCATTCCATTGGAATAAGAAGAACGCATCACTTCTAAAGCTGAAGGAAGAATGTATTTTAATGCCCCAGATAATCCACCGCCAATTACAATCGGAGCATCTATGGGTGCATTGATGGCACATAAAACCCCTCCTAAATTTTCACCTGCTTTTGCAAATGCGTTGACAGCGGCAATTTGATTTCCTTGTTTAAGCCCTTCTGCAATATCAAAAATGTCTTTTGGTGTCAATTCGTCTGCACCATTTGAATTGGAGAAATCATTATAAAAACGTTTTACAGCTCTGATACATGAGCCTTCTTCTGCATTCTCTCCTTCTAATACTGTTGAAGGCAAAAGGAAGACTTCTGACCCTGCACTATTATCACCAATATGCAACGATCCATTGCTTACAATACCACAACCGAGGCCCGTACCCATGGTGTAACCAACCAAATTATGGTATCTTTTGCTACTTCCATTTTCCTTCAGCAGTGCATTGACTTTTGGTAAGAATCCTCCTAATGCTTCTCCTAAAGCAAATAGATCACCATCGTTATTGATATAAACAGGAACTCCAAACGCTTTATTCAGCATGGGACCTAAGGCCACTCCGCCTTTGTAACCTGTCAAGTTGTGAAGGTCTCTGATAATTCCATTAGGATAATCTGCAGGCCCAGGAAATGCAAAACTGATGGCATTTGCTGTTAATCCTTTGGCTTGCAATTGGTCATTGATATGATGAAATCCTTTAAGGATGTTTTTTAAACTTTTCTCTAAATCATGACCTTCGGCAGGCAGTCTATAATTTTCAACAATAAACTCCCCTCCTTGCATGGCAGAGAAGACAAAGTTAGTTCCCCCGGCATCTAATGTTAAAACGATTTCTTTTTGTGTAGTTATCATACTGTTCAATTCTTTTTTAGAGTCCTACTTCCTTTTTGGCATCACTTGATTCCTCTCTCAGCAGTACTCCGTCTTTATATTCTTTTGTGATTACTTTTACTTTTTGGCCATCCTCATCTAGCCCAGCAAAAACAACCTCATGTACTCTTCCATCTTTCAATTCTACGGTAAGTTCATTCGCACTTTTTGCTGTCACTTTTTTCACCAATGCTTCTGACTCATAAGGTTCAACCACAGCAAGGTATCTTGCCTTTTTCTGTTTACCCTGCGTACGAACCGCCATATTTTTCAGTCTAGACGTTTCATCTCCTAAAGGAAAATCACCACCTACTTTTGCTTCAAACCGGACTACATCAAGGTCCTTCAAATCGATGATTACTTTCCCTGCCTCTTTCAAGTTTTCAGGCATGGCAGGGGTAGAATTTGCCATTAGTTCACCTTGAATTTTAATGGGTCCTCCGTAATAGTCTTTTCCGTTTTCTTCTGGGAGAAGTATATTTTCATATTTGATGGGAAGCGATGACACGTAAACTTCAGATCCATCTTTTAAAATCAATTTGGCGTCTCCCCAAAACAATGTATTGTTATTGACTCTTCTTTCTGTTTTTGAAATCAATTCCAATTGTTTTGTTTTTGATAAATCGATTGATATGTTTTTACTGCCTAAAATCCAGGCTCCGGTACTGTCATTGACCACCTCTTGACCGTCTGCTAGGATGGAATACCAGAGTTTTTTATTTACATTAATGGATTCCGTTGAAGTACCAATCATAATTTTTGAATGTTGGGGCCAAGCGTTATAAATGTCCATTTTCAAGGGACCATCTTCTCTGTTAGGCATTCTTACTCCTTGGTTGTCACAACCTTCACCAAAACACATTTCGAACTGCGTTTTAGAAGTTCCTTGTACCTCATACCAATCACAATCGGTAATAAATTGAGCAGCACCTAATGGATCCGTATTCATTTGGTTGGTATGTGAAAAGTATCTGACAGAATCAGCTTCAATTCCTTTAAAACCTTTTACCTGCATCATCCAATCAAATTGATGCTCTTGTTCTCCTTCTAAATAATCAGCTAAAATGATGTAATCATCCATCACAACCATGGCTCTTCGTTGCATTACAGGTTCTGTGAAAGCTGTCACTTCACCGTATTCTGGAGCATTTTCTGGTTGCTCAATAGTTCTGCTCTCTTTCCACATTTTTTCGGCAAAAGTATGTCCCTCCCATTTTATTCCTCCGTAAGGTGCATAACTCCACTTTGAGTTAGTTTCTACCACCGTGGATTGCATCATATCGCCTGTATGAAACATAGTGCGAGCATTCTGAACGGGCTGTTGCATTTTTTCATCCACCACTACCATATTTTTGTTGATAGAAGTCTGCTTCCAGAATTTATACATAAAACTACTATACCTGAACCAATAGGCTAAAGTGCCATAAAAACTCCTTCCGTAACGGGCCATATTGACCATACTGGTTCTATCAAAATGTCCATGAAAACCGCCATGAGAACCATAGTGAAGAGAGGCTTGAACTTGTTCTCTTTGAGGTCTATCTTTTTTCTGAGACCTTAACTGTACAATCCCCATATTGTCCGCATACGCCGATTGTTTCATTTTTTCTGAAGTGACTGCTGGAAGATCTGGAACACCATATAAAAGATCTCTGTCTCCTCCTCTATTGACAATGGCGGCGTACTCAGGATCTCGGTATAAATAGTAAGCCAACTCATACGGTTTACCAGATACTTTAGATTCAACTGCATCATTGACCGCCATGATAACGCCTCTGTAGTCCAAGAAAGGAACAGTTGCATCCCACATATCTTTTATACATACGTTGTTTCGCTCCAGTTTTCCCCATTTTTCAAACTCCATCCCGTACATACCACCTTCTCTTCGGCTTGCCAGTAAAGAGAAATGCTTTGTGGTTCCAATTGGAAATTTCTGATCTTTAAAGTTGATACCCCACGGTTGAAGTGCTAGAGCAATTTCAGAAAACTCTTGTGCCACCCATGTATTATAACCAACGGCACACTCGTACCACCAACCGTCATTCATAATGCCATGCATCAGGTGATTATAGATTCCTGTTGGCCCTTCTAATATTTGAGTAATTAAATGCCAATCCTGTAAATTCATAGCACAATAAAATGCCGCCGTAAGCTCTGCCACATTCCAATTACTGATGGCTCCTTTACTATTTCCTTTGATCGTTTGGTTGGCAAATAGTCTGAATGTCGCTTGAATCTTTTTATGATCTTCTTCTGTCAGTTGACTGCTTTCTCTCACAAGGTCATAAGTTCTCCCTGTGGCTTGCCAAAACTTTCCTTCTCCTACAAAACTATTACTTCCCCCTACTAATGTAGCCGGATACCCCGTTTCAGGATCTGCTAAACGACGGAGAAGTTGGATACACTTGGATGCAAATTTCTCCTCTTTTGTCAGTTGATAAGCTATTGCACAATTATAAATTTCATGCCCCACGGTATTAAAAACAGATTGTCCCAAGGGTCTTTCTTTTGTATTTGAAAAGTCTTTTCCCTTTGGTACTTTCCATCTTTCAGCACGTTTTATATATTCATTAAAATCCTTTTTCGCCCAATCGTACTTTTTGGCCTTTTCCCTTACGTTTTCCCATCCTTCTGAAGTAAATACGATATTGGGTATAGGTACGCTTACTACAGTAATAAATTCTAATGTTTCTTCTGATCCACCAATGCCATTGGATACTGCTTTTATCACTTGTTTTTCTCTGATGCCTTGAGGAATATGATCTGGAATTCTCACCGTTAATTGCACTGTTTTCACTTCTCCAGCTTCCAAATCCACTACATCATTACTTAAACAAGGTTCCATAGATTCCCACCCATTTCTTTGTACTAATAGCTGTACTCCTTGCTTATGATCTGTAGTGTTTCCTACCTCAAATTCATAGTTTACTGTTGTACCTGCCTTTGCTGATTTCCCTTGGACTTCGGCTTCTAAAAAAGTAGCCAAGCCTTTTGTTACCCTGATGTTTTTGATCTGATATTTTTCTTTGGCATCAGCTGTCAATAACACATGCTTCACCGCAAATAACGTCCCTCTTCTTTGTCCAATGTCAATGTTAAACATATTCCATGGGATAAAAACCGAATTCCACCCCTTACGTACTAATCTTATTTTTGCTGTGCTTACAGGATTTAATTCACTGTAATCCAAAGAATCTACTTTGATAATTGATGTCACTTCAGTTGGTGCATCTGATGCTAGGAAAATGTCGAAAGTGATACCTTTGTATTTTGTCCAGTCCGATGCATCCCCATAAAAGGGTCTGTGAATACCCGGAAAATAAATCCTATTTTGATTAGAATAGGTATAGGATAGTGTATCTGTATTCGAGAGTGTGGCCACATTCTTTTTGACTTTCTGTGCTCCTTTCCAATCTGAAAAATCTTCCTTCCCAATATATTCTTTTACTTGTGAAAATAATGGTAGAATAGGTGTTAATATAAGAGTGATAATCAGTAATATATTCTTCATTTTTCTTGTTCTCTTTTCAAAGTTGTATTAATGTTTTTGTAAGTTTTCCTTTATATCGCAAGTGTTAAGCCGATAGGCGTCACTTGTGATGACACATTGGCGAAGTCTCCCGACTTCGAATTAAATAAAAAGTTCCAAGTGACACCTTATCATTCAAATTGAATTACTCTAGTTTGATCAGGCTGAAAATAATATTCTTTTCCTTTATGCTTTATCGTTACCCCCACATTATTATGCAGTGAAATGACTTGATTTTTTACTTCTAGTACAAAGTTACCTTTTGATTTTGTTTTGATTGAAAATTCATTTGAATTCAACTTTGTACCGTTGCCTGTTACTAATATTAAGTCACCATTTTTTTCTTCTCCAATCAATGCATACTCTGCATCAGTGGTATGCCCTTCTGCTTTGATTAATTGTCCCTCATAGGAAGAAAAAACGTAATCTTTTCTGCCGGATTTATGTTCTATTTTCAGACCTACTGCGGTTTCAGGAATGTTTTTAATCCCTTGTATGGTCTTAATTTGTTTTCCTTCTTTAGAGGTGAATGGTTCAAATACGGATATGAAAGGTTTGTTCCATGCTTCACCATACTGACGGGCGACCATGGTTAAATATGGTGATTTACTTACTTCATACGGAATATCACCCTTCTTTCTAAAAGATTTACAAGGTGGAGAATCCATTGTGAAAACTTCACGCCCTTCCGTTCCTTTCATCCAAAGGTTCATAAAAATATCATCTTTTCCTTGAGGGAAATCTATTTTCCATTCTACTTGATAATCTTTATTTGTGCGTATAGATTGCTTATTCCACATATAATCTAACGCATATAAATGACCGCCAGCGAAGCCAAAATCATCATTCGGCTCCAATGTCAATGTTTCATTTTTAGAATTCATCACTTTCATACTTTGCCCTAGATTGTGATAATAGTAATCATGAAATTTATCTCCTCCTTTTTGTTTTTTAGATCTAAAAATATCAATATAATACCCCGTTGTTTCCCCTGTCTTTATAATGCTTACCATTCTATTTTGATCACTTCGAGATTCAGGTTCTAAGAAATAAACATTAGAAAAAGTCACATTGGGGGCATACTCATTTTGCTGTTCAGAAGTGGGGAATTCATTCAATAAGTCGAAAGCATGATTACTGAGCATTTCCGTATAAGATGAAATCCCATCCACCATGACAGTATTATGTGCCGGAAATTGAGAGTAATATTCTAGGTAAATGGGATCAAGATAACCTGCTCCTTTTCCAGGGTCTGCACCTTGTACTAACCCTTTACCGTACAATTCCAAGTTGATTCCATTGGCATGCATATGATTTCCCAAAGAGGCATTCAAAGAAGCCATCAACCCATCAGTTCCCTGTCCAATTCTTTGTACATGCCAACTTACATTGGGAGCATAAAATGTAGGTGTGATATATTCTTCAAGGTCACCCTGTTTGTATTTCGGATTCAATACCAATGGTTGTGCACTGAAAAAAGAGGAGATATCTGTTTTATGCTTTCGTTTTGATTTATGCTGACCATAATCAGGTGAAAGGCTATACAACAAAGCAGTGTACTCTTTTTCTTGTGGTTGGTTTTTATATTTTTGAGCTAAACGTATCACATTCTCAATCGCTTCTGTCTCTAAAGGTCCATAATAAGTATCTCCAAAACCAACCGTCTGACCGTTAGGAAATGTATATTGTGGTAGAACTTTAATCGCTTTTTCCATTACTGGAGCGTAAGGTAAAAGGTTTACATTGAACGCATTATCAAAGTTGGTAATAAACTCCATCAGTGCTTTTGTAACTCCTTGGGCATAGCCAGGACATTCATTCCAAATTCCATTTTCAGCATCATACCCATAATTCATAAACTTGGAAAGTGACCATTGTCTTGTGGATGTGACATTAAGAATATAATTGATATAATACTGCCTTCCTTTCTGATCTTCATAGTCGTTATTGTCCCCAAGCACCATAGTCGCTTTTAGAATAATATTGGCTTGATGTAAATTCCAGTTGTTTTGAGGCACACCATTTTTTATCACTTGATCAATCCATCTTTTCAAGGTAGCATCGTATAACCCTATCTTATCAGCTGATTGGTTTTCGATATAAAGATGTAAGAAATCATAAAGGATGGATACCGTTTCGAGGGATCTTTCATGGATGACTTGGAAATGGGAAAACCCAACTAAAGTCTGAATATGACCATTTAATAAATCAATCGGTTCTTTTCTATAAGACATTCCGGTCATGTAAACGTCAAAAAGGTCAAAGGCGAATTGAGCGTAACGAACATCTCCTTCAAGCCAGTATAAAAAAGCTGATTCTTTCCCCAGTTTTAAAATTTCATTATTGATAGAAGAAATAATAGTACCCGTTTCTGATCTATCGGTCCACTCGAATGGATGCCCCTCTTTTGATCGGTTGGGAAGATACATTCCCCTTTCGTCATCCATATAAGGAAGAATATCTTCTAGTTTCGGTCTCCCATAAACTGTAGTTGAATTTCTTGATCCATCAAATTTTACGGTAGGTACTGGAGCTTCTCCATCAGAGTGGGAATAATTAATTCCATTAACATACACATTTGAAGCTTTGGTTTTCCAATTCATCTGTAAACGAGATACCATCCACTCGGGGTCATTGACATGCCTTTCGACATGAACATCAATTCTGTCATGAAGATCACTTAATAACTCTTGCGCCCATTTCTCCTTTTTTATTTTTTGCTGTAACTCCTTCTTATTGGTTTGAGCCGTAAATATCCGAGGATAACTTTCTGTTAAATTATCTGGCACAGGAAACAACATCGCCTCTTGAGCAAAGGCCATGAGATGTATTCCCACCCATAAAATAATTGTAAAAACGATTTGTTGTTTGCGTTTCATTATCTCTCAGACTTTATAAATTTTTGATCCTGCTATTGGTTTTAGCTTTTGAAATATAACGTGCACCACGACTGAAGTCATGGGCTAATGATACTGACTCCAACAACACTGAAGTGTTGCCTCCGTAATTAACCTTCAAGACTTCAGTCTTGGAAAGGTTTGTTTATCTCCTGCCCATAGTTTTAACTATGGTGCAAGAAACACCTAAATACTTCTTTTCAGATACTTTAGTAGATTAAAAAAAATTTATTTCAAGCCCATGAGTACACTATCCCAAGAGCATTTAATTCAGATATATAAGTTTTGACCGTATAGTTTATTGCTGATCCTTTTTATCGAATTAATGATGAATTGCTTAACTCTTTAAAATAGGAATTACATATTATAGTATAGATTCATTTCATTAGTTTATCACCAAAATCTTCACATTGAATGTTTGAATTGTAGTTTTTCTGAAGGAAAGAAAAATACAATCGATTGTTTTGATGGTTATTGAAGCGTTTGCGACATTTATTACTTCTACAATGCTAAACTACGACTTTTATACTTATAAAAGCAAACATTTTGACTAAAAAATACAATCGATTGTATTTTATTTTAAATAACGAAGCCAAAAGTAAATTACTTATGGCTTCGATGCTTAAATCATCTCAATGTTGTATGTAGTTTAATTCCTCTATCAAGCTGTGTACTGATTCATTTTTCATGAAATAAAAGTATAAAAACACTATCTATTATTATTGTACTATTTATAGTAGTCAAATCATTAATCATTTGGAATAGAAAAGTAGAAACAGCAAGTCAAAGAATATAATTCTAAGACTTGCTATTATGTACTAAAACTATTGTTTGATAACCTTAAACACTTTAGTCACACTATTGTCAGTTACATGAATAATTAATATCCCGTCTTCCAAATTGCTTATATTTATTACACTACCACTATTTTGTTTTTTATAGATTAAACTCCCAGAAGTATTGTAGATTTTTACATCTGCACCCTCTGCATTCTTAATATTCAAAATATCAGTTACAGGATTAGGGTAAATCCTAATTTCTGGAGAAAGATTGTTTTCCATAAGTAATAAATTTCCTTCTCTTGAAGAGGATGAAGAAGTGCTAAATTCTAGCCAATCCAAATTGAACAAGTAACCACTTCCACCTTTAAACACCAAGTAGACATCATGCGTGCCGTTGGTTGATGAAATAGATGCTGTGTTCGTTTGCCAAGAGTTCCAATTGCCTGTACTACCGATATTCACTGTCCCTATCAATGTACCCAATGCACTTCCTAAACGCACTTCAATACTTCCTCCATTCGTCTGACTTGATGCTCTTACCGCTATACTTTGAGCACATGTCAAATCAATATTCTCATACCTTGCCCAGTCATTATTATGAACAAACCCTACGTTATTTCCTTCATCCACAATACCTGACATACCATTGAAATCTTCTGCTTGAATCCCTGAAAATGAAGCACATGATGCTGAAAACTCAAGCCAGTTAATGTTTATCCCTCCATTAGTAAATACCAAGTATAAGTCTTGAGTGCCAGAAACATTGCTGATGGGCGTTGTTACTGTAGTCCAATTTTGCCACTGCCCTGTTGCTGGCACTGAAGCTGTTCCAATTAAAGTTCCAGAAGTGCTCCCCAATCGTAATTGTACAGTACCGCCAGTGTATCTACTTGATACTCTTAAATCCACTGAGTTAGCACCATTACCAAAGTCTACATCGTCAAACTTGATCCAGTCATTGTCATCAATCCAACCTACATTTAAACCTCCTTCGTCACAAGGTTCTGTGTCTACGCCTGATTGATCGCAGTAATTTTCAGCTTCAATTCTTGAAAATGCACTTAAGAAAGAACAACTGCTAGAAGGGCAATTTGTAGAACTCGAAATAGTATTATTTGATCCATTATTGGTTACCGTTCCACAAGAAATTACTGAATTGTAATTTGCTCCCGATGGAATTTCTACTGGATAAAAAGTATTGTTGGTCAGGTTTAAATAGTATCCTGTATGATCATTTTGTGAAGATGCATTTCCATTTTTCAGACCCACTCCATCAAAGTATCCACCTAGAGTGATTTTTAGGTTTTGATCTACAATCGCTTCAGATCCTGTAAGTGTGATATTGCCATGATCATTGCCTAGATAAGCTACACTTTTTGATCCATTATAATAAGGAACTTCTGCCGGTAAAATTGTAATATCCAAAGTTGAAGGATCATCATTATCGTAAGCACTTTTGTAGACCGGACCGTATACACAATCAGAGCTTGAATTGGTTAATGTACCACCAGCGAGTTGGTATCCGCCTTCACATTCTCGCACTGTACAACCGGCCACTGTCACTGTTCCGGTAGCATGCGGTAATGTCACTCCCCCTCTCATTCTTTTCACATTACAATTTAAGACAGTCGGGCTCGAAGTTCCTCTTTCAATAAACACTCCATTGATCACTGTTTCCCCTGCATTATAAGCTCTGATTCCTTCCTCTCCCAGGCTCATCATATACCCTGCCGGTAATTTGTAGCCCCAAGTTGTCATAAAATCTACATTATCTGCCGGAGAACCTGTTCCTTCCTCTGCCAGCATATCATCAGTAGTTCTCACCTCTCCTTCAACATAGCATCCTTCGATTTTTGGATTGCTTGCCGCTTGCATAAAAATACAATGCCCGTACGAACGATGAATGAACGTACTATTCAGCACATGATTTGATTCTCCTCTCACCAAACAAGCACTGTGTTTTCTATGTGCAATGATATTGTTGGTGCCTCCTTTCCCAAAAGCATCACCATAACCATATGGATATGAACCTTTTATGGTAACATGAAAATCTTGAATCCGATTATTTTCTCCATCCATTACTATGTTGCATACCCCTTTTGAAGGAGCATCATCTACAGTACCATCATCCACCATCGTCAAACCTTTCAAGACGTTATCACTTCCGGTGATTTGTAATTCCCAGATTTGTTTGCTTCCTGCTGAAGTAAAAAGATCAGTGTCAAAATTGATGGTTACACCCGTAAAATCGTAGGTGCTATTGTTCCCTGCAAAGTGCATTACCGTTTTAGTGTAACTGTCAAAATAGGGAACATCATACCCCCAAGCCCCACTAGCGATGTCTGAAGCATCGATAGTGTAAGTACCTGGAGCGAGTTTTACATTTGCATTGTTATCATCCAAATAGGGTTTCAATGCACTTAAGGAATTAACGACAGTTTGAGAAAATACTGAATTAGTGAGTAATAACAGTAAAGGCATTATTGCCAGAGAAAATCTTATGCTTTTTTTATTGTTGTTCATGGCCTTATTCTTTGATGATTTTTAATGATTTCACAGCATCCTTCCCTAATAGTTTTATTACATAAACACCATCAGTTAAAGAAGAGAAGTCAATACTTAAAGCACTGTCATTTTCTGGAATTTCATCTTGCTGATAAACACTGCCATCAACACCATACAATTCAAAAGCAGTATAAGTTTGGACTGGAAGGGAAAGAGAAAGTTTGCCCTTCACCGGATTGGGATAATACATCACAATATCAGATTCCAAAGTATTCATTTCGTTGGTGGATTGCCTTGAATTAGAGGATACAAAGTCAAATCTCCATTGTTGATCAGCGTCAGAGCTACTGCTTACACCTAGAGTAACACTCTGATTGACAGCTCCTCCACTTTCTCCATCTAGAGAATAATTTGTCCCTCTTTTCTGAAGTCGGTAATGTCCATTTCCTGCATCAATTTTCTCCCATTGTTGCCCCCAATCTGTATCATCACGAGCCGATAAAACTACATTTTGTCCATTTGAACCCGCATCGCCCCCATCTAAACAATAGCCAGAATTTAATTTTTCATAGGCGAAAAAGCCTCCACCTAAATTGATTTCTGTCCAAGTCAAATTATCATGTTGCACAAAATTGTAAAGTTCTACAGAACGCCCCTCTATGTTTCCGCCATTACTTCCACCATCTATCGCATATCCTGTAGCATTTCTTTTGATCAATTGATAATTAATATCTGTATTGATTTCTCCAGCATAGACTTCAACTTCGGCTAAAGAAAGCGTACCTGTTCCATTAATTTGAACCTTGATAATGTTGCCATAAGCACCACCTGCATTTACAGTTTGTGAAGGATCGGGATGTGTAGCAAATGTTTCAGAATACGTCGTCGTAGTCCCATTAATGACCGAAACAGTATAATCACTCAGTCTATCCATACAACAGTTTGTTCTATTGAAAACTACCACTTCATCAATGCTGTAGGTACCTCCCAAATTAACTTCCCACCATGGATTGTTTTCATTAGGTGATGTATGCGTAACAGAATTATTGGCCCAATTGCCATTTGTATTTCCATCTATAGCTCTAGAAGCAGATCCGCCATAATCTGTAGAAGACTGACTCGCAACACCATTCAATGCTATATTATCATTTAAAGAAGGACAATTTGATGAACCAGAAACGTTATTTTGAGAGCCATTATCTGTCACATTTCCACAAGATTTTATGGTATTATTTCCGCTACCTGAAGAAATGACCATAGGGTATTGAGTGTTATTATTGAACTCACAAGATTGTGCATCGAAGTTATTTTGAGAAGGAGAATTCGTTCCTAAAAGACGTACAATATCTTTTGATCCTCCAAACTTGATTTTAAAATCCTGATTCACAACCGTCTCAGTCCCTGTAAGTGTAATCTCATGATTACTTCCTCCAACATAGGCAACTGTTTTCGAACCGTTATAATAAGGATCGACGGCAGGGATGATGGTAATATCTGCCAAGTACCCATTGTCCGAACCATAAGTATTCTGATACACAGGTCCGTAAGCAAGATCTGCTTTACAATTTGTCAATGTGCCTGATCCCAATGAAAAGCCGTTTTCACAGGCAATTGCTGTACAGCCCTCCACATATTTTGTACCCGTAGCATGAGCAACAGTAACACCCGTTCTCATATATCTTACCGTACAATCAATAACAGTGGGGTTGTCAGTCCCTCTGCTGATCTCCACCCCATCGACATATGTAGTACCCGCATTATAGGCTCTAATGCCTGCTTCGCCCAAACTCATCATATATCCTGGAGGTAATTTATAGCCCCAAACGGTCATAAAATCAACATTATCAGCCGGAGAACCTGTTCCTTCTTCTGCCAGCATATCATCTGTTGTTCTTACTTGGCCTTCCACATAACACCCTTCAATAGTGGGGTAACTGGCCGCTTGCATAAAAATAGCATGTCCGTAAGAGTGATGGATAATTGTAGTGTTTTTCAAATGGCTGTAATTCCCTCTAACATTGATTGCGGAATGCTTATAATGGGTAATTACAGGTCCACCACCTTTACCAAAGGCATCACCATATCCATAAGGGTAAGAACCTCTTACAGTAAGATGAAAACCATCAATCAGGTTATTTGAGCCGTCCATATGGATATTTGTCGCTCTTTTTTGAGGACGATCATCGACGGTTCCATCATCGATCATGGTCAGGTTTTTAAGAACATTGTTGTTCCCTAGAGTTTGAAGGTGACTGTAATCTACGTTCCCAAAAGCACGCATTACATCGGTATTGATATAAAGGGTTACGCCTGTAAAATCATACGTGCTGTTATTCCCTGCAAAAACGAAAAGTGGATTACCAAAATCCCCATTTGCGATATCATCTGCATCAATATAGTAGTTTCCGGGAGCCAATTTCACATTTGCATTATCATCATCCAAATAAGGTTTTAATGCACTTAGTGAATTGACTACTGTTTGGGCATAAAGAGTGGAGGTAAATAAAAAGAATGTTGTCAATGTAAACAGTTTGATGAACGCTTTCGATAAAACGCCAGAAAAGTTGATAACATATTTCATCATAATAAAAGTATTAAAATGTAATAGAAAATGTGTTGAGTGATTATTGAAAATCTAAAGCCATCATAATTGATGCCGGTGAATTTAATTCAGGGCTTCATCAAAAGTATTTACACATTATTAGACATAACGGTCAATATGTATTCCAAAAAGGAAAATAGGGTCTATTTTAGAAGTAATCATGAGTTACTCCTAATCATTTTGATAAAATATTTGGTTACGTCAGTCTATTTATATTAGAGTAATTGTTTTGTAAACTAAATTATAGCAAACTTTCAATCGACATTTCTGCAAGCTTTTTAGATCTACTTTCAAGCACCCTTCTTCTTCATTTTTGTATTGACACAAAAACGAAGCAAAAAAGTCAAGGCTTTGAATGCAAAAGCTAAATTCCATTCCTCTCGCCTAAATGATTTTAAACTCGCTTTGCTCAAACAAGAAAATCATTTTTAACGGCTCAATACATGAAATTCTTAACGCTTTTCCCTTCAAGGCCGAGGGTCGAACTACCAAACTAAAATGGTAGAAAGTCCACTGCGTGCATATTAAGTGTTAGCGTCATTCGTGTCTTATAGATCCTCAGAAATTTCGTAATTTCTAAAACCATAAAAATTTGAAAACTTAGTTTACATTGTTCTTAATAATTCATTTCATTTTGCTGGTTGAATAAATCGGACAATTAAAATAATAACTTGATTGCGCAATCTAAATTTCAAGAGATCTCTTAAAATGTCATTATGTATAATCGGCATTATTCAAAAGTTTTGTTCTTCTAATACATATACCATTAAATGTGCAAACTCACTAATGTGGAGCCTGAATACAGTAATAATTACACTTATTTAATTTATGTAGCAAATCTATATCGTTTTACACATGCAGAGAATTATTTATCCAAAAAGATGGGGTAACATTGGTAACAAATAGGTGTTACAATGGTACCCCAAATTAAAATAATTCAATAATATACAGCAATAGTTATATTACGCTGAATAAGTCTTAAATATCGATTTTGGTTTCTGTTTTCTTATTACTGGCATATACCGACGGTAATACTTTGTATTCTGCCTTAAAACATTTTGAAAAATACTTCGGATTAGAGAAACCCACCTCATAAGCAATTTCTGAAATGGTCAGATTACTAGATTCCAACAGTTGGCTTGCCCTTTTTAATCGAACGGCTCTGATAAAATCTGAAGGTGATTTACCCGTCAGCATTTGCACTTTTCTATACAAATGCCCTCTACTAATATCTAGTTCACTGCTTAGTTCTTCCACAGTAAGATTGGTATTGGAAATATTATTTTCAATGAAAATTAAAGCTTTTTGGATTAGCTTTTCATCAATACTTTCCACCTTAGCATCGGTTGGGTTGGCTTCCAGCTTTTTACTAAAGGCTTGCTGAAGTTTTGTACGCTGTTCCAATAAACTATGGATTCTTGATTCAAGGACATCAAAATTAAAGGGCTTAGAAACGTATTGATCTGCTCCGCTTTCAAAAACTTGTACCTGTGATTCTTCAGAAGTTTGTGCAGTAAGTAATATGACTGGAATATGCGAAGTTCGGATGTCTTCTTTCACCTTTTTACAAAGTGCATTTCCATCCATAACCGGCATCATAATATCACTGATGATCAAATCAGGGAAGTTGTTGATGACTTGCTCCCAGCCTTCTTGTCCGTTTTTGGCTTCTATAACGTTGAACTTACCTTTTAAATTACTCACCAAAAACTTTCTGAAGTCTTCATTGTCCTCTACCACCAATAAGTTCGGTGTTTTTCTAGAGTGCTTCACCTCTGTCTCCTTCTTAAACCATGCTTTCTTATTCTTTATCACATTTGGTTTATGCAACGGAAGTGTTCCTTCTTCTATCTTCTCAAGAGGTAATTTCATACTAAAACAGCTTCCTTCACCTAGTGTACTTTCCACCGTAAGTTGTCCACCGTGAAGTTCCACATATTCTTTCGCCAAAGATAAACCAATACCGCTTCCTTCCCTATTGGTCACATTTGGAGTGTCAATTTGATAAAAACGGTTGAAGATGTTTTCCAAGTGTTCTGGAGCAATTCCTATTCCTGAGTCACTCACTTTAATCGTCAATGAGTCCTTTTCTTTGTCAATTGACAGCGTAATTCTCCCATTTTCTGGAGTGAATTTACAAGCATTGGAAAGAAGGTTGAGAAGTACTTTTTCTAATTTATTATAATCAAAAGTGCTTCTTAAAGAGTCTATTTCAGTGTGGAATTCTAAACTGATATTTTTCGATTGCGTCAGATCATCAAAGGAGTGAAGTAATTCTTCTGTAAAGGAAACTACATCTGTGACACTTCGCTTGAGTTGCAATTGATTGGTGCCAATTTTCTGGAAATCTAATAGTTGATTGACCAAATTCAACAAGCGTTTGGCATTTCTATGAATCAATAAATGCTGTTCCTCTTCTTCAGGGTATTTATTGGATTGTATGATTTTTTCTAAAGGCGTAAGTATTAATGCCAGTGGCGTTCTGAATTCATGACTTACATTCGCAAAGAAGTTGATTTTCAAGTCATTCAATTCTAATTCTTTCTTATTTTTGATCCTTTCTGTCCAATATTTCCATATTTGATAAGCAATCAGAAGAAGCACAATTGCATAAAAGCTGTAAGCCCAAACTGTAAACCAAGGGGCTGGTAAAACTTCTATTTCAATTGAAGTTCCTTCAACATTCCAATACCCATCACTGTTAGAAGCTTTCACTACAAATGTATAATTCCCCGGATCAATGTTGGTATAGCTTGCCTCTTGTTTTTTACCTACATAATTCCAATCGTCTTCAAACCCCACCAATTGATAAGCATATTCACTTTTCTTTGAAGAGGTATTGGTCAAAGCCACATAATCAATGCTAAAGTCGTTTTGATAATACTTCAGTGTTATTTTTTTGGATAAACTGATATGAGATTTCAAAGGTGAATTTTCTCCACCAATAGGCACTTCTTTATTAGAAATTTTAAAACCCTTCAATCTTAATTTTGGAATATATAGATTGTCTTTGATTTGACTTGGATCAAAAATCACTAGACCATAATTCCCACCAAATAACAATTGTCCATTCGTGGTTTTACACTGCACATCGGGCCAATATTCATTGGGTTCCAATCCGTCTAAAGTATTGTAATTTTTAAAACGACCTTTCTCAATTTCAAATTTTGAAATCCCTTTATTGGTACTCAACCATAGATTTCCATTATTATCGCCTAGCACCCCTTTAATAGAGTTTCCTGCCAATCCGTTTTTTGTTGTATAACTAATGAAGGAATTGGTTTCAGGGTCATATTTATTCAGCCCTAATGATGTTCCAATCCAGAGGTTTTGGTTTTCATCTTCATAAATACTTTGAATGATATTTCCAGAGATGCTTGTCGTATCTGACGTAGAATTTAAAAACCTTTTAAAGGTTCCTTTCTGACGGTCAAATAAATTCAAACCCTTCATGGTCCCTACCCAAATTTCATTTCTGGAGTCTTTAAAAACTTGTTTTACTCTATTGTCAGAAAGGGTATTTTCATTGGCTCCATTCTGATAATTGACAAACTTTTTTGTGATGTTATTGTAGATATCCAAACCATGATGTGCATACCCAATATACAGATCGTCCTTCTCTTTTAAGAGCGCATAAATCGACTCTGACTTCAAACTGTTGGGGTTGTGTGGATCAGGTCTGTAGCTTTTGAAAGTACCTTTCTTTTTATCGAAATAATTTAGTCCGTCTAATGTTCCTACCCACAAAAAGCCCGGTTTGTCTTCTGTGATGCAGAATATATAATCATTACTTAAACTGTTCTTATCGTTCTTATTGGCTTCATAATGTTCAAAAGTGTGAGTGTTTGCATCAAACCTGCTTAATGTTCCTCCCACTTTTGTACCGATCCAAATCTCTCCCTCAGAATCTTGATACATAGATCTCACCCTATTATTTCTCAATCCATTTTCAAGATAGTTGTCATCAATAGTATTAAAAGGTTTTCTGTTTTTATCAAAAATATTGACACCTGCATCCAATGTCCCCAACCAAATATTCCCATATTGATCTTCCAGCCAACTTGTGATTGTATTACTGTTAATACCTCTCTTTTGGTACTTATTGTATCTGAGTGTGTTGATTTCTCCATTCTTTTTCCTCAAAACTACACCCACATCTCTTACGCCTAACCATCTGTTACCTTCCGAGTCAATTTGCAGAATACTGGTATTCCCTTTAAGACCAAATGGAATTTTTTCTTCTTCAATTATAAAGTCTGAAGACAATAAATAATACTCATCATAATCATGATTAACGGCGATCAAAACTGAAGCATCCTCCTTTAAAGTCAAACTATTAATACTGCTCCCTTGTAAGAAAATGTAGTTATTCGCATTAGAGGAGCTACTGAGTATTTCAAGTCCTTTGATGCTTCCCACCATTATTCCCCATTGTGGGTGCTCCAATATACTTTGGATCTGATTGCTAATGATGGAAGAAGGATTGTTTTTATCGTGAACATAATGTTTGATCAAATTGAGCTGAGCATCCAAACAATACAAACCATTACCGTAAGTTCCCACCCAAATATTCTGCTGTGTATCAATCAAAATAGCTGTTACCATCAACGGTATATCATCTTCTTTCTCTAAGGCTACTCTAGTGATTTTATACGTCGTAAGGTCCAGTTTATTTAATCCTTCTTGGGTTCCAATCCATAAATTATCATGTTTATCTTCCGCCAAAACGGTCACCATATTATTACTCAATGTTGCAGTATCGGAGGTTGAGTTTGTAAACGATTGAAAGTTATACCCATCATATTTTGATAATCCGCCATTAGTCCCCAGCCAAATCAGTCCATTCGCATCTTCATAAATGGTATTGACATAGTTAGAAATCAATCCATCCTTGATGGAAAGATGACGAAATTCTATTGGAGTTTTATTCGCAAAAACAGATGTTACAAAAGCATTAAAAAGTAAAAAAAGTAATAGTAATCTCATATAAAAAATCAGGTTAATCTTAAAAAGTGTAGCAGATCATTCCATTATATCTCACTTATTTGAAGGGGAGATTTCCTTTTTGTATTATAAATATGATAAAAAAGTGATAACTATTAAAATGGAATTAGGATGTACTTCTTAAAACTTCAAGTTTTGGGGCTTAAATTAATGTATCTTCAAAACTAATTGTGTAGAATACCTACAGGCACGAATGTGAAGCCTAAGCATCATTCGTGCCCTACAGATCAACAGAAATCTTCCGATTTCTAAATACCATAAAATAGACTTTGGGTTTTTATTTGTTTAGCCTGTTTCATCGGTTCTATTTTAATGCTTTATATTCCAAAATTGGAGCTTCTAACAAAGGCTTTCTCTTTGTGTGTTTTTTGACTCCAAAATAGTTGGCTTTTCCTTCAGGATGAGGAATTGATTTTAAGATGGGTTTTATTTTTGACGTGATACCTAATGTCACTTTTTCCCCTTTTTGAAGAGAAATACAAAACTCTCCCTCTTTCATTTTTTCAATTTTGAATTGCTTTCCTTTACTTATTTGATAGGCGTTCTCCCAACCAGGAATTTTAAGTATACATACTTTTCCTGCAAGGCTTTTCACTTCCACCCATTTAATTTCTTTTTCTTGGAGAGAGGCACTTACTTCAAAACCTCCCTGTGCTAACAATTTGGAGAATGAGGCTTCTTCCCACTTTTCAGGAATAGCAGGAAAAATTCTAACTTTTCCTCCCCAACTTTGAAGGCTATATTCCATGATAGATGAGGCCCCACTTAAGGGTGTCTCAATCACAGGATTACTGCCTTCCATATAAAAAGTATTGGGCAAAAAATGAGCACCCCCAATTTCTGCATCTAAAAAAGTTTGCATAATCGCTTCAGCTTCATTGCCCATACCTAGTGCGGAATATAATGAGGATGCTCCCGTAAATGAATATCCTGCCAATGCTTTTCCATTTTCAATATTATGCCAATGCAATACTGATTTCACTACCAAATCTCGGTCTTTTTCACTGTCAGGATCCAACTGAAATAAAGGGTACAATGCCAATAAATGAGAGTAATGACGATGCGACATATCCACAGGCTGATCACTTCCTATCATCAATCCGTTTTCATCCGTTGGGTAATCAATAAGGTCGTTTAGAATCCCTTTCCAATGTGTTATTAATTCTGTATTGGCATTAAAATGTTGGCTTAAAGCAATTGATTCATTCAAAAGCCACCTTAGTACGGCTAGATTATAATTGGTATTTTGAAAAGACTTAAATCCTTTATACTCAGGAGAACCCATGGGTGTCAGTTCATATTTCCCCTCATCATTTTGAATCAGTTTATCCTCATATTTTTTGATAATTCGTTTCGCTTTAGGCAACCATTTTTCATAAAGTGCTTCATCATCTCCTTGATAATCAAAATAGAGCCAATAGTTGTGCAATGCCCAACCGTAATCACCTAAGCTTTTTCCGGTTCTATTTCTCATAATCCATTCAAACTGCTCATCTATCAATTCTATATAATTGTAAGCGATATCTTGATGGTTACTAGTATTGAAAGGCCAATAGGTCAATTGTACATTCAAGTTCCACCACAACCCAGGCCATGAAGTATTTTTAAAATACACTCCATTCAAATCCAAGGCAGGTCCATCAACTCTAGAACAGGTAGCGAGTTTATACAATTGAATCCAATAAAACGATTCCATTCTATTGTCGGGCATTGATAAAAATGATTTTTGGTAAAAGGAATGCCACCACTTTCTTGTTGCTTTCTCTAGTTTTTTCACCCCAAGCTCAACCCCTTTTTGGACTTCCTTCACCGCTACTTTCTCTGAGACATTGGAAGCCGGCACTTCATTGGCAGTCGTTAAATATAATGTTGTTTTAGCACCTTTCTTTTCAGCCTTCCATGCCGTAGCATAATCACCTCCTGCTTCTAATTTTTGTACACAAACATTGACTCCATCAATGACTTTTTGTTCGGGTAAATGTGGATTAAATAGATAATCATCTTTATACCTTTCATACATCAAATGGGCTCTCGGGCATGAAGGATCACCGGGTAACCACTCATAATTAATGGGACATTCTTTTCCTTCTTTTTGCTCTGATGAAGTCAATTCTATGATTTGAAGCATATCATCATACGCCGTAAAAGCTCTAAAATCGATTTGCCCTAAATCTGTATAAATCGTACCCCTCACTTCTGCATTCCAAAGGTCTTGACGTAATGATGCATTGAGAATTTTACCTTCGGGTCGAATGACCATTTTCCCAATATCAAGCCTTGAAAAATCTAATAAATTGGTCCCGTCTACGCCCATTGAAGTTTTCTTATTGGGTGCTTTTCTGTGATCGGTTACATCTTGGCGACCAATGTGAAAATTAAATCGGTTTTCATCTAATTTCGCATACATCATCATGCCTAGTTGACCATTCCCTACAAAGGCACCTTCCGCCCATTGTGAAGGAATTTCCTCCCAGGTCAAATCATGTTGTGCCATAAATGATGGCCAGTCAATTTTGCTTTTTACTTGAGCCCTAAGTAAGGGTGTTTTGAAAAAAAATAGGGCTAAGATTAATATATAATAGTGCTTTTTAAAGTGCATCATCTTCGTTTTCTATTTGATTGTATCGTTTAATTTTATCACCATATTCCATGTTTTCGAACCATTTGAAAACCCACCTTTTCCGTCCATCGTTGCAAAGAATAA
This sequence comes from Flammeovirga aprica JL-4, assembly GCF_012844305.1. Classification (GTDB taxonomy): domain Bacteria; phylum Bacteroidota; class Bacteroidia; order Cytophagales; family Flammeovirgaceae; genus Flammeovirga; species Flammeovirga aprica. The sequence continues at coordinate 96,413 of NZ_JABANE010000020.1, forward strand.
ATGTGTTGGTTTTCCATTCTCAACAAATACAAAAGGCCTTTCTAGTTGTCCTTGTTGTTGTATCTTTCCATTACTCCAAGTGACATTACGAGTATAGGCCAAAGGGCTTTTATCTAATTCCCAATGAAGACCATCTTTAGAATGAGCGAGTATTCCTCCATGATGATGATTGACAATTTCTCCTCTCATATCTTTTGCAATCATATGATAACCGTTCTCATCGCTCCAAAGGTGAGGGTCCTCTACTTCTCCAAATTTGTCTTTTGAAAAAATCGGTTGTTCACTGATCGTATAGGGTCCATGATATGTATCAGCAGTTGCAACACCAATAAATTGATCTGTATGAGTCAGTTCATCCTCTTGGTAACTTCTCCCCTTAAATAACAGAATCACTGTTCCATCCTCCTTTATTAGTGGAGAAGGGTTAGAAGTCAAGAAACTATAATAAGAATTTGGTTTTACATCAATTATAGGATGGTCAAACCTTTTCCACGGTCCATATGGGCTTTTTGAAGTCGCAACACCTACTCTTTTCCCCCACCTGCCTGCAATGCACCACTTACTTGATAAAGTCAGTTGATCTGCATTCTCTTCAGAGACGTCTTCAAAAGGATGAGTAGACCCCATGTAGAATAAAAGAAATTCATCTTTGTACTTTACAATTTTAGGATTATGACATGATCTCCCATCCCAATATTGAGCTCCTCTTGCACCTAATGCAACCTCATGAAATTTATAGGGTCCTTCTGGTTTGTCTGACACCGCATGTACAATTTCCGAAGCGATCATCCATCCAGGATGAAATTTTAAGTATTTAGGCCACCTTGATGCATACATATGATATTGGCCATCTTCACCTTTGATAACAGAACTTCCCCAAACCCAATAATCATCCATCTCTAATCCTCCATCAACAGGTGCTATTCCTAAATTATTATATAGGTATATAAACTTACGTCGCCCAATCACAAAGCTGTTTTTGGGTGACATGAATTGAAGAAACCATCCGT
>NZ_JABANE010000200.1 GCF_012844305.1 Flammeovirga aprica JL-4
GATTTGACACGACAATTTCTAGCTGGAAAGGGTTCAATTTTCTAGGGATTATAGTTATTGGACTAAAAAAATTTATGAAAATCAAAAAAGTCTAGATGACTTCAATATCTTTTTAAAAAGGAGAACAAAGATTTTTTGAATATTCTACCTGATTTAGTAGTAATTGGTAGATGTGGATGTGGTAAATGTCCGACTATTCAACTGGGTTTAAATTATGAATCAGATATACTAGATGGTAGAACTTTAATTGATTATTGTGGTTTAAGTCAAAAAGGCAATATTATTGGAGTTTCAGTTTTAGGTAATGAAAAGCAACCCACAGAACTAGAATTTTGGTCGGTAGATGGACTTGAAGAAATAACTGAAATTCCAGCAATTGAAACACTTAAACCAATGAATACTTAATCAAACTAGGTGCTAACTACAGTAAACAATTGAATAGAAAGATGCTAACGAATAGGCTTATATATTTTATACCTCTCTTCCGATTGATGTTACATCCAAATTGAAAGAATAGCACCCTGTAGAGCCACAATGTCTTGTGGCTAACGAACTACCATAAAAATCACTACTCTGACCACAAAAAAAACTATTTTCCATCACTCTTCTTTCAAAAATTGCCCTTCATTTACACACGAATAGAATCAGGAGTTTTTGGGGTATTGAGCCCTTCTTTAAAAATCACACTCTTGTTTTGTATTACAAGATTTCACAAATGGCTTTCAATAATCTAAAAGTAAACTAATTTTTAGATCACTCAAAAAACAAACTATGATTATACAAGTTAAATGTTGAGAATTCAATTTTAGGCTGTAAATGTAAAATAGTATACTTGCTCTGATATTTTTTAATAAATAATTATTTAGTACGCTAAAAATTAGCACATTAAAAAATTATTGATTTATATTCGTAATTCGCTTTTAAGCACACCCCAAAAATAACAAACAAGGCAAACAAGATTTTATGTACGAATACAAACAAAAAGAAAAAGAGAGCCACAACTATCAGGGCAGATCTTTTGCAGGCTATAGAAACTATACACCATACGAACCCAAAGCCTTATTGCTTAGAGTGTATATTGGGGCTCATGAGATGTGGGTAGAAGCTTGTGAAAGCATCGAAGGAAACGAAAACCAACTTGAACTGATCAAACTCCGGGAAGTTACCAGTAACAGTAACCGTCAAGTGGAAGAGATGGCACAATGGGCATCGGAATATCTTAAAGATCCAACTCTTATATTTAGTTATCAAGACGAAGCTGGTTTCAGGCACAGAGTTTTGGATCCCTCGGTGGGAGTACTGGTAGGAAACTTGAAAGAAAACACGGATTATGAAGGCTATTTCGAATTTGAAAAACGGATAGGAATCAGCCATGCTTCAATTTTACCGATGCTACCAGAACTTTCGGGAGATAGTGTTGTACTTGAGGAAATTAGTGTAAAGGATTATTCCCTCAAACATTATTATATGGTAGATGCTTTGCTGAAGGAAGAAGCCGATGCATGGTGGTTTTGGGAAGGGGGGAACGAACTGAAAATAAGTCAGCTTCTGCGTTATTTCAACGAGCAAGAACAAGAAGCCTGTAAAAATAGTGCAACAATGCTTCGACTCATGCAGAATGAACTTTCACAAGAAGAAATAGCCACAGGTATTCAGGCGTGGAGTGCATGGAGCTCTAAAGAAAAGCTTTATTTTGTGATGCAAGAAGGGGAAATTACGTTCTCAGCACTCTGCAAAATCAAGAAGCACGACAATGATTATCATTACATGCTAAAGAATTTGGCACCTCTCTACGATTCAGAAGACAAACTAACATTTACTACGGTGCATTATAGTCTCTTAAAATCTTCTAGATACCATTGGGAAGATCAGAAAGGAGAAGAACGCTACTATCTCCATCATTCCGATAGTGGAGACCTAAATCTTTCAGAGAAGGAGGACATAGAAGAGATGAAAAAATACACCGGATTCCATTCCGCAAGAGCATTGGCAAAACAAATGGAATCTTTGGGATTATCGAACGAAGCCCGTTCAAATTGGGAAGTACTCGATAAGCTCATTGCCGAGGATGGTACATTTGAAGATCGTGAAGCCTATGAAGAATACTTGGAAAAACAAGGAGATCTCTTTCTTGAAAACAATTTTATTCCCAACGCCTTGCGAATTGCTCAGCATTGGTTAGATGCTAGTGAATTAGCACTACTGGATGAATACAGCAATATGTTTACCAAGGGGGGAGAAACACTCTATGATTTGTTACTTTCCTTCAACTCTGAATTTGAGAAATGTGATAAGGCCTTAATGCATAAAACATTAGTGAATAGTCAGTTGATGTGGGTGAGATGTAGGCTGGATGATCTTTCCGAGAATCATGAGATGTACAGTGAGTACCAGAAGAGTGAAAAAAATCTGGAGGAAAAGTATGAACAATCTAAGGAGATAGCCGAAAGTTTATCCCAATCCCTCAGGTTTAATTTGGGTAGTCAGCACCCTGTCTTTATGGACACAAGTCTTAATCTAATATCCCTTTATAGAACTTATATAAAAGGTGGACAAGACTCTGAAGCTTTCATATCCAAAATGCAGACACACATGGAGGAAAAGCTTGGAAATATCGAGACTGTTCGTAATCTTTTACACGATGATCCCGAATTTGTATTTGAAATGGACTTGGTGGTTGCTGAAACTAAAAAGAAATTCTCGGAATGGGATTATGGTCATTTGGGAGAAGCCGTTGACCGAAAGGTCAATAGTATCAGTAATTGGAAAATGGCAAGGGACATCAGTTTGGCTGTAGTTTCGATAGGTGCAGGGATTGCAACAGTATTCACTGGGGGAGCCACAGCATCAGTTTTGGGGGCAACCTTAGGGGCTTTGAGTTTAGGGACCAGTATTGCGGATGTTTATATCCAGCAAACGGAATACAGTGAACAGGCTGCAGTCGCCAATACTACCATGGATCCAAAAAAGCAACTGTATTCCAAGTTCCCAAATGTAGGTTGGTTGTTGCTGGCTTATGCTGGAGCTATCTTTGATGTTGCCGATGGGGTAAAGATTGTAGCCAAACTCAATAAAAGTATACTGAAGGGAGCAGGATCCACCTTTATTAAGGAATTAGGTGACTTAGCAAAAGTATTGGGTAAAAACCCGGATCTTTTTATTGAGGATGTGCTCATCAAATTCCGCTTAGAATTGGATGTCAAAGCCCGTTTGCTTCAAAAAATGCTTGATAACCCTCAGTCTGTCTATCAAGAACAGTTAACACTTAATGCTACTGGACTATCGGGTGGAAAAGTAAGAATTCCTAAACCTGAAACTGGCCTGAGGCATTTAACAAAAGAGGCATATACTGAGGCTATTCAGGAGTCCAATGGAGAGTTTATCAAAAAAGTCAAGAAGTGGTGTACAGACGAGAATTTTGCCCCTTGGGCAGATAAGCTGACAGAGGTATTTAAAAGTTTTAGGGATAATGAAAGGGTCTATAAAATACTGGCAAAAATACAGAGCGATCCTCAGCTCAAAGAAACCATTGGCAAGGGACTAGAGCTTCTGTTTAAAAATGATTTGATCAATTCTAGGCCCCAGGCACTGTCGGTTGTACTAGAAAAATTCTTGCTCGGTTGCAGTTCAAAAGCGGAAATAGGGTTGTCCTTAGATGATTTAAAGAAGCTTGGAGAGATAAGTGAAAAACTGTGGTCCTCAGGTGATGCCACGTTGCAAGCCAGTTTCCTGAACTTTTTCAAGGATGAGGTCGGTCTCAAACACATACAGGCAAAACGCTTTCTTGAAAACCTCTACAAAAGTGACGACCTTGAAGCGGTGATCGGCAAAAAGATCATAGAAGACCGAAATATAAAGGACTTTATGAAAGCTAAAAATGCAGGTACAGATTTGGAGAAGGGGTTGGAACTGCTCAATATGACCGAAGAAGGTTTTGTCAAGGCTTTCCGTAGTAAATTGCCCCCTTTTGACAATCCAGACAACTACAAAGCCGTAGAAGAGCTATTGAATGGAAAATTGAAAAAATACTTTGCAGACAACAGCAGACGGATCCCCGAAGTACGAGGCAACTTTATCAAGGAATTTAACCAAGAATTTGCCAAGCTGATTAAGAAAAACGAGGACTTCGGACAGTTTGTAGAACATTTGCGCTATACAAAAGGCTCGGTGGGCGAGGGTTTTGCCTTGGCCAAACAGCTTATGATCCATGCTGATCCAGCTTACAAGACATTGTTAGGGCATATGACCATTGAGTTTAGTAAGATCGATGGGTTGGCAGAAATCTTTAAAAAACTTTTCAAGAACAATAATACCAAAAGGCTGATCCCTGATGAATTCATGTTTAACTTCAACTTAGGGAGGTTTATCGACGTGAAAGTGGGGTATGCTAAGGCGACCATCTCAGAAGGGCAGATCAAAAACTATTTGGCCTTGATGAACGAACTTCGTGAAGGCATATTTTCCAGTGAGCTTTTAGAGTTAATTTCGGTGCAGGCACTCAAAGAACATAATGGGGCATTGCTTGACGTTTTCAATGGTAGCAAAAACGGTTTAGTTGAAATATTGAGCAAAAATATGGATAAAGCCCTTGCTGAACAGAAATGTGGAGAATTACTTTCCTTGCTCAAGAAAGGTGATACCGATAACTTTGTGAAGGAATTGGGAAAACTCGAATCAGGCGAATTGATCCACTTTATCAGAGAACAGAATATTCCTTTGATTGATCCTTCTAATTTTGAAATCACAGGTATGGACTTTCTCTTTTTACCTGAAAAAGGCGGTAAAAGTGCTTCCGGAGCGGCAGAGTTAGCGAAGAAACAGATCAATAAAGTATTGGAAACGTTTGATGAAGAAATAGTAGAGTTTATTAAAATGAATAAGGAAATGCGAATTTGGTATATGGAAAAAGGGGGTAAAATTAAAGAATTAGTATTATAGAAAGATGAACACTTTGATAGCAACAGTAACAGGTATTATTAAGACTGGAAATAATGTACCACACTATAAAAGAATCCTTGATACCTTGATAGACAATCCTTTTTATAGTGATTGGAAAACAATGGAGCTTCGTATCCAAAGAGAAAATGATGAAGATATCTTATCAGAAGAAGGATTAGAGTTCAACCTTCAACGGATATATGATCATTTTTTTACTGATCTGACTGCATATCGATGGTTAGAAATATATGGGAATGGAGAAAATAGATTGAAAGTTTCTATACTGGAACCAAAGCAAGGTAATAGGAATTTTAAATTGGGAATAGCTTTTGAATTGGAAGAACAGTATTTGAAAGGCAATAAAGCTAATCAGTTTGCCGACTTGGTTAAAGGAAAAATGTCGGCAGTTAGCTATCCGATTTCCTTTACAGCAACAGTTATGTATGATGAAAAAGAAGATCCTGACTATGGTACAAGTATATATAGCTTTGAAAGGAAATATAAGATTCCTAAAACTGGACTTTCCTATGGTACAGTATATTGGCAGTATTTAACAGGACAATTGAAATTCCAAGATGATTACAGTGTTGAGGTATTGGAGAATGCCCCTGCTTTTAAGAAAAGGCATCTCCAAAAAAGGATAGACGGGCAACCTTACCATATTTTCGACTATCAGATTTATGACAACCCTTTCGAAAAGACCAAAGAAGAAAATCTAGAGATGATGCGGAAATTCTTTGGTTATATTAGGGCAGAGCGTATAAAGCTGAGGAAGGCTGGTTACGAAGGGCCAGAAGGAAAAGACCGTTTTGTACCTAGGTACTAATAGTGTATGATTGGAAACAGGTTTGTCTGGTAAGGATGAACCTGTTTTTTTACACCCTTTATGGCGATTTGATTAACTTTATCAGAGAACAGAATATCCCTTTGATTGATCCTTCGAAATTTAAGATCAAGGGTATGGATTTTCTGTTTTTTCCTGAAAAAGGCGGTAAAAGTGCTTTGGGAGCGGCAGAGTTGGCCAAGAAACAGATTCGTAAAGTATTGGAACCATTAGGTAGAAAAAAGATGGAATTAGTAATAAAGAGTAAAGATATTCGAGTATGGTATATGGATGAAGGGGGTAAAATTATAGAATTAGCATTATAAAAAAATATGAATACATTAATAACAACGCTAGATGGTATAATGAAAGTAGCTACAAATGTAGCACATCTAAAAAAAATTATTGATTCCTTGATCAATAACTCTTTTTATAGTGAATGGAAAACAATGGTACTTTGTATCCAAAGAGAAGGTGACGAAGAGATCTTATCAGAAGAAAGTCTTGAATTTGACCTTAATCGAGTACATCAACATTTTTTTTCCAATTTAACATCTTATAGAAGGATTGATTTATTTGGGGAAGGTGAAAATAGGTTTAACTTTTCTATACTTGAGCCCAAACAGGGGAATAGGAATGTCCAATTTGGGATAAGTTTTGAGTTAGAAGAACAATATTTGTTGGGTAAAAAAGCTAATCAGTTTTCTGATATGGTCAAAGGTAAATTGTCAGCGTTTATCTATCCTATTTCTTTTACAGCAACAGTTATGTATGAAGAAAAAGACGATCCTGACTATGGTAGTAGTATATATAGCTTTGAAAGAAAATATAAGATTCCTAAAACAGGACTTTCTTATGGAGCAGTTTATTGGCAGTATTTGACAGGGCAACTAGAGTTTCAAGATGATTATACTATAGAGATGTTGGAGAATGCCCCAGCTTTTAAGAAAAGGCACCTCCAAAAAAGGAT
>NZ_JABANE010000201.1 GCF_012844305.1 Flammeovirga aprica JL-4
CAGAACAGTTTTTAGAATTATATAATCAAAAGGTGGCTTAACTTTTTATCCGAAAAAATGTTGCAAATCCAGAAAATATAGATACAGTTTTATTAGATATAAATAAACAATTAGAAGAAAAAGCCTTTCCTTATTTTGAAGAGTATCAAACCTTGCAAGATGTAAATGATAAGCTTTTTCCTACTTTAGAAATAGCACCAGATGGAATACCGTATTTTTCATTTCCATTTTTAAGAGATTATAATAATGAAAAAGCGTTGATAGTTCTAAAGTTATGTAAAAATCCATTCTTTGATCAATATTACAATTGGTATAAGAAATTAGTAAATGAATTAATAAAAGAACCAAAAGAAACTTGGGACATAGACTACAACGTTTTCCTAGAACTAGATCGCACTTTCCTTTCCAAGTAAATCACAAAGAAGATAAAACAGGCGGTGTTTGTAAAGCACTGCCTCAACTTTTTGCGAGGTTATATACAATGCTATTCAATCACACACCCCACTTCTTTCCCATCAAAGGCTGCACCGACAAGCATAATTTCCGTTTTATTCAACTCCTGTAAAGTTGTAATATATTTGGAATCATGAATCTGTTGCATGGCTTCTTTTGCCATTTCCTCTAAGGTTTGTTTTTGATAAGGTTTCTTAGCTTTAAACTCTAAAATCCATCCACGGGGGTCGTTAGTATCTTTAGGATAAATCAATAAATCAGCTCTTCCTAGCCCAGTTTCAGGGTTAGATTTCACTATAAATCTATTGGAAAGGTGAGCCATCAACCCTAGTACAAAAGCATGATAGACTCTTTCTGGAAATGATTTTGGGCTGACATCATGATAGCTGAAAGCATTCATTAAGTACTGAGAAAGATAATACTCAAAGGCATCTGCGTCTTGTTCTAAAAGTGCCGTCAGAATTTCACTGCTATTGACATTGGTAGCTTTGTTGAGTAAGCGTTCCAGCATTTTATCATATACAATTTTAACCTCTTCGTTTGGAATTTTTAGCCCATAAAAATACCTTCTATCTACTTGTTTGTATGAAGCTACTGTTAGATATCCATTGAAAAGCAGTAATCCAAGAACAGTTTCCTCTTTTCCTGCATCTAAATCTTTAAAAATAGTTGTTTCCTCAATTTCAGAAACCATCACTTGCCCATCGATAAGCCCTGTGAGTTTCTTTTCAAGGTCCGCATTGGCATTGGTCAATAAAACTTCAATCAGTTCATTGGCAGAAGTGTTTACCCAGTAGGGTTTAAGGCCTTGAGTCGGTTGATTAGCGTAGTTCAATATAGACCAAGGGTTATACATCTCTGATTGCTGACCAATTGTATAGCCATTGTACCATTTTTTTACATCATCAAAAGAAGTTTGAATATTAGCATCTTCTAAAAGCTTTTTCACTTCACTTTCTGTGAGTCCGAATTTATCATCGGTTGAATAATCCAAAACACTGTAAGTAACCAAATTATTTAAGCCAGAGAAAATACTTTCTTTAGCCACTCTCAGAATTCCCGTAATGACCCCTTTGTGTAATGCAGAATTATCTTTAAAACCTCCGGAAAGGAAATCCCGCATAAAATCTATCATTTCCTTTTGGTAGCCTTCAGTCCAAGATTTGATGATACAAGAGTCGTACTCATCAATTAGAATGACTACTTTTTGATTATAGATTTTTTCTAGTTTAGAGGAAACTACTTTCAAAAAATTAGATAAGTCCTCTTGATCCCAATCCTTTTTTAATAATTGGTTTAAAGCAATTTTATCAAGTTCATCTAATTTTGGATGATCAAGGATCTCTTTATTTTCAGAAAGCCATTCAAAGCATATTTGATAAATTTTCTTTAGAGAAGCTTCAAACGTGTTTTTCTTTACATCTTTGAAAGTAAGAAAGATAACAGGGTATTTCCCTTGTTGTACCCAAGTATCAGATTCCTTGATTTTTAGTCCGTCAAAAAGCTCTTCATTCTTTTCAGTAACATCAAAAAAAGCTTTGAGCATTGACATATTAATGGTTTTCCCAAAGCGTCTGGGTCTTGGGATCAATATTGACTTACCACTGCTATTGATTATCTCTTCAATAAATAGTGATTTATCGACGTAGTAGTAATTTTCTTGTATTACTTCTTTAAAATCTGAAATGCCAATTGGGAACTTTCTCATAAAGTAAAGTTATGAATAAAATATGAAACGAGACATTTCGATTGGCTGGAAAGCGTTTTTTGCCTTTAGAGTATTGTTACTCTAAAATTTCTCAATCACACATCCCACTTCCTTCCCATCAAAAGCAGCACCCACAAGCATAATTTCCGTTTTGTTTAATTCCTGTAAAGTCGTAATGTATTTGGAATCATGAATCTGTTGCATGGCTTCTTTTGCCATTTCCTCTAAAGTTTGTTTTTGATAAGGTTTCTTAGCTTTAAACTCTAAAATCCATCCACGAGGATCGTTAGTATCTTTAGGATAAATCAATAAATCAGCTCTTCCTAGCCCAGTTTCAGGGTTAGATTTCACTATAAATCTATTGGAAAGGTGAGCCATCAACCCTAGTACAAAAGCATGATAGACTCTTTCTGGAAATGATTTTGGGCTGACATCATGATAGCTGAAAGCATTCATCAAGTACTGAGAAAGATAATACTCAAAGGCATCTGCATCTTGTTCTAAAAGTGCCGTTAGAATTTCACTGCTATTGACATTGGTAGCTTTGTTGAGTAAGCGTTCCAGCATCTGAGAATAAACCATCTGCACTTCGCGATTAGGGATTTTTAAACCGTATTCAAAAAAACCGTCATCTTTCTGATTTCTATTTACAGCAGTGAGGTAGCCATTAAATAAGAGTAACCCCAAAACTGTTTTTTCATGTCCTTCATCCAAATCTTTAAAAATCGTCGTTTCTTCAATTTCAGAAACCATTACCTGACCATCTATGAGACCTGTGAGTTTCTTTTCAAGGTCCGCATTGGCATTGGTCAATAAAACTTCAATCAGTTCATTGGCTGAAGTGTTTACCCAGTAGGGTTGAGGTCCACTTTCTACATCATCAGCATAGTTGATCACAGACCAAGGATTGTAGACCTGACTCTTTCCAAAATTATAGCCATTATACCAGTATTTTACCTCTTCAAAGTTGTCTTCCTCTCCAATATCAATCAATATTTGTTTGACTTCATTTTCAGTAATACCAAATTTATCAGAAGCAAAATTATTTAATACAGAATAGACTTTGAGGTTATTTAATCCAGAGAAAATACTTTCTTTAGCCACTCTCAGAATTCCCGTAATGACTCCTTTGTGTAATGCAGCATTATCTTTAAAACCTCCAGAAAGGAAATTTCTCATAAAAGAAACCATTTCATTATGGTAACCTTCAGACCAAGCTTTGATGATACAGGAGTCGTATTCGTCAATAAGCAGAACTACTTTGTTGCCATAAACTTTCTCTAAAATGTGAGAAAAATATTTTAAGAAAAGAGATAGTTCGACTTTTGATATTTTACCGTTTAAAAACTTATCAATATAATCTTGATCGTTTTTATCAATTTTGGATTTGATAAAATTCAGATCACATGTTTTGATATATTCTTTGACTAATTCTGTTATTTTTTCAACAGATTCTTCAAAAGTCATCTCCTTTATATCCTTGAAAGTGAGAAAGATAACAGGGTGTTTCCCTTGTTGTACCCAAGTATCAGATTCCTTGATTTTTAGTCCATCAAAAAGCCATTCATTCTTTTCTGTGATATCAAAAAAAACTTTGAGCATCGACATATTAATGGTTTTCCCAAAGCGTCTGGGTCTAGGAATTAATATGGATTTACCACTGCTATTGATTATCTCTTCAATAAATAATGATTTATCGACGTAGTAGTAATTTTCTTGTATTACTTCTTTAAAATCTGAAATGCCAATTGGGAACTTTCTCATACTGTAAATTTATAAATAAATAATGAAAGGTGTAATAAGAAGAACCCGAATGAAGAATTAAGTACTGTGCCAAAAGCAATAGGATAAAATATCGTGCACCATGACTAGAAGTCATGGGCTTTTGGGAAGACATCACATTTTTCAACTTTCATTATTAACTTGGTAAGTCTCAAAGATTTATAGGTTTTTATCCATTTAATGCGGATAAGTCAAATATTTTAATCAAAATTGGATCGGTGAGTTATCTTCCCAAAAGCCCATAATTTCAATTATGGGTCTACGAAACACTCGTTTTCATTTGTCCCAGTACTTAATAACCGGCGGTAAAGAAAAAAGGTCATCAAAATCACTGTTAATATTTTCTTGTTTTATTACATTTACACCAATGAATGTATTAGATGCTTTAAATAAAAAACATAAAAACCACTAATTACTTTCAATAGCAAACTAATTTTCTAAACTAATTTATTCTTCAGCAATGAATAAAAGCAAAGCTATATTCTTATTTTTTGGGTTGTTTGCGTGTGCCATTATGATGGTTACATACTTTAATAATACCACTTTAGAAAAACATTATTTTCCCAAAAAGGAAGTCCAAGAGACAGAAGCGGATTCTGTGATCAGAATTGCCTCAACGATACCGGTAGGTAAAAAGCCAGAACATATAAAAGAGGAGGCAGGGGAAGATTTCGATCAATTATTTACGCAGCTTTTTGAAACCTTGGGAAATGCAATTGAAGCCTTTGATTTTGGTGATAAATCATCCCTGGTAAAGAGTTTTAATGACTCCAATGAGAAATTCAAATTGATTTTTGAGCACATTAAATCAGAAAACCCTGACATCACTATTATTGAAAGGAAAGGTCAGGAATTAATTATGAATGATCTCGATCAATTAACATTCAAAGGGGATTTCAAAGCTGATTTTATAGGCCTTAAAGTTGAAGGGCATCATATCGTTGAGAAAAATGGTAAATACGGTATGATCAACGGGCAAGGAGTACTTGTGATTCCATTTGAATATGAATTGATAGATGTGCCATCGGAAGGTAAAGTCAGTGCCCTAAAAGATGGAAAGTGGGGTTATTTAAACTTGAAAGGAGAGACTGTTATTCCTTTTCATTTTGATGGCGTCCATCTTTTTACAGGTGGGTATGCTTCTGTGGAGTCAAATTCTATTAAAGGAGTGATAGATAGCCTTGGAAACTGGGTGTCTGATCCTAAGCAGAATGACGATTGGAACGCGAATTATATAGCTTCAAGCAATAGATCATTTTATATTGGTTCGGAGGGATATTCAAGTGCTTCATTTAGAACAAGAGCTTGTTTTCTATGGTGTTTGGAGAATACAGTGAGTAAAGAATATTATACCGCTTTATATGATGAGAATTTTGCGTCTTGGTCTCATTATAATGGAAAAAGAAAACCTTATACATCACTGAGAGGGTATTATATACTTTATAACAAAATCGTAATAGATTTGAAAGGAAGGATCGTCAATATTCTAGAAAAGGATCTTTTGCTTGAAGAAAATTTAGACAATTATGGTATTGCATCAGATTACAACGAAACCTATCTTATTACTCCACAGGGTAAGACAACTGTATTGAAAGGAGCATTCAATAAAAAAAGAGATCATTATTTAGTAATGCAAAAGAATGGTCAATATTTCCTCTATGATACACAGGCTAAAAAAGTGCTTCAAAAGTCAAAAGGTTTAGAATATTTTTACGATGGCTGTTTCTGGGTGAAAAATGAAGATGAAACGTACTCTTGCTATACTTATGATGAGGAAAAAGTAATGGATGTTGACCATATAGAGTTCACTGATTTTACTTATGATGTTTATACCAAGAATAGTTTGAAGGGACTGATGACAAAAGAGTTTTACACAGCACCTTCTTTCACAGATATAAAACAGGAAGTGGGGCATGTATTCCTAAAGATAAACAGGGACTGGGCTGTTTACGGCACAAACCTGGAGAGTTATACAGGATTTAATTATAAAATGGTGGAACACTTCAACAATACAACTTTCAAACTTTACAAAAATTTAAGGCAATATCATATTTTGAAAGACAGTATTCTTTATGATAATAAGTGGTTCCGTGATAGAGAAGAAATTTCGGGTAATGCCGTGAAAACGGGGGATAAAAAACTATATAAATCATGCTCATCTGAAGTAGGTTATTATGGTCAAGCAATAAGCTATACTTATGGCTATTTAGATGAAGACGGTGGATTAGCTATTCCGTTTCAGTTTAAAGAAGCAGAAAATTTCATAAATGGTACCGCCATCGTAAAAGCTAGTTTAAATGAGCATTCAGAAGAGCTGTTTGGTGTGATTAATACTAAAGGCGATTATATTTTACTGCCTTCTTATGAAAAAATTTATCGTATAGGTGAAAATTATTTTTTAATCAGAGAAGAAGGTTCGTCAGAGCATGATTATACATTGTTTGATGATAATGGAAAAACTTTAGAGACATTTGAGAACTATACGGATTACTATCCAGGAAATACGATAAATGATATGTTCTTCCTTGATAAGGACGATAATACTATTGTTTTTTACGATTGCAAAACCAAAACATCAAAAACTCTTTCAAGAGAGGTATTGAAGAAAGAACACATCAATTTTAAATTCTTAACTGAGCTTTCGCTCTTTTAAAATTTTGATTTTTCATTATTTGATTTAAAGTCGATCTTTATTCTATGAAAAGATTTGATGCATTTGAACTATATAGAGATTATTTATTAGCCGAAGA
>NZ_JABANE010000202.1 GCF_012844305.1 Flammeovirga aprica JL-4
ATGCTTGAAGTTTTACAGGATAAATCACACGAAGACTATGAAAACTATGAAGGATGGACTGATGAAGATTTTGATCCTGAGCATTTTTCAGTAGAGGAAGTGAATGAGAGATTAAGAGAGAGTATAATCTAATTTATAGTTGTTTATATGTTCAACTGACGCTCCTGACACTCCCCGGAAATGAAAATATATGGGGGGAATGTCAGGAAACTTTTTTGATCACCAATACCTTCTCCTAGCACTGGATCTCACAATTAGGCAAAGCCTCTTTTAATTCCTCATAAGTTTCAGAAAGTTGATTTCCTGTTATCTTAAGCTCTTTCAAAGATTTTAACTCTTTTAATCTAGGAGGTAAGCATTTTATATCGTTATCGCTCAAGTCTAGTTTTTTTAGTTTTGATAAAGCTTTTACTTCCTTGTCATTGAGGTCGAAACTATCTAAGGAAAGACCACTTAAGTACAATTCTTCTAAGTCTTTGAAATACTCAAAAAGATTGTCTTGTAAGAAGATTAACTTTCTTTTTTTATAAGACATCGAAAACCTTTTGATCTTACTAAAGTGAGGAAGATCTTTTGGAATAGGTAACGAATAATACCTGCCTTTATTAAAGCTAACCCAATCAATTTCTTCTTTTCCAATAAGATTCAAGTCAAGAAAAACTTCTTTCCTGATTTCAGAAAATAAGGGGGCATGCCAAAAAATGGTTTCTGTTCCCATTTTATTTTTCCTGTATTGAAAAGTTGTAAAAGCTGTAATCTGTTCACTGGTCATTACTTTTTCAAATTTTGAACGAATGAGATAACGAAATTCATTTTCAATATAAAAATATCTTTTGGTTTTGAGTTTTACTTTCAACACTTCTAAATATTCATTTGGAGCATATTTCTCTAATAGAGGTAATAGTCTTTTATAGTTCGTGTGATAATGCATAACATAGAAAACCTTCTCAAATAATACTGGTGGGATACCTCCACTTTTCATAAGTTCAATAGCAATATTAAGATTAGCATATTCATCACTATCAAGTAGTTGATTTAAATTTTCTATTAATTGCTTATCATCTTCCATTAAATAAGTTGGAGCAATTGTATTCTGGTATTTAGTAATACTATTCTCATCACATAAAGTACATTGGTCAACTTGATTTTCTTCAAATTTTAATACTTCTTTAGGCATTTTGCCCACAATGAGATGAGTGACATCTTTGGAATATCTTGCTTTTACTTCTATGTTGATGGTAGATAGTTTTTCTTTTATTGCGGATTTTGATTCGGAGTTTTTACCCATGATGTAAAATAAGGACTCTTTATTTATTATTAGAGGTGCACTAACTCTTCTCTTTAATTCACTTTCCGCATCTTTCTTGATATGATCGTTACTAATGCATAGTGAATGAATTAACTCAAAATTTGAGTATTTCTCATAAGGCACATCTTCAAGAATCAATTTTATTAAGCGTTTTTTAATATCATTGGATAATATTGAGCAAACTATGCCAGCCATTTTATGAGTATCGACCGATGACATTTTTTTTAGTTTGAATAAATCATCCCATCCCTTTTCCACCACACTGAGGTTAATATCTAAGAACTTGATGGAAGAAAATTCATGAATACGGCTTATATCTGATAGTTTTTCAGACTGAATATTTAGGCTTGAAATTCCTTTTAATTGAAAAAGATTTTCATCTATTGTTTTGAATTGATGTCCATCAATATCAAATCCCCATAATGAATTATTTTCCTCTAAAGGGACATCAAAACGTTCAAAAGGATTTCCTCCACCATTAAATTGATGGATAGAAGTAGTATTTATTAGCTGAGAAGGAATGGACTTGAGTTTATTATTTCTAAGCTCTAGATAATTACGTAGTTGATGTTTTCCATTGAGTAAAGCAGCAGGTAAAACTTCTATGTTAGTGTCTTGAATAACTAATGTTTTTAATGAATAGTTTACTTTATCAGTAAAACAATGTTCCAAACTTTCTATTGGAGTTTTTTCTATTTTGATAGTTTCAAGGTTTTCTGAGTAAAGCAACTTTGCCGGTAATACGGTTAAGTTAGGGTTAATGTAAATAGAGAGTTTGTGTAAACTATTAAATTGAACCTCTTCAGGGAGATGTGTAATAGAAGTGTAACTAAGGGATAGTTCCTCTAAATTTGAAGCATTTATAAGAAGAGGATTGATATTGTCAAGTTGATCATTTTGAAAAATTGAAAGTGTTTCTAATAACGGTAACTTGGCATCGTTTGGAGCAGTTTGAAAATCAGTACCACCTATGTATAAATTTTTTAGATTTTCTGCATAAAAAAGGTCTAAAGGAAGTTCATTTACCTTACCTAGGATTTTCACCCTTTCAGCTAATTGGAATGAACATTCAGGATGAAATTCAATATTTTCGGATGCACTAATATCTAATTGATGAAAATTTAAAGTCTTGTTTTTGATAAAAATGTTACTAGCATCTAATTCTAATGACCTGAAAACATGAGGACAATTGAAATCCTCTATAACAATTTCACTGTTTTTTTTGCCTTTTATTTTCAGCTGGTTGAGAGATTTTAATTTTAGAATATTTTTATCAATTGTGATCACATTAGGACCTTCGGAAATATAAGGGTAAATGATTTCAAGTTTTGTTAGATTTTTCAAAACAGACAGTTGATCACAGATCTTCTCAAAAGAGAAATTTTTATAATCGTCTAAACTAAAACTGAATATATCTTCAGTATAGTGTTTACCATAAGAGGTGTATTCATCATACCTTTTGCCTAAAATCGTAACTTTTTTACTTTTTGTCGTTGCCATTGTTTAGTGTTTTTAAAATTGAAAATTAAGTTTCTCTTCTTGCCAATTGTTATACACAGTCCCATTGTAAACTACCTCTTTTAGCTTTTTCAATTCAAATATTTCCTTAGGAAGTTCTACATGTTTTTTGTCAAAATTAGTCACATAAATCTTCTTGAGGTTTTTCAGTGCAGTAATGGATGATGGCACTTTATCCCCAGAAAAATGATCTATAGTAAGTTCTTGTATTTTGGTGAGTTTACAGATGATGTTTTCAAACTCAATGGCATCTATATTATTGATAGTAACATATTTGATGTTAGGGAATTCCAGCAGTTTTTCAGACAATTCATCGATAACAGTAATGTTAATTCGTCCAAGGTTACTTCCAAACATCCTATGGCTGAGAATGTATTCTAGCTCTTCCTTGTAAAGAGGAATTTTAAATATATGTCCCAATGAACTTGGTCTTCGACTTAACTGATCAAATAAGTCACTATCGATGATCCGTCTTCTCATTGCTTTATTTGATCGAAGGCCTTTAAGAGCTTCTATCCAGAAGTTTTTATGTTTTACATAGAAAAGTTCAAGAAACTGATCCAGCAATTTTGGAGAGAGACTTCTTGCCATTTGATTATAGATACCAATATTATTTTCCCCTTTCTTGGTAAGCATCAATGAGAAGAAGTTCTTTTCCCCTTGAGTTGCACTGCCCTTTAAAAAGTTCTTATATTTCGTTTTGACTTTGGTATCAGTAGAGCATTTCGCAATAAAGAAAGCCTCATCTCTCAGCGCATCAGGCATTCCTCCACTTTTCATAAGTTCTAGTGCCAAAAGTAAATTTTCAGAAGAGCCCGAATGTATTAAGGTTTTGATGTTATCAACAAATCCTTGGTTTTCTTCAGAATTGGTTTCTAAATACTTTGGAGCTTCTTCTTTACATGCTTCCGCAAACGCTTTTTCGGTATAGAAATAAGTGCCCTCTTTAGGAAAAACTTTGAATAGGTGTTTCTTCCCTAAAATGATGAGGTCTGCTTGATCTACCTTGTTGGTAGGTGCCCAATTTAAAGATTTAGCATCTTGCTTCAGTTGTGTTTTTGTGGCACCTGTTGTTCCTAAAAATGCGATCTTCTTGTTTTGTCCTAGAAATTCTGAGAGCTCTTTTTTATCGGGATTAAACAAAGGGATACTATCTTCAAGCAACAACTGCATATTCTTATTTGAATACTTATGCAATTTTAATGTATTACAAACGGCTTCATACCCCAGAGGAGTATCATAAGCATATACCATTACTTCAGCCAAATAATCTTTTTCCTCTTGAGATAAAATATGTTTTGTTCGATTTAGATCCCATAACATATCGAAATAATTACTGAATCTATTGAAGATGTTTTCCTCTTTTTCATGGTAAATAAAAGACAATTTAGAAAACTGGATGATTGACTTTGTAATATGATTTATGGAAGGAGAATAGACTTTTATTGTATCTAGTGATGGCAATTTATCCTTACTTATATCTAAAACAGTAGGTAATATGCGATTTTCAGATTGGGATATGCCTTGGGAAATTTCTATTTGTAGTCTACTTAAATTAGGGAACTTTTTAAGAGGTACAATGTCTCTAAATTGATAGCATCTTTCAAGGTCAAGATTTTCGATATTGGAAGGGAAATCATTGATGTCAAGCACAGATTTAATATCACCAAGGTTAAGGTTTTTCAGCTTTAAGTTCTCACCAAATTGTATAGCATAAATTCCTCCTTCATTACTGTCCTGAAAAATTCTTACATCCCTTAGTTGTTCAAAACGCCCTAAAGAAATATCAGAAGCAAGATGGTAATGCCTCAGTTCTGATAATCGCGGAAAGGATTTGAAGCATCGATCAAAGTCTCTTAAAATAGGGACACTTAGATATAATTTTTGAAGTTGATCACCGCTAAATGTTGGTAGGTGAATCTCATCTTGCAGTTCCGATATGAAAATCAGTTCCTTCGTATAAGGTGAAAGTGTAACTTCTTTGTCTGATGGAATGTTGCTTAAGTTTCCTGAAACTCTAATTTCCTCCGCATTAATTTCTAATATTCCGGAGTCAAAATCATGAATGCTTTCAGGTATCTGTAGGTTTAAATCGGATAGTGTACATTTAATTTTTAAAGGAATTTTTTCACAATCGATCAGGTCTAAATCTAATGTTCTTAGTACCTCAAATTGATCAGATTTATCCGGGAATTCTTTACCTACATTTCCACAGATCAATAATTTCTGAAGTTGTTTAAACTCAAATACGTTCTCAATACCTAGAATTTCTTCCGCTTTGATCTCAATTTCTTCAACACTTGCATTATTCTTTGGGTTTAACTCGCTGATATCTATTTTGTCAGAATGAACCTTAAATGTTTGAAGCTTATTACAGTTTTTTAGAGTGAATTTATAATGAGAAAGTTGAGTGATTTTTAATGATAAAGTATCAATATTAGAAATACTTTCAGCTTGGTGATCATCTACCCATTGATCAGCTTCAATATTAATTTTAGTCAAGTTTTTTAGAGCTGACAGGTCACCCGTAATTACTTTTTCAGCCTGAATTTCTAGCACTTGTAACTTATCCAAAAATGGAAGGATATGCCTTAAGTCACAAGTACCATTCATACTAATATCAAGATACCAAAGATCGTGATTCTTTAAGTTCTCGGGTATTTTGGAAAATTTACCTCCCCTTTGGATCTGAAAATATTCATAGTTTCCAACCTCAGCCAATTTTTCAAGAAAATGATTAGCATCTTCTTCTTTTAAGTTGCTTAACTGATTTCTTCTGAATTCAATCTCTACCGCTTTTATCGTTGCTAATACATATTTGATTTTTTCAGTATTTTTTTGCGTGATGTAAATTCCATTCTCATCATATCTAAAATTACCATATGCTTGAGAAGTGAAGTTATATTGATATCTATCCATTATTTTAGTGCTTTTTTAAGGTTGTAAATTAAGTTTTTCTTCTTGCCAGTTTCGGTATTCCTCACCATTTAGAAAGACCTCTTTCAGTTCTTCTAGTTCAAATAGTTCATCAACAATCTGGCAATTTTCCTTGGTTACAAAGTTGATTCGTAGCGTTTTTAAATGCTTGAGTTGTGCTATATCAGAAGTGATTTGATAGAAATTACCAAGTCTTAGTTCTTGTACATGAGGGAGCTTACAAATGATATTTTTAAAGTCATCTTCTGGTAAACCTTTAATATTAATTTCCTTGATATTCGGAAATTCTAGGAGTTTACCAGACAACCGGTCAAGCACTTCGATATTGATTCGCTTTAATTTTTCTCCGAACATTTCATGACTTAATACATAATCCAGTTCGTCTTTATAAAAAGGAATTTGGAATACATGCCCTAAGTTATTAGGTCGTTGACTGAGCAAATTGAACAAGTGTTTATCGATGATTTCTCTTCGCAAGGCTTTGTTTTTGATCGTTCCTCTTAGTGCTTCTATCCAATACTGATTGTACTTTTTATAGAAAGGTTCAAGAAATTGTTCCAATACATAAGGAGCAAGGCATTTCTTTAAAACATAAGAGATTGCATCTGTATTACTCTTCCTTTTTGTCATCAGAATAGCGAAAAAATCAAGCTCGCCTTTAGTCGCAGATCCTTTAAGGAAGTTTTTATATTTCTTCTAAGTATATGACAAAAAAATGACTCTCCATGAAATTGATTAAATTTGAATTTCGACATACAAAATTTATCAATTATGGAGAGTCAACACGAATATACGAAATTGTTTGAAAAAATAAATTCACAGATCAAAATCAACAAAGCTAGATTAGATTGTTTGACATATCTA
>NZ_JABANE010000203.1 GCF_012844305.1 Flammeovirga aprica JL-4
GCGATCACTGTCAGTAACTCTTCTAAGTGAACAGTAAATTACTTAGGTAGGATTTGCACCTACTGGAAAGCTACAGCATCGTGGCACACCAACGTAATAGCTAAACTACGACCAGAGGGCGTGTCGACCGATGGATGGAGATTAGCTAATGTTATAGCCTTTTTATAAATTATGCCATTCGTGATTACACTTTCCATTACATTCCTCATTTCTTCTTACCGTATCACAATATTTAAAGAGTGATAAAACTGAAATAAAAGATTTACGTAACTCCCCTTCAGGTAATCTCTCAAGTTTAGGTATAGCTTCTTTTAATGGAAACCTATTTAGAAGTACAACAGACGTAAAAGTAGGTTTTAGAGGAATATTATTAATCGCAGAATGTATCTTTTCTTTTGTTGGTTTAGATTGTAACAGAGCTAGACATGTAAATTTGAACACCTCATATTGCAATTCTATAGACTCTAAAGAATCGAACCACTTTACTCCATCTTCAAAGCTAATTATACTTTGTGCTACTTTATTTATCTTTACTTCATGTTCTTTCATAATATATCTAATCAGTCATATCTTCTGGTTCTATAACTTCAAAATCTAAGATTTCAGACGCTACTCTTTTTATCTTTTCTTTCCATGCTTCCCATTCAGACTTTTCCATATATGCAAAAAAAGATAATCCACTTGGCTCCAATGAGACACAAATATGTTTTTCTTCTTCTAAAAAGCTAAACCAATAAGGTATACCTTCTTCCCCTTTGTTTGTTTCTCCAGTTCCGAAACCAAGCCAACCGTCCATTTTCTCATATATTTTAGGAACTTTCTCCCAAATTTCATTTGGTAAGTGTTCCCAAATGTTCAAATTCATTGATTGATATTCCATACCCAATAGGCTATAACATTAGATAAACACAATAGCGTTCATCCCTAAAAATTTCACAGATATACGCCATATGGCATATATCCATTAGTAAAAATCCTCTCAACTTCCATTAAGTTTAAGTTTGCTGTTAGATTGTTGAAAGATGATTTGAATTTACATGTTTATGTATTACAAAACAAGAATTGATTTTTTTGAATCAACCAATCGACGTTCAAAAAATATTTTTTTCAAATCAATTCGTGAGCAAATGCAAATTATCTCTTCAAGTTTGAGTGGCTGCTGATTTTTGATGTGATTTCGGAAAATTTGGGCATAAAAAAGTCCCTGAAGAGGGATCTTGTGAAAAATTGTGGAGTGAAGTGAGGGGAAATTGGTGAGTTGAGATGATTTTTATTGAAAAATGAATGGATTAGACACACTTCTTCTGTTGCAATACAGGGATTGGGTTCTTCCAGATTTTGAATTGTGGTTGATCTTTGATCAGTTCACGCATCCAATAATATTTGGGACCGGGTTGTGCTTGCTGTGTTCTGAGGAGTTGAAGGTATTCCATCCAAAGGTCGTAGTATTCCCAATCGTCTTGATGATGATGGTACTTTTTACCAATGCGGTAGGCATACCATTTTTTGAGGTAGACAGCATCGTAGTTCTTGCCTTTAAATTTTAGATCGTAGTACTGATCAGAGTACCAATAGATATATCTTCTTTCGGCATAAAGCTCATAATCATTTTTCCTCCTTGGATGATGTATGAATGGGTTTTTCTTTTTGGAACCGGCATATTTCTTTCGTGCTAAAAATAATTTGTGTGCATATTCTGCATCGTACTTTTGGGTTTTTGGATTGGTATTTCTTTTCAACTCACGATAGATCGTAGATTGGGACACCTCTAAACCTTCCGCAATTTCTGCTACGGTAAATCTTTTGTCTTCAATAAGACGTTGGATAACTTTTCTATGATAAAGTTGAAGGTTTTTGCCTTCATTCGTAACCCTATAATTGAAATCATGGATTTTTGTTTTGTTTATCTATTGATTTTAAGATGGAATGAAGTTCTTAACGTAGGTTACAAACATATTCTTATGATTAAAATTGATCATAATAGCCTTCCAATAATAATTGTTCATTCACTTCAATGAGACTGTCTTCAATATAATTTACACTATCTTCAATTGAATCATCTAAGTACACAAAGAATAGACTTTCGTTCTTGATCAAATAATAATACCAATCTGGATAACCTAAATCAAAAATAACCTTTGATTGATATTTTTCACTTAAACTCTTCAAAAAAGGAATCATCTTTTCTCTTCCTTTCAGTTCATTGGTGACCACTAACTGCAATTGTGTTCTGAATCCTTTTTCTTCGTAACACAATTGATAAAAAATAGTATCCTTATCATACTCTCCAACTGCTT
The DNA here is from genome assembly GCF_012844305.1 of Flammeovirga aprica JL-4. GTDB lineage: Bacteria > Bacteroidota > Bacteroidia > Cytophagales > Flammeovirgaceae > Flammeovirga > Flammeovirga aprica. Next base: position 2,298 of record NZ_JABANE010000203.1, read on the forward strand.
CTAAATGCATTACTGAATTATTTTTAAAGAATTGAGTTAGGAATATAATAATTTGCTCTTCAGGGATGAAGTGCTCTATATAGATTTGAAAGTTGTTATCCATTTTGAAATTTACTCTGATTCATACAATTATATTCCAAGCAGATTTACCATTATGAAATGATCATACTCTGTTCGTGGTGTAAGCCATCAGGCGTCACTGCGAACTTGATTTTGTTTAAGTTTGTAACTTATAACAACATACATTATTTCAAGTATTTCCACGATAGTTTTATAAAGTTATAAGTTACAGACTTAAACTATTCTATAGTTCTCAGTGACGCCTATCGGCTTGACACTAAGAACAGTGTAAGTGAGGTCTGCAGTTACTTTTCAATTTCAATACTACTTATATAACCAATAATCGTTTTCTCATCAGAATCTGAAAAGATTAAAATTTGTATATCGACTGCTTTATAATATATTATTTTAATTTTCTCTCCATCATATTCCTCCATATTCAATACTAATTTTTCAATACCATAGAGTCCTTTCTTACCCTTGAAGGCCTTTAAATCAGCTCTAATTTTATATATATTTAATGCGTTTTCTGTCTCTAAGTGAGCTGTACTTTTTCTATCAAATGTAAGAGTACTTAGCTTCTTTTTAATTGATTCAAATTTACATTTCTCATTAATTAGTTTATTTATTAGCATTAGACTAAATCATCTTAATTAGCATCAAATCTCAAACATGTAATTAGAACAGTAAACAGAATAATTATCAATCTGATAAAGCTGTTCTCACCATTTCCCACCCATTCATATCAACATGTGAAATTGGACCAAAAGGATCTTCATTCTCGAACATCAAACACCATTTTTCACTATTATCCTCAGGAAGAATAACACCATTTAGTTGTATAAATTGTTCTGTTCTTCCATCATCAAAGTAATTAATGAATTCTTGTTTTGCAGGTTCCTCTACCATTGGTAATAATGCTGTACTGTACTTGTCTGACAGTAATGCTAAAAAAGCAATTTGGAAAGGCGTAAGTTCCTCATCATTAAATAACACTCCTTCAAAGGTGTTTACTATTTCTTTCTCAGTTTTGAGATATTGATTATTTAAAATCAGTTTTTGAACTTCTGATATTTCATTGATAAAAGTTGACATATTATTTTAAGTTTAGAGATTAAGGAAAAATAACCGGCGTATTTTTTTCTGGATTATATTCATAAAATGATGTACCAGTAAGACCATTTTCTTCAAAAGCATTTTTTAATCGTTCTGTAAATAAACATCCTAATGAAGTTGGTGTTCTAGGTATAAAATCTAAAGGCTTTCTAAATGCTATTTTTTCAATTTCAAGTTCAGTTCCTTCAGGTATTTTATCATATTCATTATCGAATTCTTCTTCAGATGGTATAGTTCCTTTATCAAACCACTTTACTATTTCGTTAGTTTCTTCATCTCTAATTGCATATTCTGAACCAGCATAATCTACTTCAGAGGTATACCAAATAGGATGAAAGATAAAGTAGTTCATATTTTTCTTGTTTAGAATATCTATCTCATATATACGGTGATCAGGAAGATTGAAGTTTTTCAATAAGTTTAGAAATCTTTCAGAAATCACTAATAAGCTAGAATGAGGACAATCTGCCCACTGTTTACTCAAGTAACTAGTCCAACCATAAAGATCTTGGGCCCATGGTTCTGAATTAATAAGTTCTTTATCTCTTGTCACTAATTCCATAGGAATTGTTGTTGGGTTTTCCCAAAACTTATGGCCAGATATTTTATCTTGTAAACGTAACTCAAACTCTGTTCTAAGAGTGTACATCACATTCCACTTTCCATGTTCATTATACTTTCTTAGTGAATAAAGTCTCATTTGCTATCGTTTTTTATAAATGCTTTGCTTTGTTATTCTAATAGTTTTAAAACATACTTCTAACTATCAGCAACTTTTGATATTTCATTGATAAAAGTTGACATATTATTTTAAGTTTAGAGATTAAGGAAAAATAACCGGCGTATTTTTTTCTGGATTATATTCATAAAATGATGTACCAGTAAGACCATTTTCTTCAAAAGCATTTTTTAATCGTTCTGTAAATAAACATCCTAATGCAGTTGGTGTTCCAGGTATAAAATCTAATGGCTTTCTAAATGCTATTTTTTCTTTTTCTAGATCTGTGCCTTTAGATATTTTTCTATATTCATTTATAAACTCTTCTTTAGATGATATAGTATTTTTACCAAACCACTTTACTATTTCATTAGTTTCTTTATCCCTAATCGCATATTCTGAAGCAGCATAATCTACTTCAGAGGTATACCAAATAGGATGAAAGATAAAGTAGTTCATATCTTTCTTGTTTAGAATATCTATCTCATATATACGGTGATCAGGAAGATTGAAGCTTTTCAATAAGTTTAGAAATCTTTCAGAAATCACTAATAAGCTAGGATTAGGACAATCTGCCCACTGTTTACTCAAGTAACTGGTCCAACCATAAAGATCTTGAGTCCAAGGTTCTGAATTAATAAGTTCTTTATCTCTTGTCACTAATTCCATTGGAATTATCGTTGGATTTTCCCAAAACTTATGACCGGATATTTTATCTTGTAACCGTAATTCAAACTCTGTTTTAAAAGTGTACATTACATTCCACTTTATATGTTCATTATACTTTCTTAGTGAATAAAGTTTCATTTGCTATAGTTTTTTATAAATGCTTTGCTTTGTTATTCTAATAGTTTTAAAGTATACTTCTAACTATCATCACTTTCTTCTTCACTTTCCCCTTTTAAATTGCTTGAAGTGATTTATTACCTTTTCCTCAGGTGTATGCTTTTCAATGTAGATTTGCTGGTAATTTTCCATTGTAAATAATTTGCTTAATTGCTTGAAGTAATACTTAAAGAACTGAATTTAAATAATATTTTTTGAAATACAAATTGTGGCTATTAGTCATCAACTACACAATTTCAATCCCAAAAAAGTGACACCATTTTAAAAACAGTATCACTTTTTACATAAGTACTAGGACAAAAGTAATCGAGTAAAAGTATTAAGATCAAAATTGATTTTATATTCTACTCCATATTGCTCAATGATACAGTTGATTTTTTTCTTGAATTTAGTCCAAGATGTATAGTCTTCCGGTTTAAGCCATTTGTATTTCATAAATCTCCATAAAGTTTCTATAATGTTTAAATGAGGACTGTATTTCGGTAAAAAGAAGATATATAATCCTTTTTTATTCCAATCTTCTATGTGTTTGTAAAACTGTTGGTTTCGGTGAACAGGAGCGTTATCAAGAACAATCACAGTTTCTCTTTTTATTTTACTGGAAAAATCATTAATACATTCACAGATGAAGCTACCATCAACTGTTTTTTCTGTAGAATATGTACAAAGAGTATTACAAGGTGAAAGCAATCCAAAAATATTAATGCGCTTACTGTTTTTAGGTAAAATACGCACCTGCTTTTTGGGTAATTGCCAACCGTAAGCCATTGATGGCTTAAGACTAAATCCCACTTCATCACCAAAGTATAAATCTACTTTATTCACTCTATAGAATGCATAAAAGGCTTTTAATCGTTTCACCAAGTCATTTACTTCTTCTTGATTCTGTTTCTTTTTAAGACAAAGTCTAAAACGTCGCCATCGGTAGCCAATCTTTTTAAAAAGCGGTTTAGCGTCCTTTTAGACATATCCACTTTTAAGTGTTCCTTTACACCATGAATAACAATATCTAAATCTTGCTTTTCCTTATCTAATAGGCGATGAACTAGATTCAGATGGCGGTTATCCTTGGTATTTAACTTTGAAGGCCGACCTGATTTTGGAGCATCTAATAAGCCTGCTATTCCATAGTTTTCCCAATCATTAAACCATCTTGAAATAGTATATTTTTTACTGATTGAAAGAAAATTTGCAATTTCTTTTATCTGCTTACCTGAGTCACTTAATAAAAGTGCCAAACAACGATTACGAAAACGTGCATTGGGATGCTTTTTTTGAGCTTCTTTCAAAGTGATCTTTTCAGCTTTACTTAATTCTGTGATAAACCTCATAAAACTGTAACAAAAAACCATTTCAAAAGTTCCCATTTCTTTTGTCACAGTACTTAAGTACATTGTAAACTAAGTTTTCAAGTATTTTTGGTATTTAGAAATCAGGAGATTTCTTATGATCTGTAGG
>NZ_JABANE010000204.1 GCF_012844305.1 Flammeovirga aprica JL-4
ATTCATCACCATGTCAGTGATCAATATATCCAACGATATTTAGATGAATTTCATTTTCGATTTAATAGAAGGGTATATCGGAAAACAATTTTCAAAAAATTATTGGCACGGATGGTTTCTTCAATTCATGTCACCCAAAAACAGCTTTGTGATTGGGCGACGTAAGTTTATATACCTATTCTTTTATTCTTGAAAAGGGGAGGACACCAGAAACGGTATTCACTCCAAAAGAATCCATGTATTTCTTTCCTTTATCATTAAAAATATACGTTCTGAATTCTCCCTCAAACACCACAAAAAGATATTCGGCGGGATCTCCAGGCTGGAACATGGGTTCTTTATTTTTGAACGTCTTCAATTCCCCGTGATCCAATAACCATTGTAGCTGATCTTCGGGAACGCCTTCAAAAGTTGGGACTGCTTTTAATTTCTCAATAGACATAGTTTTTGTTTGAATAAGAGTGCGTTTAGGTTGAGCAATGTCTATTGAAGATAATTGAATTTTTGCTAATAATAAAAGAAGGTTATTCTTTGTGTTGACTCAAGAATAGAATAAGGTGTTTTTTGAAACATTGAACCTCTTACTCAGGAATTGGATTCTTGTTTTGTATTACAATAAGAGATAACTTGTAGAAGCTTTCCAACTATTTTGTGCAGACTAATTTTTTTGATAGGGAGTTGGGAGGTGTTTTTTATTGGATGAACGCTTCTGTGTTTATCTAAGAATTTTAAGGGTATAAGCACAACTGTTTATATTTAATGTTGTCAGTAATTTTTTTGTACTAACTCATATAAGATTAAATGAAAAAAAGCATTATTATTTTAGTTGAGTTTATCATCACATTTCTTGTCATAATCTGGTTTAGGTGGACTTTATTACCTGAAGTGATAAGACAAGATGTTGTTCTTATTGGAATGAGTAATAGTTACTTTTCATTTGAACAACCTGTTGATACGGTTTCCCATAAGGCTTACTTTTACAAAGGATTTTTTAAGGCAGTAGAAATATTAGACAAAGATTCAATGGATAAGCTTTTAGAAAATGATAAGGGCATGGGAAATAGGACTTTAAATATTGGAAGCAAGGTATATATTGTAAATCAAAGTGACGAATTGGTTAGAAATTAAGATAACAGGAATTAGTGAAGTGTTATCGACTTAAAAATTTAAAGATTGAAGAATAAATTAAGAAGACTTGTAGTAGATTCCAAAGTATTTTTCTATGTGATTAATGAAACATATTCGAAAGTTGGAGAAACTGCAGATGGTGAATGGAGGACTGTATTAAGATTATTCAGGGAAGGCTATAAGAATACAGCTCTTGAGTTCCATTTCAATACTCAAGATGTTACTTTAATTGGAAATCCATTGACAAACTCTTCTGAATTTGACAATAAAAACAAGGAGCAATCATTAAATCTTCACAAACCTAGTATAGTCAAAATATTTATCAGATATGGCTTGAAAAATGGATGGGACTTCAGAAAATCAAAGATGAAGTTCATTGATGGAAATGATTTGATTAGAAATGAGTTATTTAAATGATAAAAAATGGATAAAAAGTGTAAGTCAATAGATGCTGGTATGAACAGAAGAATTCGAGAATCTTTGGAAAAATATAAAAAAATAGATTCTCCTGCATTATGTTTGTTTCCAATCGATAATATTTATGGAATACCTCCATATTTTGCTTTCAGATTTAATAATGGAGTTCTTGACGATTACCTCAAACTTGAAAATATCATTAAAAATTACGACGGAGAATTAAAATGGACAATGTCAACTAAAGAAGGGAGAAAAAATTGGTTGATTGAACCAGAAGTATTTAAAAGTATTAGAAATGATTACGAGTCTTCTCAAAAAGATAGTATTATAAAGATCATCGGTGATAAATATTATGAATACTGTGACAAGGCTGTAAATGATATTGAACCACTTTGTAACTTGATTAAAGAAAAGTTTTTGCCTTGATTAGATTTGCCAATTAAGATTCAGATAAACCAATAAATGATGACTTATGGATACTTAAACATAAGATTTGATTCAAAATATTCGAAAGATTTGAATACAAAGGACCTTATTCTAATTATAAAGAAAATAGATGGACTGACTCGTAAAGATAAATGCCAATTTGAAAATGCTGAGAATTTTCCATGGTTAGTATTATCATTAATTAACTGCAATGACCGTGGAAACTTTAGCATAGATGAAGGGGAATATTTTGAAAAAATAAACTTGATAGAATTAATATTTTCAGACAATCAGGAATCTTATGATGTTTATTTTCTTATAGGAAAGGATATAGCAAATAAAATAAATTGGGAAGTTATTGATGATCACACTGAAGAAGTAATTGTTAATATGCCTATTGATGATAAACTAAAATTAAAGCACAGTATAAGAAATAATAATTCAGGGAAGAAAAAATGAAATTTAGTCAATTAGAATTCAAGCGATCAGTTTTATCGAAAGACAAAGTATTCAAAGAGGATCAACCATTTATTGATTTTATTATTGATGGAATATCACTATCAAAACTACTTGGTGAAACTATTGATCCCTTAACAACTTATGGATGGGGAATCAATAAAAAGTTTGAGTTATCCTATGCTGAAAGACTTATCAATTTTTAAAAATCAGATTTTGCCAATGGACTTCAAACTGCGTATGTATGTCGTTGCTGTGGTGATGAAGGATGTGGAGCGGTTATGTTTGAGATAATCAATAATGGGGCATATGTTGAATGGAGTAATTTTGTATATAGTGATGGCTATCCAACTAAAGAAGAACCAGATGAAGTGATTAATATTCAACCTTTGTTTTTTGAAATTGGTGGTTACCATAGGGCGATAGGACAGCTTAAGTCAATGATAAAGTAAGAACGAAATGTTGATAATTTATAAAATGATAGGCTCCTTTGATTACAACAGACTGAATATTAAATTTTTGACTATTTAATAATTTGTATTTACACACGAATAGAATAAGGTTTTTTTTGGTATGTTGAGCTACTTTTTTTAGGAATTGGATTCTTGTTTTGTATTACAATAAGAGATAACTTGTGGGAGCCTTTCAACTATTTGATGCAGACTAATTTTTTTGAAGGGAGTTGGGAGGTGTTTTTATTATTGGGTGAACGTCATTGTACCTTTCCAAGGTTCTTCAGGGGTGAACACCACTTTTTTTTCAATGCCACCCAATATTTTTATCTACTTCTAATTTTAATTTAGCAAACAATGAAATCATATAAAATAAATTTAGTCGTTGAAGGAGTTGATGACACTTTTTTTATTGAAAGTGTCTGGGCAGAGAAAGAAGGAGATCATTATAGAATTGATAATATCCCTTTTTATGCTTCAAATATTGCATTAGGTGATTTAGTATCTGTAGAATATGACAGTGAAGAAGATGCTTTGTATTTTGAAGACTTTATTAAGGTATCTGGTAATAGTGTAATAAGAATCATATTTTTTAAATTAGAATTAAAAGATAAAATTTGTAATGCATTGGAACAGATGGGTTGTTTATGGGAAGGAAGTGACAAACAATCATTAATTTCAGTAAGTATTGGTAAAGATTTAGATTATGATGACATCATGAATTATATAAAAAATCAATTTAGCCTTGGAAATATAGATTATGAAGAAGCTTGTATTGGCCACACTCAGTAACTTATAAAATGCTTAATTGAAAACTAGCTATCAAAAAACAAATTTGATTTTGTGAAAACAAAAAATCTCAAATTTAATCCTGATGTAAGCATTAATAAATTCAATAATTTATTAAATGGGGTTTTGAATAAATTAATCAAACATTGGGTAATAATAGCTAAAACAGGAAGTTTCGGTAGACTCGAACTTGCTCGCAGTTTAGCAATTTCGTTACTATTCAAAATGTAGAAAAAGTTGCTTAAATTATTTAATAAAAAATCGGAAAATTTATTCGAACCTTCAAATTCTGCAAGGAGTATCAAGAAATTAAAAATAGTATACCCAGACTTTGATATAAGTCTTCAAGGAGATAAATTTCAGAATTTTACAAGACTGGAGGATCTTTACTTTCATTTTGCTATAGACTATGAGTGTTACCTTCCGCAAGAGATTGGAGATATTACATCATTGAGAAGCTTAGGAATACTTAATTTAAATTATTCAGTTTTTCCTGAATGGATTCTGAAAATGGAAAATTTAGAAAGCTTAATAATCAGAGGTAATAATATTGAGTATCTTCCAAGTGAAATAGACAAAATGAAAAACCTAAAGAAGCTGAGGATAGAAAATTGTAATATAAAGACACTCCCTAAAAGTTTAAATAAGCTTAAAAAGCTAAAAGAAATATCTCTTAAAGATAACTTTTACATTAAAGAAATTGACCCTAATTGTTTACCTTATAATTTAAAAAAGTTAGATATAATAGTCACTAACGTTACCGATAAAAATAAGAACATAATAAAAGAGGTAAGACCAAGACTTAAGTTGGACAGAAGTGTATATTGAAAAAAGAATATACATTCTATTTGATGTCATTGTCGTGTAGTGGTGATCTGACAGGAAGGAACTAAATTTAGGAGCCGTCAAATATTATATTCCAGTGAAATGATAAGGTCAATCAATTTCAAAAAAGTTAATCTTTTGGCTAGTTAGTAATTTAAAAGTGCTCTACTTAAAACGGTAACAGGCATTTATAGTAGACGCTTGTGATAAGAAATTTAACGAATACTGGTAAAAGTAATGAAAGTCAATATTAGTTATTATTTAGATGAGTGTGGTTGGAGTTCTTGTTGGATTTATTCTGATGATAAATTATACGAACTATCAATTACTCACATTTACCTTGAATGTCCAATTTATGAATGCTTGAATGCATTGATTGGGATAATGGAAGGTCAAATTGAAAGAAAATTTAATTGGTATGGGGAACCAGGTGGAGACCAAATTATAATCCGAGAAATTCCAACAGATAAACATAAAGTATTATTTAAAGTAATAGGTTTTTCAGAAGATTATGGGGAGGAGATTGGAGATTTGGAAAGATTTCCCGAAAAAGTAGAATTACAGTTTGAGATTAAGAAAATTCAATTGATTAGGATGTTTTATTTTGAATTCAAGAAAATCTCTGTATTGATGAAAGACAATCAATTTGCAGAGAAAAGAAATAATGATTTTCCATTTAAGAAATTTACTGAATTTGAACAGATTGCGAAAGAATATACAAAACTATAACCACTAATAATAATTGATGATAGAAATAGAATTTGAAGAGCCTAATATTTATGACTGTGAATGTTGTAGTAATAAAACAGTAAGGCTAACGAGATTTGTTTATAAAGACGATGATGCTTATGCTGTATATTATTGTCAATATACAATTGGTCATAAGGATAAAGTTGTAACAGGTGTTATAAGCTTAGGAGAATGGTGGGAAGAATCGGTGTCACCTGAAAGAGTTGCATTTCCTTTTCGGATTTGGACAGATGAATCCAATTACCAAATAGGACTAATGGACAAAGAAGATTGTATTTGGAAAGATATTGAGATACTTGGAAATATGCTCGACCGTGAAGTCGCTTTAAAACATAAATGGATCAAGGAAGTATTCCAACTCACTGATCATATTGTAGATGAAGATCAATACATTATAGATTATTTGGAATAAAAATGATGTACAAGGGTATAATATTTTACTATTGCGCCAGCACAAACATGAAAAGAACATTAATACATTTAGGACTCTTTATATGCCTAGGAGTCTTTGCTCCAAATCTTTTTTCGCAAGACTATCCAATCCAACAGAATGATTATACATCTGAGATAAGAGATGTAATTTTAAAAGACAGAAAATTAAATGATTATGACTTTATTCTCTTAAAATATGCTGAATCATATTGGTTTGACAAGACAGAGTATAAGTTAGTCTGTTTTTCAAAAAAGAATGTTGACTTGATTAAAATTACCAAGAAGAAAAAAAATAACCGACTCAAAGTTGGACAGAAAAAACAAGCTAAATTAAAGAGTGCTAATCAATTACTTGATTCATTAGAACAACTTGGTTTATTTGATTTAAAAAAGTCTGATTTACATACAGATTTGGTTATAGATAATGATACAAGAGAAGTTTTATTTATATCTGATGGTATTGTGGAAACATTTGAAATATATGGCAACAAATCTAATTGGGGTTTAAGTGTTTATGAAGCAATTAGACATTATAAATTTTGTGGTAATGAGGACCTACTTTTATTTTATGATGCTTGCCAATTATTTGATAAAAAGTGGAAAAAATTGAATTAGGACTGACCAACTTTTTTGATAGGTTTGTGCTTTGAAATGTGTAACGTTTCATATTGTAGAGTATTAGCATTGATTACTCTACCCGATGATTTTTAGATAGTTCATCCTAAAATGAGAAATCATATTTGTAAAGTCTTTGAAATCAACACTTTTAATCATCTCTCTCACTTTATTAAGTCCTCTTCTGAATACACT
>NZ_JABANE010000205.1 GCF_012844305.1 Flammeovirga aprica JL-4
TTGGTAAACAGTTGTTTCTTCAATTTTCAAAAGCTCATTTTTAGTTATACTTTAAAATGTCTCAATACTTATCAGTATCAAAGTCAGAAGTAATGGTCAACTCTGGTATATATTTCTGAATAGGGTCAGCTATCGATAATTTTTGTTCTTCTTGAAGTTTTAATAATGAAAGAGCAGTAAAAGACTTCGTGATAGAGCCAATTCTGTAACTACTTTGGTCATTTGCCTTTATTCCTTTTTCTCGGTTTGAAAAACCATAGCCATTAGAATAAACTATTTTTCCATTATCAACAATTGCGATACTCATTCCTACCGCTTTCTTCTTTTCTATCTTAGCATTAAAAATACTGTCAATGACACTTTTCGTTTCTGTCTTGATGGAGTTGAAAGTTTGAGAGAAACCTACTTGAGAGACTAACATCAGCACTAAAAATATTGTTTTCCTTTTCATCGTTGTTTTCGTTGGAGTGATGAATGATTACACTACAATGATCAGGTTTATTCTCTCGATTCGGTATCAATATTTGATAAGTGCAGATTACAAATGATGAGTGCGGAACGGGCATAAAAAAAGGCACACCCCGAAGAGTATGCCTTAAATTGGACGACTGAAAATTTATTTTTTCAACATTTCCACCTGATCTTTCAACAGCTGTATAATGTCTTCTTTATCTTTCAGCTGAGATTTCAACTGATGTATCTGTTCTTTTAATTGGGCTACCTCATCAGAAGCGTCTACTTCTTCTTTAGTTTCCTCAATTTTTTTCTTCTTCTTTTTCTTGTGCTTGATGTCCACTCTGATATTGCGAGTATCTGGATCATCAGTCTTCACTTCGTTCACTTCCACATCAACTGTTTTTGATGCTTCCTGTGCTTCTTCCATTGCACCTTGCACTGCTTCAAAAACATTCTTGATGGTAGACTTCACTTTTTCTTTTTGAAGTTCATCTTTCATTCGAGGGAAAACAAAGTCTTTCAGGATATCCTCAAACGGATTTTCTTTCTTGCTCATGATTGATTTAATTAATTTGACTTATTGATTTTATTTTTTGGTTCAATAAATAAGTTAACGAATTTAAATGACAAGTGTTTCAAGTGAGCTTATTTTTTAACACTCCTAGTTCGCTATTTTATAATCCAGACTTCCAACCTCATAAACACTTTTACCCACCTTCTTCAATTGTAAACTCAGTTCTTGTCTTTCTTCCTTAGAATTACTGTAAGAAGTATACAAGAAGGTTCTGAGTGTGACAGGACCAAACAACGACTGCTTAGAACTTCCATAATAATTAACCTTAATGATGTATTGCCCTTCGATAGCGTGCTTCAATCGAAATTCTTCTGGTCCATAACCTCTTGTAAAGTCATTGGACATTTTTCCACCAATTCTAGTGTCTTTATGAGAATAAAAGCATTTCTCGTTGATAGGATCAATCACCCACAAATCAATATCTGTATCTAGCATATCCCAATCAATCACAATTCTGACATCTAAAGGCATGGCATGAATAAAGCGAGCATCAATTTTTGAGGTATCAATCTGTTTTGGGTACTTGGTGATCAAATTATTCATTTCATGTAAAATGATTAACTCTATATTCCCAAAACGGGAAATAATATCAGCATCCCATTCACTCTCTATGATACTATAATATTGATCCACTGCTTTTTGATATTCTCCTTTATCTACATACAGCAAAGCCAAATCTCTATAATTCTGCGGTTCAAAAGGTCTTAAGTCAATCAGCTTCTTAAAGATATATTCCGCTTCTTCATAACGTTCAAACTCTTGTAGTTTTCTCCCTAGATTTCTTAATACTTCATGATTTTCTAGATCGATCTCTGCCAAATTACTCAATACTTGAAAAGCTATTTTTTGATCCCCTTCGCTGTAAAAATAGGAAGCGACATCATAGTAGAAGGAAGGTGCATTTTTATATTCCTTTTTCAATTCATAATACTTGGCTACTCTTTCACTCTTTCCTACACTATCTAATTCTTCCAAATATTTTGCCCCTGATGAGTAAGGAATCAGGGTAGTCTTTACTGTTTTCTTTGGATTACTTCTTTTTGCTTCATACATTCCATCTACCTCTTCCAATTCCATTTCCATCACATCCTCCTCATCCGCCACCTCAACTACAGCATCTACTTCTTGAATTTGAGCAGATGCTTGTCTTGAATACCCAACTACCACTACCTCCTCTAATGCTTCAAGTTCCTCTTCCATTACAATTAGTACTCTCTCTGATCCGATATTTTCTACATCCAATTCTTGAGACTGATAACCTATATAAGTAAAAACCAAAATCCCATTAAGAGGAACTTCGATACTAAAATTTCCTTCAAAATCAGTAGCTACACCTTGAGTTGTTCCTCTTAATACTACCATTACACCAGGTAACACTTCCTGACCATTATTTTCTTTTACCTTACCATATACTATTTTCTTTTCTGCTACATATTCTCTTTGAGGAAGGGTAGAATTATTTGTTTGATCTACTTTTATAGGTTTATTCTTTTTCTCTTCTCGAATCACTTCATTCATATCCTTTGAATTCTCCCACCATTTTATATCAGCTTGGAAAGAGGCATAAATACGTTCCTTTCTATCATTGACTTCCTTCGTTTTGTAATCTTGTTTCTTTTTCAGCTTCGCATAATACTCTTTTCGCATAGAAGCAGGAGGAACAATCTCATGCGTTACATAATCCTCTAAATTGTCCAATACAATAAAAGAGGTAAAATCAGTCACTATACCATATTTTAAAGCCAAATTAGTGATCACTTCCTCATTCTGTTTTGATAACTCACTTAACTCATCAATCTGTTTCTGAGCCCAAAGCTTTTCAACCATTTCATATTTTTTATCAGAAGACTGAATTGTCACCTGTTCAGAACTCATGACTTTTCCACCAATACCATAGTTGATCTTTAATGTCGCTTCCTTTGATTTTAATTTTCCTGCTATAGCAAAGTTTTTCTTTACCAATGCGACTTTACTTGGGTATACCTCTGCTACTTCTCCATTGATCACTTCAATACCTAAAAAACGAATTGTAGGCTGTTTGATTTTCTGCAAAAGAGCTTTTTGTGAACGAGATGAAAGGTTAAGGTAATCCCCTGAATTTTGGTTTGCTAGAGCCGATAAGTAAGCCTGATTTACACTACTGCTTGATGAAATTGTATATAAAGGTTGTTTAAAGCTAAAGAGAGTTTCCATGGATAAATTAGAAATACCATCAGAAAACAACCACACTTCTTCTGAAGTTATACCTTTACTTAAATATTCACCTAGTTTACAACCACCATCGTATTCTAAGCCTTCAATATATCGAAGCAGTTTTGATGTATTCCCTTCCTTAATTTGAAACTTCTTAGAAGTAGTCACCTCATAATTGAAGGTCTTTACCTCAACACTTACATTTTTATTCCACTTGAAATATTCATTAATCAACTCCTTCTCTTTCTCAAGATCTCTTCCTTTATAATGTGCCGAAACATCCCAAAGAAAAGTAATACTACTTGGTTTCTTTTTCTCTTCTATTTCTGCATCAGGTTGACTTTGTACATAAAAAAACTGATCTGCTGAAAATTTCCCTTTTGGGATTTAGTCTTTTTTATTTTTTTATTTTGAGGTAACGTAAAGGATAGATTGGACTGTACGAAAGTATCTTTAGCTGTGTAATTCGCAATTGTAGATTCGTGTACATCTTGGAATTGAATATCCAATGCATTGTCACTATCTACCTCCACATCTGATTTATTGATGATTTCTACATGCACCTCAAATTCTTTTAGTAGGTTCTTGTAATACATTGGGAGATTGTAAAGAATATGTCCTTTATCATTCTTACTTAATTCCTGATCAAAAGCGACAATACACTTTTTATATTCTTTGGGTAAAATAGGATAAACTCTTGCCTTAAAATTATTACCGACCGTTTTCTCTAAGATTGCCGGGTCTACATTTTGCCTTACAATGTTCTCAAAAACTTCAGTGGCTTTTTCTTTCTTTACCACCACTCCTTCTCTCCATTCTCCACCAATATCTAATGAAAAAGCGGAGACAGTAGCCCCTTGTTCCAAAGGAAAATTAAGTTCTCCTTCTAAAACACGATTACCATAGTTGTAGAAGTGCATTTCCATTTTGGTTGTAGCAATATTGTCTAATACCACCACATCTATATAAAGCTTCTTCAAGGCTACAGAGTCACCTTTGCTGTTCGCATTATCAATTCTAATAATTTGTCCTTTGAGGGTAATAGAGACAAGCAAAAAAAGCAGTAATAGTTGAATCTTCATGAGAGTAAGTTTTGATTGAACATCGTTTTTTACAATATAACGACCTTATTGAAGCAATGCTGTTGTGGTATGTTAAGCTAAGAGTAGCACTACGTTATACTATGTTAACGAGATTTAATCAAATAATATTGGATAGGAATTGACACAAAAAAAGACCCGCGAAAATCACAAGCCTTTTAAGTATCACTCTTTATTAAGAATAATTTGTTGATCTACATTCAATTTAAATTCCTTGATCATAGCTACTTCAACATGATATATTGTATTGCAAATCATTGCTGAAGTTCAAATTATTCTACTCTCATTTCTTTTTGGGTTAACTCAACGACTAAACTCTCACACAAAATATCTTTATGTGCTCTCTATTTTAGGAAGGGAAAAACAGTGTAATAACCCCTAAAATGAGCTTGTTAATGATTCCCACAGAATAACTTCGCCTCAAAACCAAAAAAGGCTTACGGTCACCCATAAGCCTTTTTATAATAGCATTTTCAAAGAAAACTAGATTCTTTCAGAACCTTCAGTCACATTGAATTTTTTGATTGTAAATTCTTCGTTGTACTCATTTGAGCTACCGCTTCTCCAGAAGAAGTTTCCAACATTAAATTCATCAAAGAAGTGAACTACAGTATACTCTCCAAATTCTCTCAAAATCTCCTCTGTAGTTACAGGGTTTGGAGCTCCTGGCTTACCCCATTTTCCTTTATTTGTTCCCTCAGCATAGTAAGATAATCTTACATTTTTGCTTGATCTGTCTTTGGCAACATATACGTTCATAAAAGAATGCTTACGTTTTGTTTCAACATCGATTTCAAAACTATACCCCTTCAATTTCTTATTTCCTGCTACTTCTTTCCAAGCTGTTACTCTTGAATTATTTCTACCCTTACCGATGATCTCACCGTTTGAACCAATGGTAAAGTTATCTGTTCCTTTGATATGTCTGATATTGATAACTGGAGGGTGAATTTTTTCCGGTGTCAATACTTTATCAAAACCTAATGAGTAGTTCAATAAAGTCTTTGTCTCAAAGTCTACATAATAGATATGTTGTTTATTTACCTGTCCATTAATTTTAGTAGGAATATCACCTCTTGTTGTTTCAGTAATCATCAATAAATCTTTTCCTGACACAACATAAGCATAAAATGCATGAGGATTATTAGTAGATACCTGTCTCATTACAACATTCTCGATCTTACTACCCTTAACCTCGTCCGCTCTACTTCTTACAGTGATGTAAGTATAATCGTTGTTCGTAAGGTTTACACTGACTCTATCCTCTGACGAATTTCCTTCTTGCTCTCCTGAAAGGTAATATTCAAAAGTCACATCAGCTGTTCTTACTCTTGGATGCATTACCGTGACAGTAAACTTTCCATATACGCCATTGAAAGTATGTGTAAAGTTTTCAATATTGATACTGTCTACCACAAACTCTTGTCTTTGGTCTTTCAATACCATTCTGTAACCTGTCAAAACCGCTCCGTCAGTTGCTTCATGGTCTTTTACAGTCATTGGCTTCACTAATTCATAAATAAAAGAGACATTGACATCTCTTGCTTGTAATTGTGGTGCTGGCGTTTCATTCTTACGTTCACTTGAACAACTTGCAAAAGCTAATACACCTAAAATGATTGCTAAAAATTTTTTCATGTTTTTCGTATAAAAAATAACTCTTTTGATTATCATTTTAGGAAGGGGAAAGCTTGATTAAAAACCCTAAGCGACGGTTGTTAATGAATACATACGCACAAAAAGAGAATATTAGCCCAACAGTTACATAACTAACTTTTTTAGGGGCATCATAAAATACTTAACGTTTTCCTTTCAAAGGCGAGGAAGGCACTATCAAACTTATAAGGTAGAAAGCTCACTAATGCGAATGTTAAGTGTTAACGTGATTTGTGTTCTACAGATCATTAAGAATCTTATGATCTCTAAATACCATAAATATTCGGAAGCTTAGTTTACAATATGTTCAGTCTTTGAAAAGGAAAAATAGAAAGCTTTAAACTTTAAGGGATCACCTTCAAAAAGTGGGCACAGGTTAACCAAATACCTTTGAAATTCTGACCAGGAAAAACTTTAAATCTGTAACGCCTCGGAATTCTCTTCTAAAATCTTTTATCCTAGAATTAAAAGATT
>NZ_JABANE010000206.1 GCF_012844305.1 Flammeovirga aprica JL-4
TAAACCCTCTTACTAAGTAAACCTCCTTCTTGGAATATTACAAGTAATGATTGATATACAAACCTAAGGTTAAGTCGTGGGCTGATGATGAGCGTAAGTTATTCTTGTGGTTCACGAAGATAGCTTGAAAGCGATCTCTACAGCTCCCTTCATTCTACATTCTTAATTCTTCATTCAAACCGTCATCGGTATTTCCATCAAAAGCAATTTACTACCTTTCTCCGCTTTAATATCCAATTTGTCAACGTTCCAAACCCCAAAACCATCACGCTTTTTGAGTTCCTGTCCATCAACCGTTACATTCCCTTCCAATACAAAAAGGTAAGCCCCGTTGTCAGTAGCATTGAAAGCGTAAGAAAGTTCGGTGTCTTGATCGAAATCACCCAAGCTGAACCATGCATTTTGATGAATCCAAACGCCAGCATCTTCTTTATTAGGAGAAAGTACTTGGTTCAGTTGATTTGGTTTTGAAATATCCCCAATAGAAATTTGATCGTAACGCGGTTCTACGGATTTCTCATTTGGGAAAACCCATATCTGCAAGAATTCTACATTTCTATCCGTATTCTTATTGTATTCGCTATGATAAATTCCCGTTCCGGCACTCATTACCTGTATATCACCCTGCTTAATGACCGCTTTATTTCCCATGCTGTCTTGATGTTCCAAATCACCAGAAAGCGGAATAGAAATAATTTCCATATTGTCATGAGGATGGGTGCCAAAACCTTTTCCTTCTGCCACAGTATCATCATTCAAAACTCTTAAAGCACCAAAATGTACTCTTTCAGGGTTATAATAATTAGCAAAACTAAACGTATGGTGAGAGTTTAACCATCCGTGATTTGCATGTCCTCTTGTCTCGGCTTTATGTAATACAGTATTCATAGTTTTATTTTCTTCGTTTGGTAAATGATTAAGCTGTTGAACATTTAAAATTGGGAGAATTTGGATAATTATTTTTTAGTCTAATCAAGGCAGAATAGAAGAGCATAGCTGTAGCTACGCGATGATATTCTAACGAAGAGTAGGCTAAAAAAGAAAATCCAAAACTTCCGATTTTAATTGTACAATAGCTTTAATCCTACTTGTTGCATCAATTTGTCATAATCAGAGTTTTTCAGTTTCACGTTAGATGCTTTGACCATTGAAGGTATAGTAGCACTCGCCACTGCGGCTTTTAATGATGTAGATATAAACTTTTTTCTGTCCATGACTTTTTGATTTTGTTGTAATACAAAGGACGGAAGAATAACAAAGGCAGGGAATATGAGAAAAAGTGAAAAACTTATGAAAATCCGAGATTTAGTATTTGGTGTAATTAATTGGGCGTTTTCTATACTAGAAGTCAGAGACTTCTAAAGATCTTTAAAGCACAAGAGGCACTATCGCTAAACTCTTACGCTAGAGAAAAGTAGTGCTACCACTGGCGCGAATGTTAAGCGTCAGCGTCATTCGTGTCCTACAGATCATCAGAAATCTCCTGATTTCTAAATTAAGGATGAAGAAAAAATGGATCGTATTATGGTTTTTGAAGTGTTTTTTATGGTGGCTCTGTGGACGTTGCAGTGTAACATCCCTACAACGGTATCCATCATTAATGATATTCTACCAAAAATTGAAAGTAGACTGTAGGGACGTTTAACTAAAACGTCCGCCGAACTACAACACGAACCACATTTTATACATCAAAAATGCCAATTTTTCCCAATTCCCTAACTCATTTTCCTAAATTGAGAAGGAGAAACACCCACGCATTTCTTAAAGAAAGCACTGAAGTTGGCAGGTTCTGAAAAGCCTAGTTCATGCCCAATCTCTTTATTACTTAGGTTGCTGAAATAGATCAACCTTTTGGCGGCTATTATAATTCTACTTTGAATATGTTCTTTGGCTGATTTACCGCTGTGTTGTTTCACTACTTTATTGAGATGGTCTGGACTGATATGTAATAGGTCAGCGTAGAAGTTGGTATGATGATCAGTTTTGTAATGTTGATTGATCAGCTGTTTAAATTTTCGGAAAATAGTATTAACACTATTAATATCTTCTTGTGGAAGAGAGCAGACGTTATTGCAGAGTATTAAAACCAGTTTCAATAAAGCACCAACAGCTTCTTCTTTATACGCTATTTCTGAATGAAAAATGAGA
This sequence comes from Flammeovirga aprica JL-4, assembly GCF_012844305.1. GTDB lineage: Bacteria > Bacteroidota > Bacteroidia > Cytophagales > Flammeovirgaceae > Flammeovirga > Flammeovirga aprica. The sequence goes on from NZ_JABANE010000206.1 coordinate 2,149, forward strand.
TACATCTCCTGCAGGTATTTTTGAATCTTCAGAAAATCATCATCGTTAGGTACTAATGGAGGTGTCTCACTGAAATCGTTAAATAGTTTAAGGTCTTCAATGAAAGAAAGCGGAATATTATTAAGCACTAAAAAATCATGAGAGAAGACCACTGCAAACCCAAAAGATTTCTCTTCTTCAATGATTTGGTGCACCTGTCCTGGAGAGATAAAATAAATCTGCCTGCCTTCTAAGGAATAAGAGGTGAAATCTACTTTATGTTCCCCTTTTGCCTTTTCAGTAAAAATTAATGTAAAAAAATCATGACGGTGTGGATCATCTTTTTCTCCACTTCTTCTTTCATAAATTTCTTCCATTTTTGAAATGCCAAAACTCAGCTTATTATCCCTTTTATTTACGTTTTTATATGTTTTTACGGGTTCCATTCACTTTAAACTTTTACCTTTAGCATAAGGTTTACCTTTTAAATTTACAAAAATACATTGCAAGTCTATTGTATGGGAGTGTCGCCTTTTTGTATATTCAATTTTACTTTTTACAATAAAATTACGTAGATTTACTTAAACTTAAACGAAAAAACTACTCACAAATGAATGCTAGCATCGACTGTAAAAGCTGTCATAATGAACAGTGCCTCATCAAGAAAAATTGTCTTACAGAAGAGGCGATTCCTTATTTGGAGCAGAAATTAATGGTGAAAGCCAAGAAAAATCAACCTTTTATTTTAGAAGGAGCGCCTGTGCATGGCTTGTATTTTATCTATAAAGGTAAAGTAAAAGTGGCAAAAACGGGTATAAATGGAAAAGAACAGATCGTGAGGTTATGTCAGGATGGAGAAATCATCGGGCATAGAGGTTTTGGAGTAGGTCAGTTTTATCATATCAGTGCTGTAGCAATTGAAGACATCATGTTGTGTAACTTTTCGAATGAAGTCATCAACAATATGTTGCAGAAAGTACCTCAGCTTTCTTATAATATGATGTTGTTCTATGCTGAAGAGTTAAACAGAAGTGAGAATAAAGTACGTAAGATTGCTCAAATGACGGTGCGTGAGAAAGTGATTGATGCTATTTTATATATGAACAGAAAGTTTGGGCAAACTAATAACCTTTTAAACATTCAATTATCAAGAAAAGAAATAGCTGATTTTGCGGGTACTACTGACGAACAGGTAATTCGTGTTATTTCTTCTCTTAAAAAAGAAGGTATATTGATAGCACAGGGAAAACGCCTCGGAATTGTGAAATTAGATAAATTGAAGAACGAAATTAAGGAACATAACTTCTTTCTAGATAGCTGAATATAAGTTTTTTAGGTGGAATTTATTTATAATTTAACTTCATTAGTTGCTTTTTACTCTTAAAATGTGTTTACTTTAAAGTGTGTACAATCAATTTTTTTAGAATAACTAGTAAGCATGTCAGTTATAACATATATACGCGTATCTACAGTTGCACAATCAAAATTTAAACAGCAGGCAAAAATAAAAGGGAAACCTTTTATTGATAAATGTCCTGTTACTTTACCATTTATAGAGCGTCCTAGAGCACAGGAGCTTCTGACAACGTTAACCGAAGAAGATACATTATATATCGAAGATATTGATAGATTGGGAGACAATCCTAAAGACATTTTGGATGGCTTGAAGGCATTGTTGAAAACCAACGCTAATGTAATTATTAATAAGTTTGATCTTGAAGAAGGTGATTCAACAGCTGCCTTGAAAGCGGTAATTTCTGCTTTTGAGACCATGATCAATATGAAGGAGTATCAGATGCAGGAGAAAACTGTAGAAGGTATTGCCCGTGCGAAGGCTGAAGGAAAGTACAAAGGAGGAAAGAAGGGAAGAAAAATGAATGTTGAACGTTGGATGGAAAGAAATAAAGACGTCATCCAAGGTTTGAAAGACGGTTTAACTACGTATCAGATCTCAGATTTGACAGGAGTAGGGAAGACACAGGTTTCTAGAGTGAGAAAACGTCTTCGTGAAATTGAAGCAGAGCAAATTCAAGATGAAAATGAAGCAGAATCAGGAGTAGTGGATAATAATACATTACTGGCTGAAGCTTAAGAAATACATTACATTTATACGTAATTTGGAGACTACTTAACGTTAAGTAGTCTTTTTTTATAGAAAAAATACGTAATATTTTTGAAAAGTAAGTAAAAATACGTAGTATTGCTATGTAATTATTTTATAGCAACGTGAAAAATACTTAGTAGTATGAAGCCAAACATGATTTCAAACGAAAAAGCAACAAGCATTAACTTGTTCGATTTCAGTAGCATACAGATGAGAACATTCCATTTGAGTTGGATCGCATTCTTTTTGTGTTTCTTCGGATGGTTCTCCCATGCACCTTTAATCAAGTCTACAATTGGACCAGATTTAAATTTAACAAAAGAGCAAGCAACAATCGCTTTTATCGCATCAGTAGGGGTAACAATTTTTGCAAGATTAGGAATTGGTAACCTTTGTGATAAAATTGGACCAAGAAAAAGTTATGTATACCTTTTAATATTTGGTGCATTTGCAGTAGCAGGTTCTTCTTTTGCTAACACTTGGGAAACTTACTTACTTTCTCGTTTAGCTATCGGTGTAATTGGTGCTTCATTCGTTATTACTCAGTATCATACTTCAGTGATGTTTGCTCCAAATGTAATTGGTATTGCCAATGCAACAACAGCAGGTTGGGGTAACTTAGGTGGTGGTGTTACAAACGCTACTATGCCATTGATCGCATCAGGTGTAGCTGCATTTGGTTTAGCAGAAGCAGCAGAGTCATGGAGAATTGCAATGTGGGTACCAGCAGCTATCATGTTATTTGTAGCTTACTTATACTGGAAATATACTACGGACTGCCCAAAAGGAAATTATGATGATCTTCCTGAGGAAAGACCACAAGTGAAAAAAGGAGAAAAGAGCTTATTCTTAGCTGCAGCGTCAGACAAAAGAGTTTGGATCTTATTCTTAATGTATGCAGGATGTTTCGGTATGGAATTATTCGTTACAGGTAAAGCATCAACTTATTATCAAGAAAAATTTGCTTTGAGTCAGAAAGCAGCAGGTTTTGTGGTGTTATTCTTTGGAGCAATGAACTTATTTGCTCGTTCATGTGGTGGATGGATTGCAGATAAATTTGCAAAAGGCTCAGGTTTGAACGGTAGAGTAAAAATATTAGTATACGTAGTCATCGCAGAAGGTGTAGCATTATTGGTATTCTCAAGAATGAATGCGTTAGGACCGGCAATTACAAGTATGGTATTCTTCTCATTATTTGTACAAATGGCAGAAGGAGCAACTTACTCAGTAGTACCATTTATCAATAGAAAAGCTTTAGGTGCTGTTTCAGGTATTGTAGGTGCTGGTGGTAACGTAGGTGCTGTATTATACGCTCAATACTTATTGAGAACAGGTGCTTCACTTCAGGATGCATTCTTCACTTTCGGATTCGTTGTATCTGCAGTAGGTTTCTTAGGATTATTAATCAAGTTCTCAGCAGAAGACGAAGCGGCGGCAGTAGAAGAACAAAAGAAATTAGAAGCATTCAATGCTTCATTAGAAAATCAAGCAGCAGTTCCTGCTGTCTAACAAACAACTTCATACTAAAAAATATATCTATAAAATAGAAATATGTGATTTATAGTGTTCCGATATAAAAACTCTTATTTGCAGCAGTCTTTCTCTCTTGGAGGAAGACTGCTTTTTAGTTTTATGCAATGTATATTTTAAAAGGCATCATAAGAGGATGGAATGTAGAATGCTTTCTAAGTCATTATTTCTTATAATGGTATGCATTATTGTAAGACTACTTAAAAGCAGAATATCAGGGTGCTCTAGAGCTCTTGTGTAAACTATACAAACGTGTGTTGACTCTTTCATACTTTATTTTTAAAAATAATTACCCTCCTTTCATTTTTAATGGAATGAAGAAAAGTTAGCATTACTACTTTAAAGTCCACCACTTTGATGGTATAGTAAGAAATCTCTTACAGATTAAATAAAAACGGATTTGAAACTCAATTAAGGTTATCGTTCTAAAACGTGAAAAAGCCTGGGATTTTATAGGATCACCTTCAAAAAGTGGGCACAGGTTAACCAAATACCTTTGAAATTCTGAACAGGAAAAACTTTAAAT
>NZ_JABANE010000207.1 GCF_012844305.1 Flammeovirga aprica JL-4
ATGAAGATTTTATTAAATTTAAATTATCGCTGACTTACTTTTTGTCTAATTTAATGTCGGTGAGTAGTTACATTTATGTTATTCATAAAATAATACCTTATTCATTTGTTAATAACATTAAATAACTTATGTTTGTGAAACTCCTTTAAAAAATGTGGAGTGTTTTTATTCCAGCTATTTGAAAACTATTTTTCATAATTAAAAACTAACGTAAAGTATATATTCTTTAATCCTTCATTTTCTAGTTAAAACCTTGCTTATCATTGTGATGGGTAGTGTTGATTATTTTGTTTATCTAATTCTATATTGATTTTAGAGAATGAAATAAGAATGGATTATCGTGTCTATAGAACAGTAAATTTTTTCATTAAACTCAAAAATTAAAATGAGACCAGCTAATTTATTTTTCGACATGCTTGAAGGAGTATGGCAAAACAAACTAAATGACCAATGGCAGGACAATTGGGGGTGGAATTTCATCACACAGCCTGATTTTGAAAACCGTTCTTTTGAAGATTTTCATACAGGAGTGGACCCAATGAGAGAAACTATGACTTTCAAGAAAATTGGATCAGCAAGAAACATTGGAGAAGTAGGTGAAGCGGGCTTTTGGCAGTCAATGGCTTATGAAATTGACATCAGAAACCACACATTTCCTGATCCTAAAAATCCAGACGGTAAAGGTATTCATCATGAAATGGGGCACTTCTTATTACAAGTAGATAGCCTTGAAGATGATGCTGATGCTATTGTTAGTCAAAGAGGCTCAGACCTTTCAGGTGTTATCATCAGACAAGCCACAATTCCAAGAGCTAACTCTTTTATGACGCATGGTCGTTTGGATATAGAATCTGTTGGGAAGGCATTGGAAAATTCAGACCTTGACAGCTTCTATTCTGCTAGAACAATCTCAACTCGTTCTGACTTACAAGAGAAAATTGATATTGAGTTAAGTGATAAAGCCATACAAGCAGGAGCGCCCAATCCGACTAAACTAGTTTCCTTATTGAAGCAAGTAGATGAAGAATCATTAGGGACCATTTCTCCAGGTACTCAAGACTGGGTATTTTCTTTCAGATTTGATAGAAATCCATCACAGATGGCAAGCGGGCAAAGGGTCAATGAACCTGTAGGGATTGATAATCTTCTGAGTGATTTCTGGATCGGAAAAAGAATGATTGATGGACAAGAAAGAGAAATTCTGCAGTACACACAGAAAGTGAACTTAATATTCAACGGTCAGAAATGGCCTCACGTGGCTGTTAATACTTTGATTAAACAACTGTAATAATAATTGAATGGGGAGGTATTGTCAATTGACTTTATCTCTCTAATTCAAGATGCTAAAAAGGTGTCAGAATGTTCCTTCATATGGAGAAACATTCTGACATCTTTTTTATAAAATCTTCAAAATATCATCCTCTATTTTCTGAGGTTCTGTATTAGGTGCAAAACGCTTCACAGGATTTCCATTTTTATCAATTAAAAACTTCGTAAAGTTCCATTTGATCGCATTGATAAGCGTGCCCGGAAGTTCCTTTTTCAAGAACTTAAAAATAGGGTGAGCGTCAGATCCGTTCACATTCACTTTTTGAGTCAGAGGAAAAGTAACGCCATAATTAATCTGACAAGTGGAAACCATATTTTTATTTTCTACAGGTTCCTGACTGGCAAATTGATTACAAGGGAAGCCAATAATGACCAATCCTTTGTCTTTATATTTTTGATAAAGTTCTTCTAACCCATGAAACTGAGGTGTTAAACCACATTTTGTGGCAGTGTTAACCACTAAAATAGTTTTTCCTTCAAAATCACTCATGGCTATATCTTCGCCTAAAGTGTTCTTAGCAGAGAAGTTATAAAAAGGTGCACTCATTTTTAGTAATGTTGGAATAATGATTCGAATGTAATTTTAACTCAAGATGATTATATAAAAGTGAATAATCAATCATTTGTTTAGAATAACAGATAAATGAGGTGAATGTTTTTAAAAAATGTGGATTTTCATACATGATAACGATAATTTTCATAGATTAGAATAATGTAAAATTTTACTCTTTAAAGAGATTCAACTTTTTTGTTTATGACAATTCAGGAACTTCAAGAACGCTATCAGTTTAACCGTGAAACTCCAATTGTAATTGGTGATAGATGTAAAGTATTTTATGGTAAATTGGAAGAAGATGCAGTACTCGTTATTGCAGATTTATCTCCCAGGATAATAGCGAAAGAACCTGTTGATTCTTTTGAAGCTGGTGCTACTTTTTCATTTGAGGGTACTTCCGAAACTTCAGATACTTATGTTTTCGGATCTGTCCAATATACAATTCGCATGCTGGATAATTATTCAGAAGAAATTCAGCAAAAAGTAGAAATGATAATCAAAGAAAAAGATGAAGAGTCTTTAAGACAGCACGAAAAAGATCTTTTATATGCTTTACGATTACCGGAACTAGACCGAACACAAAAACTCTTAGACATTAAAAGTCTTTATAAACAGGAGCTTTATGATGAGACATTTAAAGCAATAGCATATGATTACGCAGATGATCTGCTTTTAGATGGAGAAACACTTTATCTGTTAGGAGATATGTGTGAGAAAGGCATGGGGACTTTTAGAAATGTGGAACAAGCACGACAATTTTTTGCAAGAGCCGCTGAAGTTGGAGTCACTAATGCTCAGAAAAGAGTGGAAATGATTGATGAGGAATTAAATAGATCTCAAACGACAGAAGTTAAAGCAGAGGAATCTGTTGATGCAACCCCTTCAGCTTCAAGGTTAAAGAGGAAATCGGGTCCCGTCAATAGAAGAAGAGGTTTATCCAAAAAGAATAAAATTAGATATACCATCATTGGGTCTTTCTCATTTATTTTAGGTCTTTTTATATCTTCAATATTCAGTTTTATTCTTTCTTTCACGAGTAATTCTTCTGCTACTGTTACGGATGACTCACAAGAAATTAATGCTTCTTCGGATGAAAATTTAACAGAATCCGACGTTTACTTCAAAAAGCTTGAAAGTGATCTTCTTAAACAAATGGCTGATCTCAGAAATTACAAGTATGGGATGGGTAAGTTGAAAGAAGGAGTTACTATGATTGAGCAAGCTGAAAGAACGAATGACTTTACAGCAACTCAATCCAAAAGGCTAACTCAGTTGAGTGGTTTTATTATGGGGCAAATCTCAGCGATGAATGATAATAAAAAAGAAGATTTTTGGATTAAACATAAAAGTAAAGCAGGGGAGACCGTGATTAGTATTGCAAACCATTATAAAGTTCCCGAAAAAAATGTTTTAGATTCTGAGGGAAAAACAATATCGATGGATCGTATTTTTAAGAACAATGAAATTGTGAAAGTGGGAATTCCAGCATTATTTTTTGATCATAAAATCTTACCTGGAGAAAGTATTGGCACCATTTCTAATAAGTATGATATACAGCCAGAGGATATAAGAAAACTCAATGAGTTACCTTCAGATGTTATACATCCTGGTCAGGAATTGAGAGTTTATATTCGAGAATAAAATAACAAGGGGTAATTCATTGAGGATGGATTACCCTTTTTTTTATTTGAAGAAATAGAAGTAAAATTTAATTATTCTTCGTTTTATACCTTTTACATTCACATATTTATAAAACTTCATAAAGTAATCATTTCCTTCTTTGCAGTTTTTCTCATCAAGAAGGGAAAGGTCTATACCTTCAACTACTTCTGTTTTAAAAGGATTCCAGAATAAATTACCACTGTTGACACCACTGCCATCCATACCAATATTATTGACCAATGACTTTGAAGCATTTACACACAACCCTTTTTGAAGCAAAATACTTGCACTCCATTTGATTGCCCAAGTTTTTATAGTACCATCCAGGTTTTGATTTAACTGTTGAGTGCCATAAAAATACCCATCAAGATCTATAGCATTTTCTAAGTTTTTACTTTTAAGTAATTCTAAAAGTTCTTCCGTGTTCGCATTAAACTTATTCCAACAAGACTCCCACGTAGCCCATCCCCAGCAAGACATATGTGTGGAAAAGAAGGAAGTTGTTTCGAATTTATTCTTTTGAAATGGCGATTTAGGTAAATAAGCATTGATATGCATCACTTTATCGTTGTTTTTATACATTTCCAATGCTTCATTCATATATTTTAAAAAGCCTTTTGACGTCACAATGTCATCTTCTAATATTATAGCCGTACCATGTTTTTGAATGACATGAGTAACTCCATTGATAATAGAATCAGCTAACCCTTTATTTTCTTCACTTTCAATAATTTCAGTATAATCTGACCAATATTGAGTGTTTTTTACAATGTCTCTTGTCTCTTTTATATTATTCAATTCCTCTTGAGTAGCACCATTTTTTGGCCCATCACAAAAGATATAGAAAGGGGAGTTTTTAAATTCAGGATTATTATTGATAGCCTTTAATACTTGTTCGCTATGCCAAGCTCTATTATAGACAAATAATATGATAGGGGAATAAGACATTGATATAGAATACTAAAAAAGATGAATGAAGTGATTCTTCACTGCTTAAAATTAGGCGTAAAATTAGTGAAAAAATTATATTGAAAACTGTAATTTTCGTTAAGAGAGCGGATGTTGAAAATAAAAAATAATGCATTAAATAAGAAAACCCCTCTTTATTTCAATTAGAGAAACAAAGAGGGGCTCTCAAAAAATATAGAACGATTATTTAATGTATAATTGATAAATTTCGTTCTGAGTTAAGCCTCTGTCATAAATTCTATAATCATCAATAGCACCTTGGAAGTATTGTGTTAAAACTCTGTCAGGAGATTGAGGATAAGCATAAGTCTTACCAATTAGCATATCATAATCATTTCCTAAAGTTTTTCCTTCTTCAACTACATGCTCGCTTACTTTTAAAGCATTGATGTAGTTTGTGAACTTTTTACCATCAAAAGTTGAAGTAAATAAGATCCAACGGTCTGGTTGATTATTATAAGTATATCTTGAATCCAACCAAGTGTTATCTTGGAAGAACATAGTCCATCCAAAACCACCATATTGAGGGTGATATCTTGAATGAGTTGTATAACATACAAAGTAATCGTCTACTGTAGGGAATGTTTCTGGTGACTGTCCGAAGATACCAGTGTATTCAACATCAAAAGAAGTAGGTTTGATCCAAGCTGAAAGTGTAAAACCTTTACAACTGTCTACAACTGCAGAAGAAGATAGGAATGTAGAAGAACCATCAAGGTACAAAGCTTTACCAGCTTCACCATGTCTATTCTCTACATATGTAATCGAACCATTTTCTGTTAAAGAGATAGCATTTTTGCTCATATCTTCAGTTGTTCCATCAAATGGTAAGTACAATAGTAAACCTTGCTTTAGATAATCTACTATGCTGAAAGTAAATGTACTGTACCCATACTCTTTTAGTTCACCAAGGGAAGTATCTACAACTTCTAAGAATACAGCCGGGTCATCATTTGTAGATACTGTAAATGAAACTGGAAGTGGATTGGTTACCAAATTTTCAAGGTCTGACCCTGACTTAGGAGTGATAAATAATGCTTCACTGCTATCATTTAGAACAATAAATTCTGTCACTTGATAATCTCCGACTACAAGTGTCATTTCTTCAGATAGGTAAGCCTCATTAACCTTAGAAACAGCAAGTTCTTTTTGCGAGTAGAGAACATTTTCTCCTTGAGCAATAGAAATAATGATTTTTGAAGGTTTGCTTTCCATCATCCTTGCAGATGAAGAATTTTGAGAAAAAGAGAATTGAACCATTTGTTGTGGCTCCTCAATGCTTTGATTTTCACATGAAAATAAAGCGACTAAAATTGCCACTAATAAAAATGGATTGAAATTTTTCATTGTTAAATTTAAAATGTTGCTAAAAGTTTAATGACATCAAAAAATGAAATATATTTAGTTTGCTTGATTTAATGATATACTTCGTGTTACAAATTTAATAATTACTTATAATGTAATGTCCTGAAAAAACGATACAGTTTTTCAGTGAATTAATTTCGATATAAGACTCAATAATTTTAAGAATTATTGGGTCTTTTTTTGTGGGTAACCTTCAGTTTTTTTCTTTTCGCTACCGCGGGTTCCTCAAATTTATCGATGCAAAATTGATTCGC
>NZ_JABANE010000208.1 GCF_012844305.1 Flammeovirga aprica JL-4
AAGACAAGTCTGAATTTATGGAAATGAAGGTGGCAGATGATCCCGTAGTAGTGATCAAGTCCTTGCCGTTGATCTTCTGGTGACAGAAGCTAGGATAAAACTTGGATGACTCTGTACATGAATGGTGCTTCAGTTACAGAGGCGGTCGCTTTTCAAAAGAAAGTGACTTGTGCGAAGGGGTGAAGTTAGAACCGAAAGTGAAAATGTAAACAGCACTATTGAATAAGTAAAAGTAAAGACAACAGTGGTTGAAATACTGCTGGGAATTTTCAGTGAAGAACGTTCCTCTGTAAGAATGTTCATCGCTTTTAATCCGTACGAGTACTCAGTAAGCGAGTTTTTTTTTTTTTGATAGATTGCCTTGAGCTAGAAACGTCAGAAAATACCGCTGAATCAAGAGTCTACTTCTCCAATAACTGTTCAGATCTTCACTGTAAACCATTTTAATTACCATGCACAAACGGTATAGTTTAATAGACAAAGTCTACAGTATAAAGAATCTTACAGAGGCTTTTAACAAGGTTAAAAGAAACAAAGGATCACGTACTAAAGGAATCGATGGCGTAACGGCCCATAGTTTCCAAGTGGAACTTACTAAAGAACTATGCCTTCTTCACGACGAGTTACGCAGTGGAGAGTATCGTCCTCAACCCGTTCGTCGTACGTTCATTGACAAGCCCGATGGAAGCCAACGCCCGTTGGGTATTCCCTGCTTCCGTGACCGTGTTGTTCAGCAGGCTTTGTGTACTATTTTAGAACCGATCTTTGAGGAAACCTTTCATCCATCCAGCTATGCCTACCTTCCGAATCGTAGTGCCCACCATTCTGTAACGAAGGCTGATCTGTTTATGCGTAAATACGGTCTTAGTCACGTTGTCGACATGGATCTGTCTCAATGTTTTGATCTTTTAGATCATCAAGAAATCATAGACAGTGTTGGGGAGTACGTAAGTGATGGGAAGGTTTTAAGCTTGATAGAGCATTTCCTGAAATCGGGAATTATGCATAAGTCGACATTTATAGAAAGCAGTAAAGGGAGCCCTCAAGGAGGTGTGATTTCCCCTTTGCTCGCCAATATTTATCTGAACCGTTTTGATCAGTCGATGAAATGCCGAGGCATTCGTCTAGTTCGTTATGCAGATGATATCTTATTGTTTGCCCGTACGAAATCAGAAGCGTATTGTCACATGCGCAGTGCAGTATCTTTTCTTGAAGGGAGTTTGAAACTCAGAGTCAATGCGACTAAAACGAGTATCACCCACTTAAGAGACGGACTTCACTATCTTGGATTTCTAATTGATCTCCAAGGCGTACGCGTTAGTCCTAAAAGTATCAAAAGCTTTAAGGATAAGGTGAGAAAACTGACAAGACGTAGTCAAGGTCACTACCCACTTAAAATCTACATTCGAGATTTATCTCAGTTGATGCAAGGTTACTCGATGTATTATCGTTTAGGATTGAGTAAGAGTTTATTTCGTTCTCTTCAGAGCTGGATTCGTCGTCGTCTTCGTATGATGATCATGAAATCTTGGAAAAGCTGGAAAGGACTCTACAAGCAATTACGCCGAATGAACTACAAAGGTACGTACCGTCGCATTAGTTTGCGTCGCTGGCGGAATTCGAATTGTTATTTGATTCACCGTGCATTACCTGATAAGTGGTTTTCGGAGCAAGGGCTATTTGATTTGACGAAGGTAATTACAAATACAATACACCAATTTAGAGATAAGGTTCTAGCATGAGCCGTGTACGAGGTCCGTACGCACGGTTCTGTGAGAGGGATAAATATGGGATAGACGTAGACTTATTCCATATTTACCCTACTTGATTTGTTCTATTTAAAATCAGCTCTTCGAAATCAAAATTTGGTCTATTTATTAAAAAACCTTTCTCTTTAAGAACAGAAGTAACTTTCCTTAAATTTTGACTTTTCCCCTCCAATAATTCAAACTGAGGTTTTAAGGACTCGGTTGTTTCTATAAACCTGTAAAGGAAAAAGTTGTCAATTACTCCATACTCTCTACCATAAATTATTTTAACATCAATATATTGGCCTGTATTTACGTTCTCGAATGCACATTCAGCCCCATGAAAAAAGTAGTTCCATGAGGAATTAATTTGTCCTCTTTGCCTCTTACTTCTATTTCTTTTCAAATCCCAAATTTGAGCAGAATCATTCAAGTCAATTTTAAAAGTACTAGCCATTAATTCCATCATTTGATGAGCTTTTTTATCAAACTCAATGTAGCATTGTAAGAACTCAGTGATGTGGGAAATCACAAATTCAGTTGTTATTGAATCTTCAATTACTAAAAGCTTAGACCAAACAATATAACAGACTAACTTGGTTTCAAATTTTGATTGTAATTGACTTAATGTACTTTCATCCACAAGAACATTTGTAATTGCAATTTGAGAATCCATAGCATCCTCAATCATTTTTTCAAGCTCTTGATATGAAGCTTTTTTGTTTTGAAAGTTTATTGATATTTTTTTGTTCATTCTGTTAAAGGATTGAAAGTAATATATAGTTCGTAGTGATCCTGTCAGTTTAACATGACGAACGGTAGAGACTTGTTACTTTACTTTATGAAAATCCTGTAGTATGTTTAAATAATAAGAATTCTCATCACTTAATTCACCATATAAAACTCCACATTCTAATCTTGATTTAATCAAGTCATCCGTAAAGGAATTTATGAATAAAACATGAATACCGTATGTGACTTCCTTACCGTTATCTAAGGTCATTTTTTCATCTAAAAATAATACATTCCCTTCTTTATTTATTCTCCAATTATATTTTATTTTTCTAAGTGAATCTATTTGAAATGTTAAAACATCATTTTCTATTTCCATGATTAGGTCTCCATCAAATATTACTACTCTGTCATCACCCGAATATAATTCTTTGGTATAACGTTGATACTTTTTATCTAATGAATTATGACTGACCCATTTTCCTTGTAATAAGGAACTATCTAACTTAGATTCTGAAAACTTCCTTTTGTAAGTAATCAATTTTCCATATTCATCGAAAAAAGAAAAAGAGTTATCAGTAACAGAATTTAGTTGATAAATAACATTTCTATATCCAGAATTTGTGGTTAGGTCTACAAAATAATAGAGATATAAGTTTTCATAGAATTCCGCTATTCCCCAATTATTGACAGTCATTGTTTTTGCAGAATCTTCAAGATTGTAATTATATAATAATTCAGATTCTATCATAGTACCATTATCAAAAAACTCTACTTCTTTATCTTGTTTATTGATCCAATTGTATGTTTGTAATATTGTTTTTATTTCTTCCTTAGTTTTGTTTATTTTTATCTTTTTTGCTCTTGAGAAATAAATGAAACCATTATGTTCCTGTAAAATTAAAGAGTCCTTATCTAATTTTTTAATTATTGATTTATCCGATTCAAATAATAAAGTGTCTTCATTTATTGACCAATTATACTTGGTTTCTTTATAACCCAATTGTGATAAGGTTTGTGTACCATTTTTATTAAATTCAATAAGGATAGGTCTTGTAATTGTAAAAAATGAAGAGTCAAAGCTTTCTTGAAGCTTATAATTTAATATCCATTTTTTATTAGGTTTATATAAAAAACGATGAGGATTACAGCTTGATGCTATTATTAAAATCAATATTAATTTTTTCACCTTTATTTGAGTTTAGAAGTTAATTCAGCCGAGATATACATTACAAAAAATGGTAAACAATCATCATGTCATATTATATTTTATTACATCATGGTATTGCCATAATAGTTAAAAAAAATATGCTTAACCGCCTTTAAGTTTGCTTCTCAATTGATTGTTGAAAGACGGATTCAATTTACACTTTACTGTATTACAAATCAAGAACCGATTTCTTTGAAGGATTATTCCTTTTCATTTTCAATCAACATTAACGCCTTCTCCAACTCTTGATCCTTCATGATCAAAAATTCATCGATGGATAGTAAGATTTGATGGTCTGGTAGAGTGCCACGACCAAAAAAGCGTTGTTCTTGGGAGTTCATGACGTAATTGCTTAAAGGAATTTGTACATAAATGTTAGAATTGGGAAGCTTTAATTTTGCAAAATCTCCTCCGTTGCCACCATGATAATCACCACCGGATTCTTCTCCAATAAAGGTTGCTCGTTGATTAAAATGTGTAGCCGATAGAAATTCGGCAGTAGTCGAGGCACTTCTCCCGTTCATTAAGATATATACATTTCCAACAAAATGATCTTTGTTGGGTTGCTGTATCATGAGTCCTTTATTTACCGAAGGTTTTGTGACAAATCGACCGTCAGGTAGTCGATCAACCAAAGGGAGTGTATACTGAAACCAAGCACTGTTTTTATCGGTATTTTCAAAAAGGAATGTAGTATCAGAAATGCCTGTGCTTGAATAAAGGGAATCAAAGTAGGCGGTAGGTTGATCAATCAAGTAAGTGAAAAGCGTTCTGCCGAGAATGTCATTCCCTCCTCCGTTATATCTGACATCAATGATAAGGTTTTGAATACCTTTCTTTTTAAAATCACTGAATGCTTCTGGAATTACAGCATTAAACTTTTCGGAATCATCGAAATTCGTTACCGTTAGTAAACCAATACTATCGGAAATATATTCATAGCGGATCGGTTCTTTTCTATTCAACTTTTCTCTGCCGGAGTAAAAGTCAGTGTACTTTCGGACTTTGGGTTCTTTCTGTGAAATGTACTTTTTGTAATTTCTAGTCCATTGCTTGAACGTGACCGCCTCAAAACGTTTAGTATACTTCAGCCCCTTTTTGTCAGAAAATTCAACTGAAAACTCATCAGGCCTTTCCGTCAAAAGGTAATACCAAATCTGAAAATCAACACCCACTTGCAATCGACTTTGTTTATTGCTCAAAATTCCGCCGTCACTAGGAAAATACGGTAATAATTCATCATGAATAGATTGCATACTTTTACCATTGATACTCAAAATTTCTAGCCCAGGAGGTAAGTTAGCTTCTTTAGAAAAGTCAAATATCATATATGCCCTAACGGGATCGAATTCCCAAAACACTCTCAGAGGGAAGAACTTCCCCTTTTTTTGCATTTTATAAAGCAGGTGGTCGGGAGGAGTAGCTATAGTATGCTGACATTGTACAGAGGCTACGATCTTACTGATCTTTTTATATAGATCCTGTACAGTTAATCCGTCTTGTTGATACTCTTTTTCAAACAGATTATCAAACTCCTCTTTAGAAATATATTGGTAAAGACTCGGATGTATTTTCTCCAATCCTTTTTTCAGTAGTTCCAAATCCTCATTTGCTTGTTGGGTTGTTAGTCCTTTCTTAAAATAGTCATCAAAAGGATGTTGCTGTGCCTTTGCTGTTAAGCATATACTCACTAAAAGAACTAATACCAACCTTATACTTTTCATATCTATACTCTCGGATTAAATAGGATGGTCTAAAGATAGTAAGAAACGTGATCAATCTACTTGAGAAGGGGCATCAATAAGTAGGAGCTAATTATAGTTGTATAAACTTTTTATAGGTATCTAAACTTAGATCGCCCTAAATAGTAAAACGTACTTCTGTTACGGTTAACTGATTTACATTAGTGTAAAAGTAACCAAACAACCAGATGTATTATGATCAATTTTGAAGGTTTTGACGATAGAACATTTTATTCAACATTTCAAAAAGAAGAAGATTGTCTTGAATATTTATCGACACTAAAGTGGAGTGATCATTACAAATGTAGGAAATGTGAACATACAAAATATATGAAAGGTAAAAAGTTGCATTCTAGACGTTGTCAAAAGTGTAAATATGATGAGTCTGTTACAGCTCATACCCTATTTCATAAGCTGAAATTTTCAATTCTAACTGCTTTTGAATTCATATTTAAAGTTAGTTGTGATAAGAAAGGCATGTCCACTTTAACTTTAAGTGAGAAACTGTCCTTGAGTTATCAAAGCTGTTTAAATTTCAGACGTAAAGTACAATATTCTATGCAAAGTAGTTTACAGCATCCTTTGAAGGGGTATGTTGAAGTAGATGAGTTTGCTGTAGGTGGGTAT
>NZ_JABANE010000209.1 GCF_012844305.1 Flammeovirga aprica JL-4
ATCTCATGGAAGGAAAGCCAAAAGTTTATTTAAATATGGCTTAGAGAAACTTTCTCAATGCCTACAAAATAAATTTTATGAACAGCTAGAAATGCTGTTCAATCAATTTTTGTCATATACTTAGATATTTCTTTTTGACTTTTGGATCATTAGAGCATTTCGATACAAAAAATGCTAGCCCTCTAACACTATGAGGTAGTCAACCACTTTTAATTAGTTCAAAAGCTAGAAGCTCATTTTCTGGAGAGTCAGAAGTCAACAGGCTTTTGAGGTTTTCAGTAAACCCTTGACTTTCGGCATTATCTTCTTCGAGGTATTTGGGAGTCTCCGTTTTACAAAGCTCAATGAAATCTTTCTCAGTAAAATAACAAGCACCTTCTTTAGGGTGAGTTTTAAAGGAATATTTTTTACCAATGACAATAATATCGGCTTGATCAACTTTGGAAGTGACACTCCAATTCAAAGCTTTAGCATCTTCCTTTAATTGTGTTTTAGTAGTACCGGTGCTTCCCACAAAAATGACTTTTTTCTTCTGTCCCACTAATGATTGAAAGGAGGTATTATCGGCATTAAACAAAGGAAGTGTTACTCTCAAATATTCCAGTAAATCTTTGTGTGTAAATTGGAAAAGCTTCAAGGCGTCACAGATTTGAGCGTATTCTAATGCTGTATTTTCTTTTCTTGTACTCAAATGAAATAAAGCTTCTCTGCAGTCTTCCGGTAATTGTTTTCCATATCCTATTACAGTGACCAATTCAAAATACTTTTTATACCTTAAAATATCTTTGTTAGTCTCATAACTTGGGTAGATCCACAATTTCTCAAATTGTGTTATTTCGGATGAAATAGATTTTAGAGAATCTGTTCCTACTCTGATCAAATCAAGTTTTGGTAAATGCCTTTGTTCTATTTTTAATAGCTCAGGTAAAACCGGATCGGTAATTATATTCTCTCGATGATTGATGGCAATTTCGAGTCTTTCTAAGAAAGGAAATGTTTCAGAGATAATAATATCATGTAATTGATGACTCTCACTAATCTCTATTTTAGAGAGGTTCTTTGGCAATACATTTATTTCTAAAACTGCCTTCAGTCCCTCAATAGAAAGCTTTTTCAGTAAAGCATTTTCTCCAAAAGTGATTGAATGTTGCTCTTCAGTACTTTGATTTATTTTTATCTTAGCCAACTTCTCAAACCTTCCAAAACTCATAGAAGAGGACAACTCATGCACGTACAAATGGGAAAGTTCAGGAAAGTCGATAAAACTATCGTCAAAAGATTGGAGGTTTTTGATATTGAGATCTAATGTCTGTAAAAGATTAGCAGTCATTGATGGCAATTGCACCTCTTTATCCGTTTCTGATGTGAGGTTCAATTCAGTAAGAGCGTTGGATAATTGTAAGGAACCACTTGAAGAAAGATGTTCTAAATGACCGTACAATTGCATTTTTTTGGTAGGAGTAGAAAGAATACTACTATCTATTCCCTTTATTCCTTCCGCAACAAATAAAGTCAAAGCATCCAATTCATATTGAATGTCGACTTTGATTTCCTTACAGCCATTAAGGTTAAGGTCCAGCACTTTGAGTGATGAAAAATCAGTTGGTTTGATGAAAAGTTGATCACCTACATTTCCATCAAGGATAAGCTTTTGAAGGTTCTCTAAATCAAATATCCTTTCAATCCCAATCACCTCATTGACCTTCAATTCTATATTTTCAACAGTTGTATAATCCTTTAATTTTAATGTACTGATATCAATACTTTGTGTATGAATTGTACACTCTATGAGTTGCTTAAGCTTAGAAAGAGAAAGTTGTTGATGAGAGAGGTCAGTAATTTTTAATATAATTTTCTGAAGATTAGGAGCACTTTCCAAATAATGATCGTTCTCCCAATTATCTGTTTTAATATCGATCACCTCCAAGTTTTTCATTGAAGATAAATCACCCGTTATCACACGGTCGGCATTGATGTGCAGTTCCTTTAAATATTGGAGTGACGGCAGTAGATCACTTAGGTCGCAGGTGCCTTCCATCGTTACTCCTAAATTTTCAAGCTGATGATTTTTAAGATTTTGAGGCACCTTAGTTTTTTTTCCACCTTCACCAATATGGAAATACTCATAGTTGCCAAAAGAGGTAAGTTCTTCTAAAAATGCATTCGCACTTTTTTCCCCTAAAGCTTTCAACTCACTTCTATAAAAATCAACATGAATAGCCTTCATTCGAGATAGAATGTCTTTTGACTTTTTAGGATTTTTTTTAGAAATGTATACTCCAGTATCATCCTCTTTGTAAGAATTATACCATTGATAAGTGAATTTATATTTATCTGAATGTAACATTAATTATTCTATGGTTGTTAGGTTCTTTTGAACTTTTATTTTAAAAGTAGTTTTAGAGAACGTAATGTTTTTACGTTCTCTGTTTATTGATGACTTAAAAAGGATTTAGGCAAATATTATAGGTCTTTATTCAAATAATATTACTGATACCTTAGCTATTTAAATATTAATATCACCCACTAAAAACTTGACTTCACCATCTTATTTTAGTGGGTGATTTATTATTGAAACTAATTTTTAATTACTGATTTCAGCTAAAATGCTAATTCATGTGATTTGCTTGATCCATACTCTTTTTCATGATCTCTTCCTTTTCATTTGGCCAATCGTAGGATGATATATCACCAGCATATACAACTCTTAAAGTAGGGTGCTCGTAAACAGCATTACAAATGTGTATATTTTTTATGCCTGAGACATCAAGCCGTACTAAGTCTGTCAGTTGGCCGACTTCTTCCGGGATTTTATCAAAGTTACATTTCTTCAATGTTATTGATTTAAGCTTAGGTAAACTATAGATGATTTTCTTGAAAAAATTAGTTGAAACGGGTATACTACTTATGTCTAATGAAGTCAGATTTTTTAAACTACAGATCAAGTCTTCAAAGGATTCTTGATTTGTTATTTTTCCTGAGATATCTATTGCTTCTAATTTATAAAATGACAATATAGAATCAGGAAGACCTTCAAGCAGTTCTACACGTATGTCTTTTAGTTTTTCAGGATCACAGTGTTTTAATATTAATTCTAGCTCATCTTTAAAGAATTGTATTGAATCATAAATTTTGATTCTTTTACCATTACTATCAATCAGAATATCTATTTTATCAAGAATGATCTTTTTCCTGAATTCTTTATTTTCTCTTAAAATGTTTAACCCAGCTTTCCAATAATTAGGATACTCTTTATAAAAAAGAATAAAAAAATCTTCAAGTAGGTCAGAAGAAAGGTGCCTTGTT
This sequence comes from Flammeovirga aprica JL-4, assembly GCF_012844305.1. Taxonomy (GTDB): domain Bacteria; phylum Bacteroidota; class Bacteroidia; order Cytophagales; family Flammeovirgaceae; genus Flammeovirga; species Flammeovirga aprica. Next base: position 3,307 of record NZ_JABANE010000209.1, read on the forward strand.
AACTGACTAGTTGCCAGTGAGTTTAAGTTTTCATAACGACTAAATTTTTCTCTAAAGAATTTCTGTTCATGATCTGTTAGTGTTCCTTTTAGGTATTTTCGGAATTTTGTTCTTACTCCTGCATCTTTTGCACACTTACCTACAAACAACATAGTTACTATCAGTTCATTAGGTAACCCTCCATTTTTAATCAGTTCAAGTGCTAATAGCTCATTTTCCTTCTCACCAGAAAGTAACATAGTACGTACATTCTCTATAAAATCAGGTGTCTGATCGTCTTTTCCCTCTAAATATTTAGGAGCTATTTCTTTGGTTAAAACATTAAACTCTTTTTCTGAAAAATAAATTACACCCTCTTGAGGTCTTGATTTAAAAGTTGAGTTTTTACCGATTAAAATCAGTTCTGCTTGTTCTATTTTAGTGACAGGTTGCAGGCCTATATTTTTAGCATCTTGCTTTAAAGCGGTTTTTGTAGAACCCGTTTTTCCAAGGAACAGGATTTTTTTTCCTTTTAGTTCTTCAAAACTAAAATCCGACAAAGCTTTTTGATGAGGGTTCAGATCTTTTAGATGAGAATTTAAAAATTCATGGAGTTTAGGGCTTTTGTAAGCGAATAGGTCTGTGACTCTAGGAATGTCCTCAATAATATCTTCCTTTTTCTTTACCATCCATGAAAAAAGTAAAACTCCATCTTCCATCACGTTGGGATTACCTGATTTTTTCATGTCATTTTGGATAATAAAATAAGTGGGGTATGATGCCAAGGGTTCATTTAATCCATGAACTAAATAATTTAAACGTATGTTATATAGGTTCTCAAATAAAGCAAGTGATGTAGTGATAGTATTTATCGTGCTTTCACTGATGTCTATGTATAAAGAAGTTAGTACAGGGAAATATTTGGGGTGCATATCTAATACTTTAGGCTGTAAACCTCTTTTTTTGGTATTATACATTGTCAGACTTAGATGTTGTAACAGAGGGAATTCTTTATGAGAATAAATGTCATCCATTTGATAACAACTCCTATAGCTCACTTTCTTAACGTTGGCCGGTAATTGATTTACCCTTACAATTCCTTTAAAATCTTGAATATCAATATGTTTTAATTGAGGATTGTCTCCATATTCAATATCAAAGCTTTCCTCGGAGGTGTATGACTGTTTCACTTCCAAGAATTCTAAATTATCAAATCTTGCAAGATTCATGTATGATGAAAAACTATCTATTTTTAGATGATTAAGACGAGGTAGATGAACAAATGCATTATCAAATGAGACTAGCTTTGGAATATTTAAATACAAATACTTTACATTGTCACCTTCCATAGCTGGTACTGTAATAGCTTTATTTGATTCATCTTGTATGCTTAAATTTTCTAATCTAGAATGTAATTGTACCTTTCCTTGAGGTGTACTCTTTAAATCTCCGGTCATTATTATTTCTTGAGCAGGAACTTCAAAAAGATTCAACTTTAATTCTTCAAGTGAGGAAGGAATATCTACGGTAAATGTATCTAAGGAACTGCCTGTTTTAAAACCTAATTGCTTAGTATTTTTTAATTTCAAATGGACCTCTTTTAAATTCAGCAATTTAGATCCAATATCTGGTAACTTATCACCTACGTCTCCAGTGATATTTAAGGAGCTCAAATTCAGGTACTCAACACATTTATCAATTCCATGAATTGTATCAGCATGTATGGATAAATGGTTCAATTTCTCTTTTTCTTTCAAATCCAGTTGCGCCAAGTTTAAGACGTTGGATTGAAGACTTATACAAGAAATATTTTTAATTTCATTGATACACAATTCAAAGTTGGGCATAGAAAAGCTAACCTCTTTTAAAGCTTCTAATTTTTCTAAATAATGCTTGTCTACCCATTCTTCTGTTTCCAAACACAACTCTTCCAAACAAGGTATTTTTGTCAGATCTCCAGTGATTATCTTTTTTGCTTCTACTGATAACCCCTTGAGATGAGGTAAAAAAATGAATACCTCTGTCAAATCACATTCTTCCGCTTTAATATGTATATACTGAACGGTGTGGTTTGTTATATTTTCAGGTAATACAGAAATTAGTTTTGGATTACTCTTTTCGTTAAAGGTTACAGAGAAAAATTCAAAATTTCCGCAAGCAAAGATCTTTTCTAAAAAGCGAAGCTTTCTTTTATCTGACCAATTCTGAAAATAGTTGTGGTATGATGAATAATCGAAATCCACTTCAATAGCTTTCGTTGTTGATAGCGTTGTAATTTCATCATCATCAAGATTTCGATTTGATGTGATTTTGTAAGCGTCATAAAGAGTGTTTACCTCCTTTCTTTGTCCTCTACTCCTCCAAGTGTAGTTTGCTTTTGTTTTCATAGTTTTAATTTACTTTAGTTGATGAGTTTTTTGTAAAAGTAATGTGAAAGAACGCGATACTTTCATGTATTGTTTCTTAAAGAAATAAAATGATTTTTTTATTGCAAAATTTCCTTCAGCATCGTCTTCCTCGCTCTATTATCAATATTCCTCACCGCAATACCAAGAGCCTTTCTTGTACCCACAAAAATCGCCATTTTCTTAGCTCTGGTAAGTGCAGTATAAATCAAGTTTTGATAGAGCATATTGAAATGTTGCATGACAACAGGGATGATCACTACGTCAAATTCACTACCCTGAGATTTATGAATGGTAATGGCATATGCTAAGTCAAGGTCAATGATATCTTGCTTTTCATAATATACCGTTTTAGCATTTTCACC
>NZ_JABANE010000021.1 GCF_012844305.1 Flammeovirga aprica JL-4
CTATAACTTTTGTTTTACGACCCATAATTAGGGTATAAATATAGCTTATATTTTAATTTGTCTCAGTACTTAGTACTTAATATTTGTATAAAATCCCTCCATCATACTCTTGAATATTCAACTGCACCTGATCTCCGTCAACCTGTAAATTTGAAATATCAAATGACAGTTCTTTAGTGATATATGCTTCGCAAGCTTCTGGATTTTTCATGGATAACCTCAAGTTTCTTTGTGGAGGAAATGATTCTAATATTAGCCCCTGATCCACTAATTTCACTTCCCAAGACTCTCCACTACAACCACTAGCACTAAAGTTGACCAGTAAACAATCTCCCTCAATTTCTACTTTATTGATTTGCACATAATCAGAAGGTGCATTAGCATATTCTTCTTCACTAACCACTGTCACTAAATCACAATTCGTTGGTGTCACATTATTAGAAGTTGTGTTTTTAGAACAACTAAATAGTGTAAAGTAGATAAAAGCAACGATAAATAAGTATTTCATTTTTTATTGATTATTTAATTTAAAGTCTTTTGAGAAGACGCGTTTAATAGTAGAATAATGATTATTTATCCTTTGCAATTCTAAAACCAAAACCATCATTTCGGGTATTTATAGGCGACTGATACCTTATTTCTGGCATATGAAATCCTTGTTGTAAGGGTTTGCCGTTTTCATCTAGTGCATTATAAAACCAACTGATTCCTTTAGATATTTTATCTTCACCATCAGGCGGTCCTTGTGGATTAATTCTGCTCACTAAACTATCTTTTTCAGGGTTATACCAGTCAAAGACCCATTCGGTCACATTTCCTGTCATATCATAAATACCCAACTCATTTGGTTTTAGAAGTCCTACTTTATGGAAGGTGCTGTCTGAGTTTTCTCCTACCCATCCAATTTCCAACTGATTATTACTTCCGCTGTATATATATCCTTTGCTTTTCTGCCCTCCTTTTGCAGCATACTCCCACTCCGCTTCTGTTGGCAACCGTCCCCCTGCCCAATGGGCAAAATCATTCGCTTCATCCCAAGTAGCTAACATTGGGTTATCCTTTTTCCATTTATAATACACCTTTTGTCCATAGGCATTTTCAATAGGTGGCTCGGGCATTTCTCTACCCGTGCTTTCACAAAATTCTCGAAATTGTCCTACTGTAATTTCATACTTACTGATATAAAAATCACTGATTTCAACAAAGCGGTGACGACTTGCAAAACCTCTTATAGTATCTCCTTTTGGACTTATTACTATTTGATTTTTCCCTTGTTCAAAAGTTCCTCCTTCTACAAATACCCAATCCACTTTATCCGTTTTTGGTTTTGGTTGGCAGGAGATAAAAAGTAAAGCAATGAGTGTAATCGTTAATTTATTGGGTTGTATCAGTATTGCTTTCATTTGAAATTACTTGATCAACGATAAAATCTCTTTAAACTCTTTTCTCTGTGATGTCCTCATTAACTCATAAAGACACATCTCTACATTTGTGATTCCCACTCCTGCTCTCTCAAACTTGCTTAATGCAATATCAATATTCTCTTTCTTACGTGAAGATATAGCGTCAGCAACCACCTCCACAGTATAGTTTCGCTGTAGTAATCCCATTACTGTTTGGTACACACAAATATGAGCTTCAATACCACAGATGATCCAGTTTTGTTTATTGAGCGCCTTAATTCTATTTTCTACAGCCTCTTCAGCCATTGCATTGAAATAGAACTTCGGAATAGGTTCATTATTATCTTTCATGTGAACTGATAGCTCTTCTATTGTTCCTCCTAACCCTTCAGGATTTTGCTCTAACCAAACTACAGGAACATCTAAAATCTGACAACCTCTCAAGAGATTTTTAATATTCTTGATGGTCGTCTCACTTTCATGTACCTTCCTTGCAAGATTTCCTTGTACATCTACTAATATTAAACCGGTATATTCAACGTTTAGCATATTCCCTTTCTTAAAGTTTCAAAATTGACCAATTTGTTTATTCTTCAATATCAGAATGAATGTTTCATTATACATTAAAGATAAAAATAAAGCTTTCGTTAGTAATATAATTATAAGTTCAAATTACTCTGAAAAGAAGTCTGGATTTTTATATTGCTTCGTCTTATAATATTTCGGTCGCGTATCTAATCGAACATGCAACCAAATTACACCTAAACCTGCTGTATTCAGCCAAATCTGTTTTCCTTTTTTCAATTCACTCTCTACTTGGATCGCTATGGTTTGAAAAAGTCCTTCTATCTGCTCTTTATCACCACCTTCCAGAAAAGATCCTAAGTGCTTATAAATGTCTCCTTCTTTTGTCTTTACAGGGACAATCAAACGAGCATTTCTCCCTAAATTATCAAAATTTACAATGGCATTATCGATTTCAAAATGTTCGCTAAATGCCTGTTCATCCATGACTCTTTTAGCATAACTATTGGTCTTTCGGATCACCAACTCATAGTCTTTGTCAAGGTCTTTCTGCAATAAAGGAGGATGTTCCCAGAAGAAGGAATTCCCTAAGACTTCAAGTAGTTTACATGTATAAAAATCAATGAAGGAACTGCTCGTTTTCCATAAATCAAAAACTTCTGAAAAAGACAAATTCTTATCCCCGTCTTGTATTTTTAGCCTTGCGGCATGTTCATTTTTACCTAATGTGATAAATGTATACATCAATAAAATTGGTTTGATTGTTAGAAGAGGTTACAAGCTAGCAACATCAAACCAAAAAGTAAATTCCTACCCCTATCAAAAGTAAAGGGAACAAGAAGACAACTTCACTCACTATGCACCAAAAAACAAATTGAATCCAATGCATTACACTCATTTTCGTTTTTTTCTCTTTATGAATCAATCTCTTCAATTCTTCCAGCTCCATTTTCATAAAACCTTCCCTACTCACCTTTAAATCGATGACTCCATTGTCATTCAAGCCTTGTTTAAAACCTTGTAATACCGCTTTAGGATGCATTAATAACACATAACCCATTGCCCAAAGGCTCAAAACACCCAATAAAACATGCTTCCACATACCCGTTGCGATCTCCCAACCACATATAAAGCCTTCCCCTTTCCAGGAGGTGTCACAGTCATTCAAAATATGTTGAATATCATGGATGTGAAGTGCGTCTTTTCTAAACTGAGGGTTGGGCATTGTCAATACAATTCCAAAAATATTGATATCAAAAGTTTTATCATCGATACCTCCATCATCAGGAATTCCGTTTGCTCTGTAGAAGTCTACTAATAGTTTATCCAAAGTCATTATTAAGCAGTTTTAAATCGTTATATTTTAAAAGTTAGGTACTAAGACTAAATTCACAATAATTAATTATTGACTTAGTACTTATTTAGCTGTTTCTGTCTTAAAAGAGGCTAATTCATCAGGATGTTTTAAAGCGTATTCTTTAAAAAAGTCTAATGCTCCTCTCCCTATTTCAAGGTATTTAGCACAAAATGGAGTAAGTATTTCCTGATCTACCAAAAACTGATATTGTTCATCAACTTTAATTTCTTTTAAAGCCGATTCATCATTTTTTTTGAAATACCTTTCAGCCAATACTAACAATTGATATTGTTCAGTTGCTCCAATATGCATTAAGCCTCTTTTGATGGGATCAAGGTACTTACCATATCCATTAATGAAGAATTGAACAAAACCACCATTTGAAACCTGTGCATCCAAATACCACCAAAAGTAAATAAATTTCTGAGCATAGTTGAAGCGTACACACCTTTCTTCTTCATACTTACTGTGATCCACATAAAGCGAAAGTGGCTCTAACACATACCATCCAAAGTCCATTCCTGTCAAGGATTCAAATTGCTCTTTTTCTAGATTGGGGATAAACGGATTAGTTTCATCAAATTTCCAATAAATTGAAGCTTTTTGGTCAGGACTTTCCTCAAATATTGGCGTAGAAGATGCTTTTTTAATAGAAAGGTAACTTTTTAACAGAGTAAATAGTTTCATGTTGCTTTAATAAAGTTTGTGTTTTAATTCTCCTCAAGATCTGTCATCTTTTAGAAGAGATATCTCATTTTATAGTTTACTGTTATGAAGTTATGAAAAATACTAAAACCATAAAATATTCTCTTTATAAAAAGGCATCAAAGTTTGAAAACGGTGTTTATATAATCGGGAAGAATATTAGTAACTAGGGAGGAAAAACAAAATGATATCAACTTATGATGAAGGTCTTTTCCAATGAAAAATAGATTTAGATTCATAACAAATATTTCTAATCCCAATTCACATTAAACCTTAATAACAATTAACTAAATCATATCTTTCCTTTCCACCTAAAAGAGATGTAGTATTGTATTGAAATAAAAAGGTACATTGATGTGGTTCTTTTGCTTGGTACTCCTAATTACTTTGAGCAAAAAGACATGAAAGCAATATGTTTTCTCAAAGCCAATATCTCTGGATAGGGTTCCCCTCTTTCTAACCATTCGGTTACTGACACCAATTACCATAAAGTTTAAGAGCATATATATGCTTGAAACTTTAGTATCAAAAAAATCTTATTATGAAACATCACGTTCGAAGTGATAAAAAAACTTTTATGGGCATAAAAGCAAATGCCACAGTATCACTAGCCTCCATTTTTATTATCTCAATATTGGTTACAGCTACATTAATAAAAGGTCAATCTATGGAAGATTGGTTCAAACTAACACAAGTCAATGTATCAAATAGCGTAGGATGGTTTTTTATCCTTCTCGTCAACTTCGTTTTTATCTACACCATCTATTTAGGTATTAGTAAGTTTGGTAAAATAAAAATTGGTGGAGTTAATGCCAAAGCAGATTTTTCTAAAGGATCTTGGTTTGCGATGCTTTTTAGTGCGGGTATGGGAATTGGTTTATTATTTTGGTCGGTAGGCGAACCCATTTCGCACTTCAACAATAACCCTTTCATCAGTAATACAGAGAACCCTGCCAAAGCTGCAGAATTAGCAGTGAGTTTATCGTTAATGCATTGGGGATTTCATGCTTGGTCATTGTATGCCTTTGTAGGATTAGCTTTAGCATTTTTTACTTTTAATTTAAAACTCCCCCTCACTATACGTTCTATATTTCATCCCATTTTTGGGAATAAAATATATGGTTTACTGGGCGATATTATTGATGTAATTGCTGTAATAGCCACATTGTTTGGTCTAGCTTCTTCCTTAGGTTTTGGAGTGCAACAAATAAATTCAGGTCTTACTTATTTATTTGAAATTCCTTCTACAACCACAATACAAATTGTACTAATAACCATTATCACTGGGTTTGCAACGCTTTCTTTGATTTTAGGGCTAGATAAAGGCATTCGATTCTTAAGCGAAGTTAGCTTGAAACTGGCATTTGTACTGTTAGTTATAGTCATAGCGATTGGTCCTACAGTTTTCTTACTGAAAGCATTTGTTCAAAATATTGGATTCTATCTATTTAACTTTTTTGAAATGGGCTTTTGGACAAATTCATATGAAGGTGTTGGGGAGAAAAATAGCTGGCAAAACCAATGGACTATCTTTTATTGGGCTTGGTGGGTTTCATGGTCTCCTTTTGTGGGTATTTTTATTGCTAGAATCTCTAAAGGCCGTACTATCAGAGAATTTGTATTTGGGGTAATTATAGTACCAACTCTATTAACATTCTTCTGGTTTTCGATCTTCGGAGGAAGTGCACTGTATCAGGAGCTATTAGGAAATCATATTGTTTCTGAGGCTGTGAATAAAGATTTTTCAACGGCCATTTATTATTTATTAGAACAGTACCCTTTAACTAAATTGACTTCAGTTCTTACCATCATTTTAGTAACCCTTTTCTTTGTAACCTCTTCTGATTCTGGGTCTTTTGTGGTGGATATGTTAACTTCTGGAGGTAAACATGATGCTCCAAAATCACAAAAAGTATTTTGGGCTTCCATGGAAGGCTTAATTGCTGGAGTACTTTTGATGGGTGGCGGATTAGCAGCAATTCAAACAGCAACTGTTTTGTCAGGATTACCTTTTGCTTTACTCATTATCGTTATGTGTTATAGCTTATACAAGGCAGTTAATGATTACTATAAAAAGTATTACATTTTTAAAAATGAAGATAAAAAAGAAGCTATTGAAGTTTAACTATTAAAATAAGATAAATAATAGTATTATTAAGAGGTCATTTAGAAGAAATAATTCAGTCTAAATGACCTCTTGTTATACATTACATTAGATCTGTTCTCTGGGATAGAATTAACGGTTCCCCTCTGAGAGATTAATGTAATGGAAATTGATACAAGCCCTTCACTTTCTCCTTTCGCTGATACCAATCGTTATACACCAAGTCTATATTGTTTACTTTTACAGTTCCGAAATAATGATTGCGATACTTTTCTACTAAATCCAAAAACTTGTTCTTTTCTTCAAGCTTTTCTTTCAACCTCACTATAGTAGAATGAGCCGTTTGTAATACATACCTTATGTCGATTGACTGTTCTAAACTTGTAGACATAAACTCACTCCTCAACCGGTTGCGGATATTATTCAAAACATTATCCTTCACAAATCCTTGAAGTAAAATACAAGATGGTGAAGCAGTTACCCCTTTAAAAAGCACATCAAAACTCTCTATTGAATCAAGACTTTTCTTTATTGTATTAATGTAATCCTCAATAGAAATTTTATCAAGACTAAAGCCATCGTAACATGTAATAATTGACATCACAGTCACGTGAATATCGGTATCAGGATAGAAATACTGTCGGGGTTCCACTGCTCTAAGCTGAGAAAGAAACCCTTGGATATTCTTTAAAACTAATTCATCCGGCTTTAAAATTAGAGATATTCCAAATCTCCTATCATCTTTAGCATCAATCAGCTTATCCAACTGATAATTATCTGTTTTAAATTTGGTTACAGCTTCATGGTACAGGTTGTTATAAAATTCAATGTTGTTCATTTCGTTAAAATGGTTTTGATAGTTTCGTAATTCACTTATTGGTAAAAATATACTGTTCATATTAAGCAGGAAACATAGTTTTTAGCTTAACAATGTTCTACAGTACAATTCAAATAACATAAATATTTCATATTAATTCAATAAAAAAAATGTTTCCAATAATTAATATTACCTAATAGGTGTTATTAAGATTAATAACAGTGATTTTTAAAGTCCTCAGCTTCGAATAAAAGTGTTATTTAGTACTGTTTTTATGGGCTATGGTAATCTTTAAAATTCCTTTAAGAACAAAATAAGCCAAACTCTGATATCTTATTTGAAGATGTTGATAGACTATTTCTGCATTATATATCCATCCTACTGCAATATGTGTACTTTATCAAAGCAAACAATGATGAACTTTGTTATGTAATCAAAAATTAAAATTGTTATGCTTTCGAAATTACTATCTAATTCCATTGTTAAAGGCGGTGTTTCACCTGTGTTTGATCTTCCAAGCGATTATGGGTTGCCCTATGAAGAAGTCACTTTTAATGCAAAAGACGGTGTACAACTTTCAGGTTGGCTGATCAAAGGCAACACCGATAAGGTGATTATTCAATCTCACTATGGCGTGCAGTCCAGTAGATCTGGCTATACTCCTGAGGGAAAAGGAATGATGAAAATGTGGAAAGAAGATATTGCTTTTCTGAAACATGTTAAACATCTCCATAGCAAAGGGTACTCTGTACTGATGTATGATTTCAGAAATCATGGCAATAGTGATGAAGGTACTTCTCCGTGGGTAACTTGGGGTCCTGAAGAAAGAAAAGATGTAATTGCCGCTGTGGAATTTATCACTCAGCATGAAGATTACAATAATGCTCAAATTGGATTGTTGAGTATTTGTATGGGTGCAGCGTCTTCTACCTATGCTTTCGGTGATGGAGTGAAAGAATTTGATAATATCAAAGCAATGGTCGCTATACAACCACTTCGATACCTTGACTTTATAAAGGCATTAGGATTAGATAACTTTATAGGGAAAGGTGTAACTAAACTCAACAATGAGAGAACAGGAATTGCGATGGATGAGGTTTCTTTTATGCCCAACGTCAAAGATATCACTGTCCCTACATTATTGGTTCAAAATCAAAATGATGAGTATTTAAATAAACAGTCTATCGACGAATATTTTGATGCACTGACGGTTGAAAAGAAAATGATCTGGTTGGACTTGGATAAGAAAAGAGCCGCAGGTTATGATTACCTTACAAAGCATCCTGAGGAGCTCTTATTCTGGTTTGATCAATATTTAAAATAAAAACAATGACACTACTTAGTTCTAAATTGTTCATATTCTTATTCATCACTTTCATTCTTTTAGCTATTTTATTTATGATTGGTAAAAAATCTGTAAGCACACAAGTTCAAATCAATACTTCTCCTGAAAAAGTATGGAGTGTTCTGTCAAATGCTGAAACAGTAAAACAATGGAATAAAGTATTGATTCCTCTAAAAGGTCAACTTAAAGAGGGAAGTGTAATCAACTATGAATTCTATCAAGATGAAGGTGGAAAAGCTTCTAAGATCGATGCTAAAGTGGAGAAAATCATTGAACAGAAAATGATTAATCAAAAAGGTGGAGTACCACTGATATTGACTTTTGATCATAAGTATATATTAGAGTCTTCTCCTTCAGGAACAACAGTAAAAATACATGAAGAATACAAAGGTATTATAGTTCCGTTTTGGAACCCTTCTCCTGTAGAAAAAGCATATGAACGTTTATTAAATCAACTAAAAGATTATATTGAAAATGAGTGACATTATTCGTATTACGGAAGTAAGTCAAATTCATCAATTTTTAGGGATTGAAGGACCTAAACACCCGTTAATTACTGTTCTTCCCATAGATGAACGTATGGTAACTGCCAACTATGGGAATTACACTTTTATGATGGATTTATATCAAATCAGCTTAAAAAAAGGTATTGAAGGACGTATTTCTTATGGTCGAAACTCTTATGACTTTCAAGACGGGACCATGGTTTTTACAAAACCCAATCAAAGTATGAAATTCTCTACACAAGAAAACTTTGATAATGTTTCGGGCTGGACGGTTATTTTTCATCCTGACTTAGTGAGAAAATCAGAGCTTGGAAAAGTAATTAATAACTATGATTTTTTTGCTTATGCAATTTATGAAGCATTGCATATTTCTAGTGAAGAGCAAAAAGTGCTCAGTGAAATCGTTGAAAAAATACAAAGAGAGTATGAATATATTATTGACCGTCATAGTCAGGAATTGATAGTTTCTAATATAAAGCTTCTGTTAGACTATTGTACTCGTTATTACGACAGACAGTTTTATACCCGTACTAATTTGAATAAAGATTTTGTAGTACAATTTGAAGCTTGCCTTAAGTCTTACTATGACAATGAAAAACAACTAGAACTTGGTGTTCCTACTGTAAAATATTTTGGTGAAGAATTGAATATGTCATCTCATTATTTGAGTGATTTACTGAAGAAAGAAACGGGAAGTTCAGCACAAGAACATATTTACAACTACTTGATGGACCTTGCCAAAACAAGGCTATTAGGTTCAAAAGAAGCTGTAAGTCAAATTGCTTATGGATTGGGCTTTGAATACCCCAATCACTTTAGTAAACTTTTTAAGTCAAAGATTGGAATGTCACCGGGGGAATATCGAAAAACAGAATAAACTATTGAGAGCCTTGAATTATTTCTTAAAAATAAATCCTGAGTTAGAAATTTGCACTACAAATATCAAACTCAGGATTCTTTGACTGATGAAGGTCTTCTTTAAGAATATGACAACTTCATGAAGAAGTAAGTTTATTTTTTAATAAAACGCGTGGTATATACCTCATCTCCGGTTGTAACTTTCAATAAATAGGTACCTAAGGCTAATTCAGCGACTTCAATCTCAGTAATTGTTGCTCCTTTCTTAGGTGTGACTAACTTCAATAGTCTTCCACTTATATTTAGAATTTCAATTTTTTGTATTTCACTTTGTTTATCCTCCAGAGTCATATTTAATGTTCCTTCCGCAGGGTTAGGGAACACTTTTAATACGGTATCTCTTGCTTCAATAAGGTCAGTACTTGTTACATTTTCTGTTACTTTAATATTTTCTACCTGATCCGTTACTTTTTCAAAACTCCCATTCTCTGGAATAAAGGCGATTGAAAGTTTATAATCATCTGACGGCGGTAGATCTGTCTCTATTTTAAGCTTCCTAGTCAAAGTACGTTGTCCAATACGTTCGGTACGAGTTGTATTAGCCATCACTTTATTATCCTTATCTAATAATTCAATTTGTAATGTGCCATTCTCATATGTACCATAAGAAAACTCTATATTCACTTCAGTTTCTCCACCATCAATTTCTGTCGGCACAGTAAGCAGTTTAATAGCTGGCTCGATGGCATCTTCCACATTAAAATAAATCACTGGGTCTAACGCCACCGCTTCAGGATCTCTCCAATCAAATCCTTGACGATGCATATACACTTTGTAGAAATAATTTGAGCCAATAGTGGTAGCAGAACCTGTATTAACATTCACAGTCGCTACACCATTGCCAGCCTCTACATTTACATTGCCACTTCCAAACCAGCTTCCGTCCGGCTTTCTGATCTCAATATTGATTTTACAAGCCTCATCCGCTTCATATTTTACATTAATCGGGTAGGAAGTTAAACCAGGTAATAAAGAAGTTGGAATTCCTTCACTCCATAACTTTTTCTCTAATGGCTTTTCTATCACATCAAAAGTGGTGGAAGTACTTTTAAGTACCGTATTACCGTCTTTTATTTCATAAACTACTTTATAATTATCAGCAATAGACAACTCTTGATCTAAATCAAATTCAGTAAATAATGACTTTACTCCCTGTTCAACATTATAAGTTTTCTCCGCCAGCTTATTGTTTGATGGATCAAATAATGTCACCGTCACTGTTCTTGCACTCGATGAGGAGTAAATCAATGTTGTCGAAAATTGACGTGAAGGGTAAGCAGTTATTGTTTCTTCGTATCCTTTGATGTTATCTGTCGAATTGTTGAATAAAGCTTGATCAATATCTACCAGCTTCCAAACTCTCACCCAATCATACATCACCGCTCGTTGTTCTTTTGTACGGAAATCATCCTCAAACATCCATTCTTCTGGCTTTGGATTCGTAGCATTCCTTTCATCATCATCACCCCAATTGTAAGTTTCCATTACAATAATCACAGGCATAGGCAGGAAATAATCACGTGTTGGAGTGATGGTCCCAAAATACTTGTCGTCATTGTAAAACATGGCGGTATTGGCATCTTTCCACCACATACCTACTGTATTCCATCCTAAAGGCTCAGCCAATGCAGGTGCTTTTACTCCACTGTTTGTTGATTCATAAGGCAATCGCTCACATGAACCATTTGCATCAGTAAACGGTTTCGAGTGAGAATTGACATGCTGTATATTATTAAATGAGCCATCACCATGTTCATTAAATGGACCCGTATATCCCATATTCTCTATGATGTCCAATTCTGTTGCATACTTTGTATTACAATCATCAGTTGTGGTTCCTCTTGAATTCATAAAAACACCTGAACCCATAGGGAAATCAGACGGTTTCACTCTTACTTCAAAATACCCATAAGTTTGCAAAACTTTAGTATCCATTCCACCTCCCGCAAAATGATAATCCTTCCCATTTCCCCTTGGGAAACGTTCATCTTCATAATACCACATTGGGTTCATGCTCATATAATAATTATCTGAGTTGGGATCTTTTACTGGTTCTAGAATTCTTTTATCAAAGGCGGCTGTTCTTCCCCAAGATTCTGCTTTATCAAATAATCTCCATTTATCAGTATTAGGGCTATTGGCGTCAAATTCATCACTCATAGCATGATTCAGCACCCAAACTTTACCTGCTGGAGGATCTGGGGGATCTGCCATTAGCATTGTTGCATTAAAGCCTATTAATAAGAGGATGTAATTAATTCGTCTCAAAAAAGTTGTTTGCATGGTTCTAAGTATTTCATTTATTATTTCATACACCACAATAGTAATCAACTTTATCGAAGAGGGATGGAAATTATTGAATCCAAGTCTACCTCTAAAAAATTTTCAACCCGTATATTCCTAGATTTTTTCTCTTGGATTTGAGATATTTATGCATGGGTAAAACCATGTCTTTGATATAGAATAACAATTTAAACTGCATGAAAACTTCCACATTGTACCTTCTCCTTTTTATCATAGGAACCGTGGTTCCCTATTACGAATTAATTGCTTTCCTACTCAGCAATGGATTGAATATGTCTTTATTTTTTGAGGAATTATTCGCTACTAATATCAGTCGTTTTTTGGGTATGATGTAATCATTTCTGCAGTGGTATTAATTGTATTCATTTTGAATGACAGGAAAAAAGTAAAGTACTATTGGTTTTCAATTTTGGCTACGCTCTCAATTGGGGTTTCTGCAGGGTTACCTTTATTTCTATATTTTAGGGAATTGAGGAAGGTACAGAAATAGTTATTCAACTAAAAATCAGAAGACAAAAAAACACCCGCTCCAATAACATGAAGCAGGTGATCATAATTACAAATCAATAAAATAATCAATTACAGCAGTTACAGTTCTACTCCTACAATTAGAACATCATCTGTCTGCGCGTTGTTTCCTTTCCATTTATCGAAGACGCCTTCAAGCACTTTCTTTTGTTTTTCCATTGGATAATTCATGGTTCTGTTTAGTGATTCGATCAAGCGATTCTGCATAAACTTACTATTTGTATTTCCTCCGAATTGGTCTTGAAAACCGTCTGACGATAAGTACAATCTGTCACCACCTTGGTAGTTGATGGTTTCAGTTTGAAAGCTCTTTTTAATATTTTTTGATGAATAACCGATCGTTGATTTCGAACCGGCTATCTTATTAATTTTATTATCTGCTCCTACAAAATATACAGGTCTTTTGGCACCACTGAATTCTATGATTCTTTGATGTTCATTGATTACGACTAAACCTAAATCCATTCCGTCATACACTTTTTGGGAATTTCTTAAGTTCATCAATGAATACAGTTCCATGTCCAAAAGACTAAGAATATCATTTGGCGATTTTATCTGCTGATTAACAATAATGTCATTCAATAAAAGATTACCAATTATGGTCATAAAGGCTGCCGAAACACCATGTCCTGTACAGTCTGCCACAATCAAGAATCTTAAATCCTCCGTTTGGTAATACCAGTAGAAGTCGCCTGAAATAATGTCTTTCGGCTTATTTAAGATAAATCCATCTTTAAAACTTTCTAATATATTTTGTCTGTATCCTAAGATAGAGTACTGAAGTTTTGTGGCATAAGTAATACTATCCGTCACTTTTTGATTGGCTGTAGCCAGTAAATCATTTTGTGATTTCAGTTCTGTACTTTGTGCTAAAATCTCTTCGTTTTTCTCCTGAATTTCTCTTGTTCTTTCATTGATTTTCAACTCAAGATCTCTATTGATATTGACTTGAAGTTCATGGTTTTTCTCTAGCTGTTCATACAATTCTTTCTGCACCGACTCTTTTTTCTCCTCAGATGCCAATAAGTTGTCATGTGCTTCACGAAGTGCTAAACCTCTGTTGATAGTTTCTCTCAAATAACGATCTACGGCAATTACAGCAGGTCGGAAAATGAAAAAGGCTTCAAGGAAGATCGACAGCAATGTGATTCCTAAAAGAATCATCTCAATCAGTTTTACCTGCTGAATTCTTGCCGTTGACTCATGATCATACTGGAAAGTGATGGTGTTCATCTGCTTCAAAAATGAACCTTCGTTTCTCAAAATCTGCGATACTTGAACATCAATTTCATAAGAGTTACTTGATTTCAAGATTTTTTGAGACGCTTCAAACATCTGGTCAAAATTCTGTGAAATCCCTTCAAACATTTGCTGGATAGTTTCACTGTTTTCACCTTGAAGCTCCATTTCTGGCAAACGGTCTCTTAAACCATAATGAGAAGATGACCACAAATCAATGATTGTAGCAAATTCCTTTTTGATTGTACCAAATTCACCTGGATCTTCAGCCCTATCAAGTTGAAGTGCCAACTTACTGATTTTCTGACTCAACATCCTTTGTCGACCAGAAATGTTAATTACACGAGCATCTTTTTCTTGCTTGTTCAAAACCGATCTAATCACAATCTGACTAGCAATACTAAGTAAAGCTATGATAGAAAGGGCAATGACATAAGACGCTGTAAATCTTTTCTTCGGATTTTTTAATAGATACTTGTTCATAGTTTAGTAGTGTAGTCGTGAGATTGCATTTTCATGGTGTTTGATTTAATCGGTTTTACGGATGCCTAAGTTGTATTTAACTCACTTAAAAGAAAAAGAGATTGCTCTTGTGCGAAACACACAAGAGCATATCTATTCTTAATGATTTAAGAAGTCCATCAAATACCCTCTGTACTGATAATAGTCAGGGTGTTCCAAAATGTCTACTCTATTACGAGGTCTTTCAAATGGGATTCTTAATTCATCACCAATTTTTGCGAAAGGACCACTTGTCATCATGATAACTCTGTCTGCAAGGAAAATGGATTCATCCACGTCGTGAGTGACCATAATGGCTGTAATTTGTTCTTTTTGCCAAACTTCAAGAAGTACGTCCTGCAATTCACCTCTTGTAAGTGAATCTAGCATACCAAAAGGCTCATCTAGTAGTAATACTTTTGGCTTTAATGCAAAACCTCTAGCAATACCTACCCTCTGTTGCATACCTTGCGATAACTCTGAAGCTCTTTTATTGAAATCATTTCCTAAGCCTACTTTGTCTAAGTAGTACTTACAAATGTCTTGTTTTTGTTTTTTTGTAGCATGAGGGAATACTTGCTTCACCCCGATCATTACGTTTTGTAATGCTGTCATCCAAGGGAATAAACTTGGCGACTGGAATACTACTGCTCTATCAGGTCCTGCACCTCTCACTTCATCACCGTCTACATACACAGCACCTTTACTGATTTCATTCAGACCTGCGATCATCGTCAACAACGTTGACTTACCACATCCTGAGTGACCGATTATCGAAATAAATTCACCTTTCTTGATGGTTAATTGTAGATCTGATAATACAGTGTAATCGCCTTTAGGAGTAGGATAAATTTTAGCAATATCCTTACAAACCAACATATCTGGTCTTGTATCCTCTATAATTTCAGGCTGTAAAATATCTTTTGCAATAACGCTCATCTTCTTAAAAATTTAGATTGTACATGAATTAGAAAATGTTGTTGGCCTAGAAGTACTCCAGTTTTTCCTTTTTCTTTCTAAGTCCCCATTTGATACGCCCTGGCATCACTGGTTTTAAATCTGGCAACTCATATTGAGTCGTTTTCTGGCCTGATCTTGAAGCTCCTACAGCAATCAAGTATTCCAGAATCTCGTTTCTTAAGTGTTTGTAAGTATCGTTTTTGTTGATCTCTGCAATCACTCTCGGACGAGCAAGATCTACCTTGAAATTAGGACCTAGTGTTGCCTCAGGACCTGGGTTTAATGGAATGATTCTATCTGCCATTACAATCCCTTCATCCACATCGTTAGTAATCAGAAGACAAGTTTTTCTGTCTTCACCCCAGATGTTGACAATCTCTTCTTGAAGCGTTCCTCTTGTTAAGGCATCCAATGCACTCAAAGGCTCATCCATCAATAACATTTTAGGATTCATGGCCAAGGCTCTTGCAACTGATACCCTCTGACGCATACCACCAGAAAGTTCTGAAGGTAATTTGTCAATGGCGTGAGAGAGATGTACCATCCCTACGTATTTCTCTATCATCTCTTTCTTTTCTTTTTTAGAAGCAGATGGATACACCTCGTCAATCGCCAATTTAATATTCTGCGCCACAGTCAACCATGGCAGCAATGAGTAATTTTGGAAGACTACTCCCCTGTCAGGACCAGGGCCAGTGATTGGTTTTCCTTGTAGAAGTACCTCTCCCTCATCAGGAAATTCCAATCCGTTGATTAGGTTGATTAAGGTTGTTTTTCCACTACCGGTAAAACCTACGATGGCCACAAACTCACCTTCCTCAATCGTTAAGTTGATATCTTTTAAGACTTCTACTCTATCTTTTCCGGTTCCGTAAGCCTTGCTTACGTTTTTCAATTCTAAGTACGCCATAGGAATTACTTGTTAAATGACATCATTTTTTGAACTACCATCATGATTCTATCTAACATAAAACCAATCATACCGATCACGAACATGGCTACGATGATCTTCGCATTTGAATCACTTGCACCGTTTTGGAATTCTTCCCAAACAAATGAACCTAATCCTGGTGACTGTGCTAATAATTCAATCGCAATCAATACCATCCATGCTACTGAAAGTGTAATTCTCAATCCTGTGAAAATCATTGGAAGTGACGATGGCAATACTACTTTGAAAATGTTTTGACCGATGCTAAGTTTCAATACTTTAGCGACGTTTACGAAGTCTTTATCTACCGTAGAAACACCCATACTTGTGTTGACAAGTGTTGCCCACATTGAACATAAACCTACTGAGATAAATGAAATCATAAACGATTTATCCATATCCGAGTCAGACATTACTGTCTTCACGATCATAAATACTAATAATAACCACACTACTGGCGATACTGGCTTTAAAATCTGGATTAACCAGTTAAATGAAGTTCTTAAAGTTGTGCTCAAACCAATTATAATACCGATAGGAATAGCAATAAACGCTGCTAGTAAAAATCCTGCGAATACTGTTTTCAAACTTGTTTTGATTTGATCTACAAATGAAGGTCTACCTGTATAAGTAATAGGGTCTTGACCTTTTGCAATTCTTTTTTCGTTTGTTTTAGCTACTTTTAAATCAAATGCTTCTTTCTTTGCTGAGATAATCTTGTGATCTGCTAATAATGAAAGGTATGCATCCCATACTGTCGCTGGAGATGGCAATGTGTTTGGCATACAGCTTACATCACCTGATATGATACAGTTTTGCATTTCTAATGCCCCTGCGTCACCTCTTTCTGCTCTTGCTTTTTCAATCTTTGCTGTTGCCTCTTTGTTAAATAAGTAAGATGCACTTGCGTGCCAGATACCAATAAATAATAAAATAGATAAAAGTGGATAGATATAAGATTTTAACAACGCTTGTACATTTTTCTGTACTTCCTCACCTTTGAAGACACTAATCCATGGTGCTAGAAAAGCTTGGATTCCGGTTAATTGCAGTATTCTCTCTTTCATGATAGTATTATTCTTTTAGTTCCTTTTGTAATTGATTATTATAATTATGTCAGTTTAGTAGAAGTAGAATGGATGATAAGGGCGATGCAGTACTACATGTAGGTGTAAGTCCTGCACCTCCCTTGTACAATCTAACTTTGAAGAATGATTATTACATTGCTTCGTCTTTATTACCTATTTCGAAGCTATTGATGTAACCTAGTGGGTCTTTACCATCAAATAGTTTTCCATCGATAAAGTCTTTTGTTGGAGCTTTGTAACCGTCAGTTTGAGGAATGTCAGACTTAGATAAGTGACCTTCTTCTACTAATAGGTTAGCTGCTTTTAACCAGATATCAGGTCTGTAGATATCTTTGATCGTTTCGTCATACCATCCTTTCGCTTTCGCTGTAGGAATTTGACCCCATCTTCTCATTTGAGTTAGGAACCACACACCATCTGAATAGAATGGGTAAGTTGCGTGATGACGGAAGAATACGTTGAAGTCAGGCATTGAACGCTTGTCACCTTTCTCAAATTCGAAAGTACCTGTCATTGAGTTAGCGATTACTACTGAATCAGCACCTACGTATTCTGGCATTGATAAGATACCAACAGCTTTTGCTCTGTTTCCTGGCTCATCTAACCACTTACCTGCTCTAATTAATGCTTTTGTTACCGCTACTGAAGTATTTGGATATTTCTCAGTAAATTCTTTTGTCATTACGAATACTTTTTCTGGGTTGTTTTTCCAGATATCGTAGTTTGTAGTCACAGGAACACCAATTCCTTTAAATACCGCTTGCTGGTTCCAAGGCTCACCTACACAGTAACCGTAGATAGTTCCTGCTTCTAATGTAGCTGGCATTTGTGGCGGAGGAGTTACAGATAATAATACGTCTGCATCTACTTGACCTTGAATGTTTTCTTTAGTATACATACCTGGGTGAACACCTGCTGCTGCTAACCAGTAACGAATTTCATAGTTGTGCGTAGAAACTGGGAATACCATACCCATTTTGAAAGCTTTACCGTCGTTTTTGTACTCTTTGATTACTGGTACTAAAGCGTCAGCTTTGATAGGGTGAACTGGCTTACCATCTTTCATTGGAACGTTAGCTTTCATCTTCGACCAAACATCGTTTGATACTGTGATACCGTTACCATTCAAGTCCATTGAGAATGAAGTTACTAAGTCTGCTTGACGACCAAAACCAGCACCTGCTGCGATTGGCTGACCTGCCAACATATGAGAACCATCTAATTCACCATCAATCACACGGTCCAATACGTTTTTCCAGTTTGATTGAGCTTCGATAGTTACGAATAATCCTTCATCTTCGAAGTATCCTAGTTCTTTAGCGATTGCTAAAGGAGCCATATCTGTTAACTTGATGAAACCGAAAGTTAATTGTGGCTTTTCAATATCAAGTTGATTTGTTGATGATTCTTCAGCTGCTACAGTTACAGAATTTTGAGTTTCTGATGAAGATTTTGCACCACTGCAGTTGAATAGCATCCCTGCAAGAGACAACGCTACAAGCGATGAGATGAATGAGTTGAACTTTTTCATGAGTAATAAGATTTTTTATTGATTATTTAGATACTTTAGAAGTAAATAATGTTGGCTTGAATGTTAGCATTACGAATGCCCAGTTGTTGATCAAGTCTTTGTTACCGCCTTTAAGAGCTACCATGTTGTCTGTAGCGAACATTTGAGAGTAACCCACTACTAATGAAGCATCTTTCCCAAGTGATTTAGCGTAGATTAAGTCGACTTCAGTACCTAAGTTTGAACCATCTAATTCCATTGGAGCATCTCCTGAACCATATTTCGTTTGATCAGCCATGAATTGGTGTAATTGAACTTTGAAAGTACCTTTAGCAACTTTGAATGCAGTGTTTAAGTAGATATCACGAAGACCTACGTTACCATGACCGTTACCTACGTAGAAGTAATCCATGAAACCGTTGAATTTGTGGTTAG
This sequence comes from Flammeovirga aprica JL-4, assembly GCF_012844305.1. Classification (GTDB taxonomy): domain Bacteria; phylum Bacteroidota; class Bacteroidia; order Cytophagales; family Flammeovirgaceae; genus Flammeovirga; species Flammeovirga aprica. Next base: position 19,177 of record NZ_JABANE010000021.1, read on the forward strand.
TACCATAAGACGGTGCGAAAGCGTTGTTTTCAGCAGAAGTCACATCATTACCTGATAATACTTGGTAACCTAAAGTGATTGGAGTAACTTTTGTCTTTAAAGTAAGGTTCAAGTCTAATAAGTAAGCGTTAACGTCTGACATTCCTAAAGAACCCGTTTGGTAGTAACCTTCACCTGCTACTGTTAAAGCACCGAATGATCTGCTACCTACTAAACCAATAGTTTGTCTTTGAGAAACACTGTCAGAAGTAGCACCATATTGGTAACCGTCGTTGAATACTAAAGCTGAAGCTTTACCTTTTTCCCAGTCTTTGTGTGCCCATAAGTATTGGAATGACTTATAGCTATTTACACCTAAGTAATCGTTTCCAACTAATTTACCTGGCTCGAAACCTGATTGGTTAAATGCAAAACCTGCGTGAACTTGGAATTTAGATGCTTTATCATTGTAAATAAATAAAGCAGCATCATGTCTTCTACCTTGTTGTGCCCATTCTAATCCACCTAAGAATCTTTGGTTATCATAAGAGATCATTTGACGACCTACTTTCAAACTAAATTTCTCTGTGAAATTGTACTGTCCCCATGCCTCAGAAATGTTTGTTAAAGCATTTGGATCAGTCTTATAAATCTGATTTGTTGAACCCCAAATACGAACATCTTGTAATGATAATCTCATTGTAAATTTGTCCGACTTATAATCAAGGTTTAATCTTGATCTCTGCTCTGTAAAGAAAGCAGGTTCTTGAGTATCTGTTCTCAACTTCTTAAAACCATTTCTTAATTCAGAACGTGGTCTAATTTCTGCTGAAATTTTGAACTCTTGTGCAGTAGCTTGGAATCCTACACCTAATAGCAATACGATAGCGTAAATAAACTTTTTCATTAGCCTTAAGTTTGTTAAACTGATTGAAGTGTTTAAGTAATTATACTTAGATTATACGCAAACTTAGACCGATCCTGAAAGAATATAAACGGTATTTTTCATAAAAAAACATGTTTTTTAAACAAATAAAAAACTGCCATTTAACAGAAATAAATTTATAACATTCTGAATTTCAGTTATTAACACTCATTAAGTACATCTACTTATAAGTAATTAGATCAAAAAAATATTACTTAATTTTATACTTATTTTTACGTATTTACTTAAAAAAGTACTGAATTTGATGTTTTATGATCCAAAACAACATTGGCACAAAAAAAAACTGCTCCAAGACTGAAACAGTTTTTATATACTTTATCTATAATTTTTCTACAATGTCGGTGTGAACTTTCTCATTGATAAACGGGCATCTTGCTGTGCTTGTTTCACCCATTTCTTGAAAAGCTCCATTTTCCTATTCAAATCCTCAGGCCTTTGCCCTACTACTGTCTTATAAACTACAAGCTCATCGTGATTAACATCTTCAATTTGAAAATCTTCTCTGAAACGGTAGTTACTTAATAGTTCTCTTATAATACTTTCCGTTCTCTCACGACTTTCATAAACGTCGTCACTTAGAACTCTAAAGGCAAAAGTAGCGGCATGTGCCATTCCTTGTTTTACTTTCAAACTCCACTTGAAATCAAGTTCAAAAGGAATTGTATCCAATAATGTTGAATTGAACTGATTCATTTTATTTGATATTTATATTGTCTGTGTTTAAGATATGGTAACACAAAAATAAACTATAGAGAATTACAACCCTAATAATTTAAACGTAAATTTCACACTTTAGTGAAATATTTAAGAAATTATATTATTTAAATACAACAAGTTCTTTTAATGTGAATATTTTGAAGTTTTTATAGATTTCCTGTAGGGGTTACAGGCTCACTTTTCCCTTTTTAGAGTAAGAATATATATAAAAACATTTGAACACCTCATAAAGGTATTCATGTTATGTATTACCGATGGAATTTTGATTGAGGTATATTATGTGTATTGTATTACTTTAATCGCTAAGAGGTAATGCTGAAAGTATATTCATAAAATATGATCAATGAGTTAATTTCCATATAACCTATCTACTTTCATTATTATTGTTTTCAACAAGGTTCAAAGTATATTTTACCTTGAACCTTTTTTACGCAAAGAACCAAGCCGAGAATAGTTGAATACTATATTCGGCTTGGTTCTTATCAATATACATTTCAAAAGAGATGTTTCAAAAATGCTCTTATATCATTTCAGCTTTAGGCAATTCACCAACCCCCATCCATTCATTGATATGCTTTTCAGCCAAACCAAATGAAATAGTCATTCCATTACCCCCTAAACCGTTTACTAAATGAACATTTTCTTCCACTTCTGAATGAAAATAGGGTTTACCCTCCGTTTTTAGGTAAGTCCCATTCCAAGTTTCATGTACTTTGAATTCACCTAATTCAACTATGCCTTTCATTTCAGTAAGCAAAAGCTCATTGATTTCATTATTGTTCTTGAATTTTTCAGCACCATACTCATGAGAATCTCCCAAAATCACATCCTTACTTGGAGTAGTGCCTATCATCAAATTAATACCCCACTCATTTAGTAATGGTGATTTGACACTGATTTGTTCTCTAAGCTTGTCTATTGAAGGACAAATATTAAAAGAAGGAGAATGTATCAATGAAGTTCCTGTAGCGATAGGAAGTTTAGGCAGTTTCGATTTATCATGTACTTTCAACTTCATCATTTGAAGTGAACAAAGTGTAGTATTCTGTTTTTTGATTTCATCAGGAAATAAACTATAAATATCACTTCCTGTGGATAAAAGCACTTTATTGGCCGTCAGTGTTCTTGCACTTGTTATCACCTCTCCTGAAGTCACATGCAAAATAGGTTCTGAGAAGAAAATATCCACCCCTTTGAATTTCAGATATTCTATCAGCTGAAAAATGGCTTGAAAAGGAGATACTTGAATTTCGGTAGTACTTAAAAGTCCTGTCTCAATGCTGGAGGATGATAATGACGGAATGTATTTTCCCATCTGTTCACGGCTCAAAAGCGTAGTTTCATAAGCTTCATGCTGTGTCAATGTATGAAACTCTTCCAGCACATCAGCTTCTGTTTTTGAATTGGCTAAAAACAGTGCACCTCTTTTTCTGGCCCATATTTTTGCTTCTTGAATCATTTCCAACCATACCTCTCTACTTCTCAAAGCAAGGTCAAAATGTTCACCATTTTGTTGTCCGATAAGCCAGTAGAAGCCAAAATTTCTGACAGAAGCTCCCATAGGTTTAGGTGTTCTTTCAATAACGGCCACCTTCAATCCTTTTTTGACAGCCGCTAAAGCGTGTGATAGTCCTACTATTCCTGCCCCTCCTACAATCAAGTCATAAGTATTGCTTTTCATAATATATTAGCACGTTGGGTTTCCAAACTTTATATCATAAGTACTAAGACAAAAGAAAATGAAAATTTTACCTTATCTTTTTTCCTCTTTCCTAGTACTTGCTAATATTACAAGAAGTAAGCAACTTAGTGATGTATTTATAGTAAACTGTAAATGAATTAATTAGAGAATACACGAGTGCTATATTTCTTCTTTTACTTTATTGTTACCTTATCTTCATGATCAAACAATAACACATCAATTAAAATACTTAAATCAAATAATTAATTGCCTGTTGTTCCTTTTGGGTTGATAAAAACAAACTGTCCTCCTTCATCACCTACCTGAAAAAGCACACCAAATTGAGGTACATTATAGCTGTTATTCCCCACAGCTTCATTAAAACTATAAAACAAAGAAGAAGCCGTCATGTATTTTTTATTGTTTTCTTTTAATGCTTTCAATAAGTATTTCATAAAAACACTTTCATCTGGAACCGTTTTCAGTGTTCCGCTTGTCATTCCTTTTCTACTTACCTTTTTATAGGATTGTACAATACTTCTTCCTGCATCCGAAAATGCCGAACGAGAAGGTTTAAAAATACTTCCACCAAAACAAGCATCAGATATTAATAAAGTATGCTTCGAATGAATAGCATCAATTTTAGTTCTTAAACCAGAATTAGCAATCCAACCTGAATCATCTCCTTCTTCAGCATTTGAAGGCAACCAATAACCTTCTTTTACATTCTCATCATAATAGCCATGTCCTGCATAAAAGATGATCAAGTTATCATTTTCAGTAATTCGGCTTCTTAATTGATTAAAGGCCTTATAAATCTGAGAACGGTTGGGGTCTTCTAAAAAGACAATATTATTGGGAGCGAAACTATACTTAGACACTAAAATCTCTCTAAACAGTTTTGCGTCTCGTATCGGGAATTGTAAATCTTTAATGGAATTATGGGTATAATTCTGCACCCCTATAATTAAAGCATAGTAATTCCCTTTCACATCTGCTGAAGCACCTTTATTATCTTTAATCACTTTCAATCCTCTAGTATCACTTGTTGCCTCTTCTTTTTTGGGTGCTGGAGTAGAAACCGTAGTTTGAACTGACGCATAATGCTTGGTTTCTATCTGAGCATTGGTTGCAGTTTCCTGTTGAATTGGTGATTTGGTAATGACTTCATAGACTATAAATTCATCTAAAGCTATGGAAGTTCCATCTGCTACAAAGCCTGTAAGATCATGGTCTGAGGGAATCGGTTCAGCTTTGAAGCTAAAGAAATTATCATCATTGACAAACAAGTGATATTCACTACCAATTTTCTCTACAGCAAGAATATTAAAATCATCGTATTCCAGATAAGGGTTATCCGTCCAAGGCAAGAGATCTACCCAATAACCGTCCTCTAACTTCATAGCATGTACTTGCCCTTCTGCATTGAATCCCATTCTAAAACCAGATGAAAAATCTGACGCCCCTCCCCAAAACATATCGTTAGCATTTTCTCCTTCTCCACTCAAAAAATGAACTGTACTCTCTAGTATGTAATTATCCAGTTTAGTGTAACCTAGGCCTGAGATCATCTTTATCGCAGGGGTTTCCTCTCCATAAGACATCAAATATGATAATCCATTATGAAACTCATAATGTACAGCATCTTCATCTTCATAAGTATATCCAACCCATGGATTTTGAGCATCATTAAACTCCTCTACGAAATATTCATTAATAGTAGAATTATAAGCATCAACACCATTATTGTCTTGTGCAAATGATATGCTGATTGAAAGCAAGAGGATAAGTAGTAAAGGCAATTTCATTTTTGTTTGTTTAAAATATTTGAAGAGTAATGCTTACAAAGTTACGGATTTAATATCAGCTATTCTATTGTAGTGTTTGTATTTGCTATCATTAAAAAATGATGAAAACTTCTTTTAAACAGGGGAAAAAACGGCATAAAAAAACACAATAACTTAAATTTTTAAATCATTGTGTTCTTTGGTTTTTATTCTTTTTTATCAAAAACCTGCTGGGTGATATCGTTTAGCTTTTTCACTTTAAAAGCAAAATCACCTTTCAGTTTGTCTCGGATCGTTCTAAGGTTATCCAATAATTGTTGTGTTTCATTCGGAAGAGCATCTTCTAAAAACTCTCTCATACGTTTAGCTAAAGTTGGTGATTTACCATTCGTGGAAATACCAATCTTCAAATCTCCTCTTGTTACTACTGACCCTAAATAGAAATCACATAAATCTGGTGTATCTGCTACATTGACCAACATTTTTCTTTTGTTGGCTTCCTTTTGAATCTCAACATGCAAACCGTAATCATCCGTAGCCAATAAAGCGATATGATGAGGATCTAAATCTGAAAACTCAAATGCTTTCTTATGCAAAGTTACATTAGGAAAATCTTTGGCTAAATCCAATAACGCTTCTCCAAAGTCAATAGAAACTACCGATACTACAGCGTTAGGGCTGTTTTTCAATATGGCCTCTAATTTTTCATGTCCTACATTACCACCTCCTACTATAAGTGTAGAGATTTCTGACATCTTTATAAATATGGGAAACATATGATTCATAATAGGAAGTATTTTTAGTTTTAAAAATCTTTTCGTCTATACAACTATATTGAGTGAGTAGTGTTTAAGGTTTTCAATGAAATAAATACTACTTACTCCAAAAATAAGGGAAATAAAAAAAGCAGGAAACTATATCCTGCTCTCTTATAAAAATAAAATGAGTCAAAACCATCAGCGGTACGCAACGACACTGTTGAACCACTAACCGATGTATGTCTCTAATTGATAAATTAAAACACACAACGCCACGTACGCACTGATTGTTTATTATGCATTGACTGTAGCGTTTACCACTACATCTGAAAGTCTATTTGGATATTTGGTGTGATGCCTAACCACATCACCTACTACTATTACTGCAGGAGACCCTAAATTGTCTCTTCTCATAATATCAGCGATATCATGAACATGACCTATACCTATTCTCTCTTCAGGAGTTGAAGCATTTTGGATAATGGCTACAGGTGTATTTTCTTTCCCTGCCACTTTAAAACTATCCATGATCTGATCGATCTTTTTAGTACCCATCAAGATGATTACTGTTGCTGAAGATTGAGCAGCTAATGCTATATCTTTAGAAACATCACCTTCTTTTGTTGTTCCAGTGATTACCCAAAAACTTTGACTATCTCCTCTTCTTGTTACAGGAATCCCTTGTAATGCAGGTGCAGCTACCGAGCTACTAATACCTGGCACTAAATTTACTCTGATACCATGTTTCTGTGCATAAAGCATTTCTTCATGCCCTCTACCAAAAACATATGGATCTCCTCCTTTCAAACGAACTACATGTCCACCACCAATTGCATGAGATACAATCAGACGATTGATTTCTTCTTGCTTGAAAGAATGCTGATCTACTCTTTTACCAACATATACTTTCTTTGCTTGGGGTGCATATTCCAAGAGTTCCTCTGAGACCAAAGCATCATACAAAACCACATCTGCTCTTCTTAGTGCCTTCATCCCTTTTACCGTAATCAAATCCGGATCTCCAATCCCTGCCCCAACAAGGGTCAATTCTGGTTGTATAGTCTTTGTCATAGTGATTCGCTTGGTGTTCGTTTGTTGATAGATTAAATGTCCCCCGACTGACATAAAAGTCAATCAGGGGTATAGTAGTATCTAGGCGTCTTCAGTCGCTAAATCCTCTTTTCTTAAGTTTGAAACGTCATTTAAGAATACTTTCGCCTCTTCAATGTACTGTTTAGCAAACTCTTCTGATGGTTCGCTTTTGTTGATTCTTAATACATGATCAACAAATGAACCTTCAGCAAAATTGAACTGAGCATCATAGTGTTCTGCAAAACGGTTGATCACCGTCATGTGGCTGTTTAATTTTACCTTTTTATCTAAAAGCAACGCTTTCGCTGCGTTTACATAGCTACTGTAAGCATGGTAGATCGCATCAGCAAATAAACCTTTCTTGAAGGCCTCTTCTGCCCAACCTGCTTTCTCCTCTGCTTCGAAGATCAATGTTTGAACTAAGTCAATGATTACACCTGCACACTCACCTACTGCTTTATGCAATTGGAATTTATCTTCTTCAGTGTACCAATCCAAGTAATCTTCTGGTGTAAGATCATCCAATACTGCCAATGGCTTTAAGATATCATAGAAGTAATCTTTACCTTGACGCTTGTAATAATCTACAAAGTACTCTCCTTCTGTTGAGTTTTCATCATAGTTGTCTACTACAATTCTGAAAGCATCTTCGATTCTCTTACTAGGAATCTTGATCACTTTATCTGCAATATGAGGAGTGTTTGTACTGTCAAAACCACCACCCAATAAGATTTGAGCTGCTGGCAATAACATTTTGTTCGCCTTGTTTCTCAACGAACTACCGTGAATACCAAATTGAGCGATCGTATGCTGACCACATGCGTTAGGACACCCACTGATTTTTATTTTGAAAGTATCATCCGTCACTAAGTCAGGATATTCTACTTTTACTAAATCTTCTAAAACTCTAGCAATACCAGTACTTGATGAGATACCCAATACACAAGTATCAGTACCTGGACAAGCTGTGATATCTGCTGTAGTATCGTACCCTAGTTCAGCAAAACCGATTTTATCTAACTCATTGTAGATCGCTTTCAAATCAGCTTCACGAACGTACTTTAATAAGATACCTTGGCGGATTGTTAATCTAAAATCGTCAGCAGTATACTTCTCTACGATTTTGATTAATTCTCTAGCTGTCTTTGTATCAAAGTTACCTAAAGTCAAACGAACTAAGATACCGTAGAAACCTTCTTGCTTTTGAGCAAATACGTTCGCTTCTTTCCACTTTTGGAATTTCGCTTCGTCCGTTACTTCTACTTCAACAGCAGCGTGTTCTTGAGGAAGAACTACTGAATCCACTTTAGATCTGTCTACCCAAATCTCTTGGTTTTTCAATGATTTTCTTTCCTCTTCTGCTAAACGTAATAATTCTTCTTTACCGATATCCTGTAACAAGAACTTCATTCTTGCTTTCATTCTACGGTTACGCTCACCATGACGGTCAAATACTCTTACTAATGACTCAATGAAAGGAATTAATTTTTCCTCTTCCATAAACTCAGCAGCAGTTTCAGCGATGTAAGGCTGTGCACCTAAACCACCACCGATTAGTACTTTAAAACCTCTTCTTTCCTCACCATCAATTGTTTTTACTACCGGAATAGCTCCAACATCATGAATAAATGCAAAAGCTGTATCTGCTTCTGATGAAGAGAATGCGATTTTGAACTTACGTCCCATCTCTTGACAGATAGGATTTCTTAAGAAGTACTCAAATGTAGCGTGAGCATAAGGAGTTACATCAAATGGCTCTTCTGCATCAATACCTGCTTTTTCTGAAGCAGTGATGTTTCTTACTGTGTTACCACAAGCCTCTCTTAATGTAACTTCGTCCTTCTCTAGCTCAGCCCATAATTGTGGAGCATCATCTAAAGAAACGTAGTGAATTTGAATATCCTGACGTGTAGTGATATGCAATTTACCATTAGAGTACGTATCAGAAACCTCACAAATACGGTTCAATTGTCTCATTGTCAATTTACCGTAAGGTATCTTAATACGAATCATTTGTACACCAGGCTGACGCTGACCATAAACACCTCTCGCTAAACGAAGGCTACGGAATTTTTCGTCATCAATATTTCCCTCATGAAACAATCTGATTTTCTTCTCTAAATCTAAGATATCCTGCTCCACTACTGGGTTTTCAAGTTCGGTTCTAAAGCTACGCATGATGAGTATATTACTAGTTTTATATCTTATTCCCTATCGATTTACTATACTAATAGTAAAAATGAAAAGACCATTATCCTATGGTCTCATGCAATTTTAAGGAGGAAAATAAATATTTCAAAAGAAAAAGGGATATTTCTTATAAATATCCCTTTTTAAGTATGTTTTCATTACAAAAAAGATAGAATCAGCCTTTTAATTATGGTGACTTGCATTACTTTTTTCAAAATAAAAAAAGTATATAATTTACACTTATTCATCCTTTTATTGAAGAAAAATCAAGTCAGATTCCAAATTAGTTTTGATCATCTGACTTGATTGTTATTTCAAATTAAACTTGATTTTGTGCATCAAGATTTGCAATTGTAATCATATCCAAAATTTGCTGTACATTGGCTCCCATTTCAAGAACATGGGCAGGTTTTTTCATACCCATTACAATTGGACCAACAACAGTTGAATCAGAAACTTCTTCTAACATTTTCAATGCAATATTTGCAGATGAAAGGTTAGGGAAGATTAAAACGTTGGCTGATTTTTCTGCTAACTCTGAGAATGGGAAGTTGGTCTTCGTCTTCTCTGGGTTCAATGCAAAGTCAGCTTGGATATCACCATCCACTACCAAGTTAGGATTTCTTTCCTTCAAGATTTCTCTTGCTTGTCTCATCTTAGAAGCGTCATCACCTTTCTTCGATGCTCCAAAGTTAGAATAACTTAGCAATGCAACTCTTGGCTCCAACTTAAAGAATTCTTTTACTCTCTTAGTCACAGCTTCAGTGATCTCTACAATTTCTTGTTTTGTAGGGTTCTCGATCATCGTTGTATCTGCGAAGAATAATGGTCCTTTGTTGGTCAATACCATATACATTGTAGCTACTGGCTTGTCATCTACAGTACCGATTACACGAAGTGAAGGTGCTAATGATGAAATATAGTTACGGTGAATACCGGCAATCATTGCGTCAGCATCACCTTGTTCTACCATCATTGAAGCAAAATAACTTCGCTTACTCATTAAGTCATGAGCTTCATAGAGTGTAGTACCCATTCTCTGACGTTTCGCATAGAATTTCTGACCGTATTCTTCACGCTTCTCTTTACTGTCATCAGATCTTGGATTTAGAATTTCTGCATTCATCAATTCATCCAATTCCAATGCTTCGATCATCGCTTTGATTCTCGAACGGCGTCCTAATAAGATTGGCTCAATAATACCTTCATCCATGGCAATACGCGCAGCTCTCAATACATGCGGATTATCTGCTTCAGCAAATACCACACGCTTGCAAGCATTTTTGGCTTTCACACCTAAACGACGCATAATGTCATTACCAGTACCCATTCTTTGGATCAGCTCCTCTTTGTAAGCTTCCATATCATCAATAGTAGCTTGAGCTACACCACTGTCCATAGCGGCTTGAGCAACTGCTGGTGCTACTGTTGTCAATAAACGAGTATCTAATGGTTTTGGAATAAAGTAGTCTCTACCAAAAATCAAACGGTCTACATTGTAAGCTTGAGTTACTGCTTCTGGCACTGGCTCTTTCGCTAATTCTGCAATCGCTCTAACACAAGCCAATTTCATTTCCTCATTAATTTCAGTCGCTCTAACATCTAAAGCTCCTCTGAAAATATATGGGAAACCTAATACGTTGTTCACTTGGTTAGGATGATCAGAACGACCTGTAGCCATCATTACATCATCTCTAGTACTCATCGCTAAATCGTATGCGATTTCTGGCGTAGGGTTCGCCAATGCAAAAACGATAGGGTTCTCAGCCATAGATTTCAACATCTCAGCAGTCATCACATTTCCTTTAGACAATCCTAAGAAAACGTCTGCTCCTACTAATGCTTCTTCTAAATTGTGAACATCGATGTCAGTAGCTAAATCTAATTTGTTACCCGTTAAACCTTCTCTGTCTTTACGGATGACACCTCTACTGTCACAAACAATGGCATTCTCTCTTTGAACTCCTAATTCAAAGAATATATTAATACATGATACTGCCGATGCACCTGCACCTGACACTACCACTCTCAAATCTTTTAAGTCTTTACCGATAATTTCAGCGGCATTCAATAAAGCAGCACCAGAAATGATAGCCGTACCATGCTGATCATCATGCATGACAGGAATGTTCATTTCCTTCTTTAAAGTCTGCTCGATTTCAAAACAATCTGGTGCTTTAATATCCTCAAGGTTGATACCACCGAAAGTTGGCTCTAAAGTCTTACATGCTTCAATAAATTTCTTTGGATCTCTGGCGTCTAATTCAATATCAAAAACGTCGATACCTGCAAAGATTTTGAATAATACACCTTTACCTTCCATTACAGGTTTAGAGGCTTCAGGACCAATATCTCCTAAACCTAAAACGGCTGTACCATTGGAAACTACTCCCACTAAGTTACCCTTAGCTGTATATTTATAAACATCTTCCTTTCTTTCTGCAATTTCCAAACATGGATCTGCCACACCTGGAGAATAAGCTAAAGAAAGGTCACGTTGTGTTTTGGTCTTTTTAGTTGGTATTACTTCAATTTTACCCGGAATAGGCTGTTCATGGTACTCTAATGAGTCCTTTTTACGTATTACGTTTTTAGACATACCTGATTACTTTATGTTTTGTGTATTTAGTACTTAGAAATAATGATCGATTATTAAATGCTACGAAAACTTATATCGTGGTACTCTGTTTAATTTAATGAGTGTCTATAATCGAAGTCAAAAGTAGTTACTTTCGTTTGGATTAAAAATTAGTTTTCTTTATTCTGTAAAGTTTTTTATAATTTAGAGTAAGTTTGGCTTCTCCCATTAAAGAAAACTGGGAACCAAACCAACACTCAAGTCAAATTCAGTCTTACTTAATCATACATCAAACTATGAAATTCTGTAGCAATTGCGGTAATGGAGATTTAGAATATATTATTCCAGAAGGGGATCATAAGCACCGCTATTACTGCCCAAATTGTGATACTATACATTATCAAAACCCAAGAATCATAGCGGGATGCGTTCCTATGTATGAAGGGAAAGTATTATTGGCAAAAAGAGCTATTGAACCGCGTTATGGTTTCTGGAACCTTCCTGCGGGATTTTTAGAAAATGGGGAAAGCCCTGAGGATGGAGCATTGAGAGAACTCTTTGAAGAGACTGGTGCCAAAGGTGAAGTCAACCGCTTACATACGGTATTTTCACTTCCTAATTTTAATCAGGTGTACCTTTTATTCTTAGTGGATTTAACTTCAGAGGAATATGAAGCGACTACTTCTGAAAGTTTGGAAGTACGCTTTTTTGAGCTGGATGAAATTCCATGGAAGGAGATCGCTTTTGAATCTTCTACATTTGCTTTAGAAAGCTACATTGCTTCCCCTTCCAAGGAAAAAGTGAATCTGGGTCAATTTGTAAAATACTAACCGAGGATATTAAGGCAGGTAAACGCCTTTTTCATCAAATGGGAAAGGTTGCCATTCTCCGTCCCATAGTACATGCATGGTTTTGAATCCTATTTCTTTAAGTTGTAATGCTGTCTCTGCAAAACCTTTGGTAATTTCTGCTGTAGTATGAGCATCAGAGCTTAAGGTAATTGGTATATTTTTTTCGAGTACTTTTTCTAAAATCCACGGACTAGGGTACAGTTGTGAATAGCCTTTGTAAAAACCTCTAGTATTCACTTCTACAATAATGTTTTTGGCTTTGATAACTTCAAGGTATTTTTCAATTAATTCCTGATACCATTCTTCACTTTCCTCAAACCATTTACCCGTAGAGTTGTGCATTTTCATTTTATCCAAATGCCCTAATACTGTAGGTGTATCCTCTTCAATCATTTTGATATTTAAGTCCACATATCTTTGGAAGGCTCTTTGTATACTTCCTCCAAAAATCTCCTGCAATCCTTTATCATAATGCGTTTTTGTGTAGTCAATCTCCCAGTAATTTCCATCCTCAAACTGATTGACATAGTGCACTGACCCCACTGAATAATCTAATTCTCTAAAATTATGCACACCGCATCTTCCCTCAATATAATCCACTTCTAATCCTGCATAAATCTGTATCTGACCTTTGTATTTTTCTTTGAGACGATCAATTTCAGCTAAGTATTCACGATAATTTTCCATTTTCATATTCCATGTAGAAGGAAACGGAACAGGTGAATGCGTAGAGAATCCATAAGATTTCACATTTTGCTCAATCGCCGCAATTATATAGTCTTCTAAAGGTGATTTACCATCATCGTAAAAGGTATGGCTGTGAAAATTGGTCCATGAAGGTTTCATAATCAATTGTTTATATATTTCATCAATAGTTTCCCTATTAATATAATTTCCATTTGTCAATAAGCCATAGTAATATCTTATTTTTTTATAGACTTGAAGTAAGATTTATTGTTAAGGTTTTTGCGTGATACATCCATTTTTAATACAATACGTTAAACCTAATCACTACTCAATGACCCAAAACCATGAATATCTTAGTTGTTTTTGCTCACCCAAACTATAACCAATCCATCATCAACAAAAGATTCGTTGAAGAGATTAAAAAAATCTGTGTTATTGATTTCCATCCGCTCAATGAGTTGTATCCTGATGGAAATATTGACATTCACTTTGAAAAAAATGCTTTATTGAGAGCTGACAGAGTTGTCCTTCAATTTCCTTTACACTGGTATAATATGTCTCCTATTTTAAAGAACTATATTAAAAATGTACTAGATCATGGATTTGCTTTTGGAATTAATGGCAATAAATTAAAAGGAAAAGAGCTCCTCACAGCTGTTACCGTTGGCGGTCCCGAAGAAGCTTATCAAAGAGTAACTGCAAATAGTTTCACCATGGAAGATTTTATTAAGCCTTTTGAGCAAACAGCAATGTTGATGGGAATGAATTTCAGGAAAACCTATGCAGTCTACAACGCAATAACACTAGGCAGAGAAAATAACACTTCCAAGTTGACAAAATTGGCAAAAGAGTTTATCGATCACATTACAGATCCTTACTTAGATCCGAGTATGAGAAAAAAAGTTTCATAGATTTATAATTTCCAGCGAATACTCAAACCAATCACTGAAGGAAGTAAAATATTGATTCCCCAAATAATCAACGCTGATACAAGTGCAGTATTGGGGTCTAATCCCAAATATTCAAAAATATATAAAGTAGACAATTCTCTAATTCCTAAATCCAAAAAACCGCCTAAATTGGGTGAGATAGTTTTGATTAAAAAAATAACTGGAACGATAAGCAAAAGAAGCTGAAAAGGTATTGATGGGTCAATAGAGCGAATTATCAATACAAATTGTAATGTGAACACACAGTAACGTATAAATCCTAATGTCAGCGTAGAGGCTAAGAGTGTAATTGTATATTCTTTTAGTAAAAGAAAATAACGCTGAAAGAAATGGATAGCTTTTTCATTTTCAGACAGTTTCTTAATCAAAAACAATACAAGAGGAACAACGATGACAAAACATCCAATAAAAATAGATGTATTTTGAAACTGAATAATGTGATTTCTTAGGAACCATAAAGTACAGGGTATTCCAATCCAGAATGTATGTACTCCTTGTGTCAACTGACTTATAAACAAGGCTCCTACAGATTGTTGTCGGTCTACTGATTTGGGTATCGCCCAATACCTCCCCAATGCACTCCCAACGGTTTTCCCTGCTAAAAATGATGCACCCAATCCTGAAAGGACTCCTAATAAGGCATTCAGAAGGGAAATATTAAAAAGTGGCTTCAATAAAATTTGCCACCTTTTAGACTCTAATAACCAATTCAAAGGCATTAAAGCAAAAGCAACAACCAGAAAGAAAGGAGATTGAATACTTACTTTTTCCCAAGGGGAATAAAAATAAAACTGATAAAGTGCATAAATAGCAAAAAGTACGGCAAGGCCTTTAAGGCTATAACTTAATACTTTTTGATACTTTGCTACCATATTCCTAAATACATTGGACCTAATAATAAAACGCCTGCAACCAACATCAATATAGCAAGAAGTGGTCCCATCCATTTCACCCAAACCTCATAAGGAATTTTTGCAATCGAAAGCACCCCCATTGTCACACCACTTGTAGGGATAATCAGATTGGTCAAACCATCACCAAATTGAAAGGCTAAAACGGCAATTTGACGGGAAATCCCCAATAAATCACTCAGTGGTGCCATAATAGGCATTGTCAATGCCGCCTGCCCACTTCCAGAAGGCAAGAACGTATTTAAGAAACTTTGAAAAACAAACATGGCTTCTATAGATGCTACTTTTGGCAATCCATTGACCACATTGGCAATTCCATATAAAACGGTATCTATAATTTTTCCATCAGAGGCAATGATCAAAATTCCTTTGCAGAATGCGACTACTAATGCAGCTGTCATCATCTCTTTGGATCCTTTCACAAAACCATCACTGATTTTATCCACATGTACACCACATACCAAACATGAGATCACGCCTATTGCGAAGAATAAACCTCCAATTTCAATCATATACCACTCATACTTCGCTACTCCAATAACAAGCATGACAATCCCCAATGCAAAAAGAATTAAAACCAGCATTCTCTGCCAAGTAAACGGCACTTTTTCAGCACTTTTTAATTCCTCATCAGAACCTACACTTCCAGGCATCAAACTTTTTGATGGATCTGCTGAAATCAGCATTACATAACGCATAATATAAGCCACACCGATGGCTGTAAATACCGCCCAGATAAATATTCTGTACTGCCATCCACTAAACAACGGAACTTCAGCAATAGCCTGTGCAATACCAATCGTAAACGGATTACTCACTGCTCCTGCAAAGCCTACTCCTGCCCCTACAAATGGAATGGCAACTCCCACAATTGGATCCAGCTTCATTGCTTTTGCCATGGGGATTGTGACCAGAATAAATACCAACACCTCTTCCGACATACCAAAAGTGGCTCCTGCAATAGAAAAGATGACGATGATGAAAGGAATGATAATTTTCTTATAGAGTGTATGTTTATTACTCCAGCCTACTAGTTCTTGCAAGCCCGCTTCAATAGCACCCGTAACGTTCATCATACCAAAGGCTCCACCTACAATAAAGATGAAAGCAATGATTTCAGAGGCAGAAATAAAACCCTTTAAAGGAGCGGTAAAAAAAGAGGTAATACCCTGAGGAGAAGCCTCCACTCCTTGATAAGAACCGGGTACTAAAATATTTCTACCGTTCAAAAGTTCTCTACTGTATTCACCTGCGGGGATAAGCCATGTTAGACCAATAAAAATTAATAGAATAACAGAGGCAATGACTAAAGTGTCTGGAAGTTTTTTCATTAGGAATTGAATTCAAATCGTTCTGAATGCAAACTTATCGAACACAGAGTAAACAAACTAAAAAAAATCACTTTTATTAATGCGTAACATTGACTATTTTTCAAGAATAAATAAAAATTACAATTACATATTTTAAAATGAAAATTAAAGAATTAGATGAAATTTTTGACGATTATGAAAGTTACAAGGCATTAGGAGAAGATAGTTATATAATTGGTGCTCAGCACCCTCAGAATTTTAAGCAGCATAAAAAATTTATAATTCCTTTATTTTATTTCGATGGTGAAGATTGGTTTAAATTAGATATCAATAAATTAGGTGAATCCATATTTCTGGCAAGTGCACCCTATACATTAACAACTGATTTTAAGTTAGAGGAATTAATAAAAGTTAAAGGCGTACGTCCTAATAAACAGCTCACAGATGACGATGAGCACAATAAGGAACACTCTTTAACGAAGCATATCACACATGCAGACCGCTTAAGTGTACTTTCTGAAGATCAATTATTAGAAATTTTCCCTGGTGAGATTGACTTTGAGTTACATCTGTTTCATCCGGACAAGCATTATTATGACATCATCAATGAGGTGTATGTCGCACAAGAACGAAAGTTCTTTGTTGAATCCAAAGACGGACTCATTTACGGTCCTTTTGTAGGTGTTAAAACGAGTACAGAAGCAAAAGCTATTCGTTTATCTGCTACAGGAGTCCGTAAAAGTGTGGAAGCTTATAACCTTCCCTCAGAAGCCTTTTTGGAATTCAATATGCCTGAAGAGGGACTTAAACGTAAATTAGTGCGTAGTACTCATGATATTGAATACTACATTGAAGATACCGTTGATTTTATCAGTAGACAGGATTTATTCAAATGGGCAGAAGATCAATTGAATAAAAAACAGTCGCTGGAAGTGGCGGATAAAGTGTGGAAAGCGATCTCGAAAGATAATGCGATCCATTCTTTTCAAGAACGCTACCAACGTTTGGAGAAACTTTTCCAAAAACCGCAGGAAAACCTGCAATATCTTCAGCAATTCGTCACTTCTTTAGCTGAAAATGACTTTTTCAAAGCTAGTCTTGACTCACTTCAAAATGAGAAGCTGGAATTAGACAATTCCGTTGCTCAGCAGAAAAGAGAACGTGACCTTGTCAGAAAAGAGACAGGACGTTTGCAGGAGGAAATGCAAGACCTTGAGGAAGGCATCAATAATCTAAAAGCGAATGAGCAGAAGATTAGAGAAAGCCTTCAGAAAGAAAGAGAGTTTGCAATTAATAAAGAAATTGAAGAGGGTTTATCGAAGTTAGAAAAAGTACGTGAAGAACTTTCAGACCGTGCTGAAGCGATTGAATTGGCCCACAATTTTGATAACCTTGCTCGTATCAATGAGGAAATTGATAACGCGAAGGAAATCAAACATAATTTAGAGGTCTCAATTTCAGCCTTGAAAGAGGAGTTTGTCAAAGCACAGGAAGATGCTGATACTGCCTTGAAAAACTTATTGAAGACCAAAATGCAATTGGATGTGTTCAGTAATGGTTCTGCCAGTACGAAGAAAAACACTCCTGCAATTGAAGTATTGGACATCAAGGATTACAGAATTGAGAATCCTACTGCCATTACAACATTAAAAGACCTTTCACAGAAATTACATAAGCGTTTAGGGCGTTTGGGAAGAAGTTACCCGGATCATTTTATTGCCAACTTACTGATTTCCATGCATCAGAACTCTTTAACGTTATTATGGGGCCCTCCAGGTTCAGGTAAGACGTCATTGGGTAGATACATGATCCAATCGTTGACAAAATCAGATCGCTATTCTGAAATTTCTGTAGCTAGAGGATGGTCTTCACAAAAAGATATAATTGGATTTGCGAATCCACTATCTAAGCGTTTCCAAAGAGCTAATACTGATTTGTATGACCTTTTAAAGCAATTGGATGGGGAATTCCAAAATTCAACGTATTTACAATCTCCAATGTCTTATTGCTTGTTAGATGAAGCGAACTTAAGTCCAATCGAACACTACTGGGCTTCATTCTACTCATTGACAGATTCTAAAGCACAATTAGACAAGGGATTGAAGATTTCACTGGGAAATAACGAGGCGATTGAATATGCCAACAACTTACGCTTCTTGGGTACATTGAATTTAGACTCTACTACTGAGCAGATTTCACCAAGATTACTAGACCGTTGTCATATTATAAGATTGGATCTTCCTAGAAGCAATATGCCTTTGATTGGTTCTGAAATCATTATGCCAGAGCCTTTTGAAATTCCATTTGACAATATTCGTTCGTTGTTTGACCTGAAAGACTTCAAACAAGAATTAGCGCCAGATCAGTTAGAGTTTATTGATACGGAACTTGAAGAACGCTTCGAGCAGATTGCTTCTGAATTAAGAAATCTGGGTATTCAGATCAGTTTACGTACACGTAAAGCAGTGATTGAATACTGTAATTTAGCGCACTCTGCGATGAATGAGCAATTCAGACCATTGGATTACTGCTTGGCACAAAGAGTCTTCACGCGTATCAATCTACAAGGTGCAGAATCAAGAGAAGGCATTAAGTCTTTACTTGAGATTGTGAAGAGCTTTGCTTTAAAAGATTCACATGCTGAATGGACCTTACAGAAGATGCTGGAAAGAGGTGGTAAAGAAGGATTTAACCACCACTTCTACAATTATTTCTCAATAGATGGATAATCATGGAGTTCAAAATTTTTCATATTCGGAAAGATAGTGCTCCACCTCATAATACAGAAAGAGAAGAGGTGCTCCCAATCGACGGTTTCCACGTCGTTTTGGAGCATCATTTCTATGAACTGGAATTCCATTACTTCGAACTCCCTGTCAATACAGATGTCTTTATTGACGATGTAGAGGTTGACAAGTCATTGATTACCAATGACGAACACACTGGCAACGTCACAGTTGGCTTAGGGCAACATTTCTCTAATCAACTCGGGCATGCTACTGTACGAATTGGCAACGATGAGTCATTTCAGGTTCGAGTAGACGCCTCTAAATTGAGTAGTGAAGATGCAGAGGGCATGATTACTTACCTTTACCGTAAGAACAAATCATTGATTCTTCAGCTTTTCACCAAAGAAGAGGTAGATGGAAAAGACAATAATTCTACCATCAGTATGACAAGGCTTTCTCCTTTAGAGAAGTTTATCAATGAGATGGAGAATGTGTTGCCTGCATTAGCACACAGCCCAAGGTACAGCACTACTCAAGACCGTGAAATTCAAGATTTCGCCACAGCAAATATTGATGAACAAAGCATTGATTGGCTGTTGGAGCACCTTGATGAGCTGTATTTTGATGACGCACTAAAAGATCACCCTGATGCTATTGAAATTGATGGTCAGTATACTGTCATTGATAGAATTGATGCTCCGGTGATCAAAATGGAATACGCAACTTATGAAAATGAGTGTATTCTTGGTGGTTTTTATTGGGCGAGGAAATTAGTGGATGACCTGATTACTCATATTGACAAAGTCAATGGACAGAAAAGTCTTGTTCAAAACGAAGGAAGTGGTTATGCTACTTTTGAGTCTGCACAAGTGATTATCAATGCACAAGCCATAGAAGATGCACAAGACATCAAAACAAGGCTTTACAGGCTTGAAAGGAAATACATGCAGCTTTTCCCAAACACAAAGCCTAATGTACATCCTCCACTGCTGACAAAGCGCTTCAGTTCTGTCAATGTGTATTCTAATATCTTCCTAAATCTTTTACAGGTTTATAACCTTAAACTCGACACTCAGAACGACTCAGGAGCTGTTAAAACTTCTTTTCTGGATCAGATTTATGAGTTATACACTTATTATCAGTTGTATGATGCCTTGCTGGAATGCTTCAAGGACTTTAATTATAAACTGGAAATCAGTGATACGGAAGAGGGAGAATTTATACCAAAGCGTGTTTCCATACAGCCTATTAATGGCAAATGGCAAATGAACCTGCTTTATCAGCCACAAATTGGCAGAGAACCGGGTGATACACACTTGGTGTTGCATGGAAAGCCGCATAGAGACAGTTTCTACTATACGCCTGACTTTGTATTGGAGTACTGCGATCCTCACCTTTCATTACGATACGGTATTCTGGACGCCAAATACAAAATGGCAAAAACAGTATTGGAACAGGATCTTAAAGAATCCTCTTTCAAGTACTATACGTGTGTGAGAGTAATAGGCGAAAAGAGAGATCATCAGAAGCCTGATTTCCTTTGGCTGATATGCCCTAACGCATGTTATGGACGTCCTGTATGGACCATGAATTATGATGACAACTTCTTACCTATAATAGGTATAGTTATGAATAATGCTGAAAGCAACGATCCAATCAAGCAAAGCATCAAGAAAATGATGCGAGAATGGAATGTAGGTATTTAACGTAGGGGGGCAGACCTATGTGTCTGATCAAAATGTAAAAGGACGAAATACAAAATCACAGACGACCCCTATGTATACCCAAATGCAGATAATAAAAAAAGAAGAGTTAAGAAAAAGCACTGAATTTTACTTCGGTCTTATTTCTTAACTCTTCATTGTTAATTGCTATCCCTAACAATTAACTGTGTTTTTTACCAATTAGGTCTAAATCAAAAAAGATCGTTATACGATTTCTTCAGTCATATCAGACTCATCAAAAGCTAATGGTCTGTTAAACTTCTCTTCTAGAGAGATAAAAGTTTCTGTTCTTGTAATTCCGTTGATACTTTGAATTTTATCATGAAGTACCTGACGAAGGTGATTTGTATCGCGACAAGCGATACGAACAAAAATACTCCAGTCTCCAGTAGTGTAGTGCAAGTTTAAGATTTCTGGAATCTTGGCCAAATCCTCACACACTTGTTCGTAAAGACTACTCTTTTCTAAATATATACCTAGGAATGACGTGATATCATACCCTAATTTTGAAAAATCAAGGTCCAAAGTTGATCCTTTGACAATACCCATCTTCTCCATTTTTTTCATTCTCACGTGTACCGTACCACCCGAAACGAAGATTCTTTCTGCAATTTCAGTATAAGGAGTCTTCGCATCTTTCAGTAGTTCGGACAGAATTTTAATATCCACGTGGTCAATCTCAGGTATTTTTTCCATTAGTTCTGCCATTTTATTAAATCCACTTCATTAATAACCCAAATTTATTACAATTATTGAAAATATGGATTAATAACTTTAAAAAGATTTCAAATTTTTGAAATATACACTAAATTTGTAGTTCAAATACAGAAAAGCTACGTCGAATTAGATGAAAATTCTAATACAGACAGCAGAGGTGTAAATCCTCATAGCTTTAAGCATGTGTTTATTTTATGTGTTGTTTATTGGTTAAGGTTAAAGGTATGTGAATTTTTCGCATACCTTTTTCATTTAAAGTACTAGAACAAAAACAAACGGATAGTTTTAATACTTTTGCACAAAAAAATAGTGTACCCCTTTCGGAATACACTACTCTTTTGAAAATCCTTAAAGCAATTGCTTAAACTTTCTGCTCTTTATTTTAAATCTGCTGTTGATGGAATCAATTTTCTTTGCATCAACCATGCTTTCAATTCTCCATCAAAAGGTTCTCCATAAGTAGCATTGATATAATTTCCAGCTTCCTTTATAATTTCCTCATCTTTGTCTTTGATGTTTAATACTTTTATTAGAGTCTGCAATTCTCTGTAAAGCATCTTCTCATTGACGAAACATATTTTGAAGGAAGCAATCTTTTCTGATTTTTTAGAAATAACACTTGTAATGTAGATTTCAACATCAGATCCATGTTCAGGAATATCGTATTGATCAATTGGATACAAGGCTACTTTATTCAGCAACAATTCACCGTCATAAATCTTTATTACTTTATTGACAGGTTGCTTATTAATTTCGTATCTATAAATGTAAGTAGAGCCACCTTTTTTCTTGAATACTTCTTTGTCTAAATGCAAAGTATATTCATCTCCAAAAATCACTCTTTGCTGTTCGCCAAAATAAGCATCAATGTCTTTAATGTCTTTATTTGGTGAGGCACCTATCCTTCTACTGCTCATATTGACGTCAGATTCCACAGGCATAATCACTTGTGTCAGCAACGCTTCGAACTCTCCATGTCTGTTATCTTTGGCTTTTGTACCGTCTAACAACATTCTCCCTTTTTCTTTACTGATTACAATAGCTTTTGCATCAGATTCAAAAAAGATCAACTCAGTGTCTGAATGAATAATATCACCTACCATTAAATTTCTTTGAGAACTGGCATCTTTAATAGTACCATTTAAGTGTAGGACGTAATAGTCTTGAGCGAAACAAATTGAGGTGTTAAGACCAATTAAGGTCAATAATAATATTAAGGTTTTCATAAAATCTGTTCATTATCTAAAGCTTTTGCAAAGATAAAGCTATCTCATAAGCTTTCATTGATTGAACGTTACAAAAGATGACATTCTTGCGTTAAAAATGAAAAACATTGTTAATAAGTACTATAAGTTTCAAGATTAAACCTTTTTTAATAGAATATAATCATCCATTACATAACCTTGGCCTATATCTGCTACAACTTCGTCAATAACTTCAAAACCCATCTTTTTATAAGCTTCAATGGAGTTTGTATTATATTTATTTACCGTTAAGCGGATGCCTTCTTTTTTCTGGCTTTGTGCTTCTATCGCTACAAAATCCATCCCCGATTTCCCTATTTTATTACCTCTGAATTTTGATAAAACATAAATCTTACTCAAGAACAAATGTTGCTCTTCTAGTTTAAACCCTAGATACCCTGCGGGCTCTTCATTATAATAAAACAAATAGTATTGCAAGCCATCGTTCATCTGCTGATTCATAGCAGATACAGATTGGAACTTTTCTAACATATAATCCACTTGCTCCTGACCGATGATTGCCACATAATGTTCGTTCCATATTTCTATGGCTAGTTTTTCAACAAGTTGGATTTCTTTTTCTGATTGTACTTTTTTAATGGATAACATAGTCTGTTTTTTTCAACAAAAATAGAAATAATTCAATAGCAGAGTATTACTATTTGAATAAAAATATTAATGATTAAACATACATAAATTAGGATATACAATTTCACTCAATTAATTTGTATTCGAATAAAACTGATATAGAAATGACTCTTACTGATAAAACAAATTATGTAGTTGGGATTGGAGCTTCAGCAGGAGGTCTAGAGGCGATTAAGAGCCTTTTTGAAAATTATCACTCTGACCTTGGGATTGCATTTGTGATTGTACAGCACCTGTCGCAATCACACAAGAGCTTAATGCCAGAATTATTACAGAAAATTACACACTTACCGGTTATAGAAGTAAACTCAAACCATGCTATAGAACCAAATCATATCTACATTATTAACAACCACTCTACTTTAACGATTAAAAGAAAAATGCTTATCAATCAGGAAAGAAGGAAAGATGATAAGCAATTGACTTTCCCTATTAATACGTTGTTCAGTAGTTTGGCCGAAGAATATAAGAAGAAGGCTATAGGTGTTATTTTATCAGGTACTGGCAGTGATGGTACTGAAGGTTTAAAATCCATCAAAGAGCATGGGGGGATTACTTTCGTACAGCATCCTAATTCTGCCAAATTTAACGGAATGCCTTTCTCTGCCATAAAATCAGCCAAAATTGATTTTATTATCAGTGCAGAAGAGATCGCTGATTCACTTTCCAATATTATTAATGGAGAAGGTGAAATCAATTTGAGCTACTATCATAAAATTGAAAATATATTAGAACTAATCGGTCAACAGGAAAACATTGACTATTCTGCTTATAAACCTCAGACGCTTTACAGAAGAGTGCTGAAGATGATGGAATATCAGAATATCAGTTCTATCAGTGAATATTACAGCCTGCTAGAAAATTCCCCTTTCGAGTGCAAAAAATTAGCACAGAGTTTTCTGATTGGCGTCACAAGCTTTTTCAGAGATGCTGAG
This sequence comes from Flammeovirga aprica JL-4, assembly GCF_012844305.1. Taxonomy (GTDB): domain Bacteria; phylum Bacteroidota; class Bacteroidia; order Cytophagales; family Flammeovirgaceae; genus Flammeovirga; species Flammeovirga aprica. The sequence goes on from NZ_JABANE010000021.1 coordinate 43,611, forward strand.
GAATGGGTTTATCTTGAAAAAGAAATTGTACCAAAAATCATCCAAAAAGATGTTATCCGAATCTGGTCTATCGGCTGTAGTTTAGGGCATGAAGCTTATTCTATTGCTATGCTGGCATTGGAAGGTATTGAGGATTTATATCAACTGAAAGAAATTAAAATCTTCGCTACTGACCTTAATGCACAATCTATTCAGAAAGCATCTGAGGGTATCTACAGTGTGGATGATATAAAAAGTATACCGAAAAAGTATGTGGATAAATACCTTGATAAAATGGGGGAGTTTTATCAAGTCAAAGAGTCATTAAGAAATATCATCACTTTTGTACAGCACGATATTCTTTCTACTCCACCTTTCCTCAATATCGATTTAGTGTTATGCCGAAACTTGTTGATTTACTTAAAACCAAAAGTACAGCAACAAATTCTCAACACCATCAAGTTTTCTCTCAATAAAGACGGGTACCTGTTCTTAGGCCCTTCTGAGAAGAATTTTTCTGACAAATACTTAGTGGAAGAAGATGGAAAACATAAGTTTTTCAGATTGGTAGAAAAATTCAGAGGATTTGAAATCGACAAATCCAAAAAGATAAAAACAAACAAAATAAGGGTTCCAAAACAAAATAGAGTGCAAGTAGTAAACAAAGATTCTTTTGAATATGAGAATATTGAAAAGCAATTAATTGAATATTATTGTCAACCTATCATCGTTATTAACGACAAAGAACAACTTGTCTTTTCTTCTGATGAAGTGGGTAAATACCTTAAGTTTCCGAAAAATGAACTTGTTCTAAAAGAAGTATTTGATTTTGATGTATACATTGACATTGTCCGTACGATAAATAAGTCAAAAGAGGACGGAAAAAACCGTAAAATTTCCAATCTCAAATTACAATCTCAGAACAACGCTGGTTCTGATATCATCATCCGAAGGCTCAAGACAGAGACAAATGATGACTTGTTTATCTTAGAGTTTTTTGATGGCAAAGAACACAATAGCGAGAATGTCATTGAACAGGATAGTACTATTCAAAACCTGAAGAGTGAAATCAAACACCTTCATCAGGAATTGAAAATTGCTCACCGTCGTATTGAGAGAATCAATGAGGACTATCAGGTGAACAATGAAGAATTGATGTCTTCGAACGAAGAATTACAGTCAAGTAATGAGGAACTGCAATCTGTAAACGAAGAATTATATACGGTCAACCAAGAATATAAAGATAAATTGGATGAGATTTCAGTCTTGAATGATGACTTCTTAAACCTCTTCCAATCTGCCGGCATTGCTTCTCTATACCTTGATAAAGATTTCAGCATCCGAAGAATTGCTCCTAATACTTCAGAGTTTTTTGGAATTGAAAAAGAAGATATTGGGCGTAATATTATGCAGTTCAATACTTTCTTTGAAATTAAAGGTGGACTTTTGGCTACGATTGAAAAGGCTGTTCTTGAAAATAAAATTCAGGAACATGAGGTGCGTACAAAGAAAAACAGAACTTATTTATTGAGAGTATCTCCGTTTGGTGAAAGGAAAAATAATACGGATGGCATCATTCTATCTTTTATCCCTATCAGTTCTTTGAAGCCTATCCAGAAGTTGAAACACAAAAACAGTGAACTGAAAGAACAGGTAACTCATTTCCTTCAATACTTTAGCCTGCTGAATATTGAAACATGGACATGGACGGCTGAAAATAATACTTTCTTTTTCTCTGAGAGTGTTAAACAACTTTTCAATTATGATCAGTATGAATCTTTCTTATGGCGTTACGTTGAGTCACAGCTACCTGCAGAAAACAGTAAAGTATTCTCAGAAAAAATCAATAAGTGCTTAAGTGTTGGTCAGCCTTTTGATATCATTCTTCATTTGGAGGACCGTTTCTATAATTTTGTTTGTCTTGCAGAAAAGAGCGACAGCGGGAAAATTTTAGGAATGTATGGTAGTATTGAAGATATCACTGATAAATATAATAGAGAAAAATCACTAGAGGATATCACTTCTACTTATCAGGGCCTTTCTGAATTAAATCAGTTTGGTACTATTAAAGTATTACAGGATGATCCTAACTATATTAAAGTCAACGACACACTCTTGAATTGGCTAGGATTGAAATCCCTGAAAAATACTATAAAAATAGAGGATTTCATCTCTTTTGTTCACCCAGAAGATCATGCTACTTTTAATAGCATTTTCCAGAAAGAACAGAAAAAGTTTGATATCACAATAAGGGTAGAAAGAAAAGATGGACAAATCACCTATCTCAATATTACGGGATTAAATAAGAGTGATAAAAAAGGAAATGTGATGGTGTTGGCCATTGTGTTTGATAATACTTACAACAAGTCTATTGAATCACAATGGGAAGAAACTGTAGAACTGGCAGAAAAGACGGCTCAAACTCTTGCTGTCCAAAATGAACAACTGGAAAGTTATACTTATATCGCCTCACATAATATTCGTTCTCCTTTATCCAACTTACTGGCTTTAATGGAGCTTTATCAGAACGAAAGCAAAGCAGAAGCAAAGGAAAATTATCTTACGCTGTTTGAAAAAGCACTTGTTCAGCTGGAAAACACCGTCAACAACCTTACTGATGCGATCAAAGTACAGCAAAAAACAAAGCTTGAACGCAAGCCTATCAGTGTTAAGGATGAGTTGATGAAGGTATTGGATATCTTATCAGGTCAAATCAATAAATATGGCGTGGTAATTAGTTTGGAAGTTGAGAAAAACTTGACCATTAACTATCACGAAGAATACTTGAAAAGCATTTTCCTTAATTTATTAAGCAATGCGATTAAATATCGTTCTCCTGAAAGGTTGCCTAAAATAGATGTTGAGGCTTTCCAAGAAAAGAAATCTATTTATATTAGAATAAAGGATAATGGAAGAGGAATAGATCTCAAGAAATATGGTCATAGAATTTTTGGTATGAATCAGACTTTCCATCATAATGAAGATGCGAGAGGATTAGGATTATTTCTTACTAAAACGCAAATTGAAGCTACAGGCGGCAACATCAATGTTTCATCTGAAGTGAACAAGGGAACGACTTTCTCAATTAACATACCGAAATCATAATGATATCATCATACATTTACTCTAGTCAGACGAATGACGACATTGAGGTGGAAACACTAAGAGATATTCAGAATATTGCGAAAACTGAAAATTCAAAACACAATATTACTGGATACTTAACCTATAAAAAGGAGACTTTTATTCAATACATAGAAGGACCTGATGAGGAAATTCAACAATTGATTACGAATCTCAAGAATGATAAAAGACATAATATCTTAAAATCAATTCATTTTCCTCCGAAGACACAAAGAGTTTTCAAAGGCTGGAGTATGAGGTATATAGAGTATGATGAACTTATTGAAATAGGATTTCATGAATTATTAGAAACCGTTTTCTTTACTGTAGGAAATAAAATTTTCGATGAAGACAGAGTGATTGAAAAGCTCAATCAAATGTTAGAGAAAATTGCAACTACACAAAAGCATATCAAATAAAAAAAAGGGAAGCGATCATTATGGTCACTTCCCTTTTTTTATACCGAGACATTCACTCCAAGACATTCCCTTAACTTGGCTTTAGAAAGGGGCTTTTCAATATACTTTTCAATACAAGGGTGCTTATCAGCTCTCTCCTTATCTTTAGGATGTAAACTCGAACTCAGCACATAAATACTAAAGTGCTCAAGAAGGTTCCTATCTTTAATTTCATCAACAACTTGCCAACCGTCTAAACCGGGCATGTTGAGATCTAAAAACATTACATTTTCTTTGGTAAGGTCAATTGTATCAATAGACTGAAAGAAGGCATCTCCGCTTTTAAAATAGAACTTGTCAATATTGGCTGTTTCAGGTAAGGAGTCGATAATTATTTTAGAAATATCAATTACTAACTGATCGTCATCTATAAATATAAGTTGTTTCATGTGTAGTAAAAATAGAATAGATAAAGTGTAATAGCGTATTTATAATTTAACAGATTTGCTATTTATAGTCAATAATTATTCTAATTATAAATTACAATCATAACATTGTATACTTTAAGTGTAATTAATACTTGAAATAAGTAAATAAACAGTTCTTACTTGTTAAAAATATTGAACAAAAAAAATCACCTCTAAATAATTTAGAGGTGATCTTCATTATAGAATTAATGATTTATTAATTCGCTGTGATTGTAATTGTTGCAGCTCTCTGATCAACAACTACTTTATAATTTCCGCTTTCGCCAATGAATGTCCAGTTAGGATCATCAGAACCTTCTTGTGGCTTAAGTTGAGAAGCATCATATTCAGTGATGATATCCCAACCAAAACCTGAACCCCAATCTTCGAATCTTGTAAACAATCTGAAAGAACCATCTTTCACTAAGTCTACATTGATCTCCCAGATTTCATGACCTGTCCAGTTAAGAATTGGTGTTGTAGCATTCCAGTTCCATCCATTTGCAGTTACATCACCTACCATGTATAATACTGGCTCACCTTTTAATGGTGCCATAGTGATTGTTCCTGTATTTTGGTCTACAAGGATATCATACCAACCAGTTGCTCCGATGAAGCTGAAGTTGTCATCATTATTATCACCTGGCTGAGGCTGTAATAAATCAGTAGGGTAATTAGGGAACGCTTTAGGACCTCCAATTCCAGAACCCCAATCAGGGTTAGAGAAGAATCTGAAGTAAGGCTCATCAGAAGTTTCAAAATAAGCATTTGTTCTGAACTCACCTTGGTTTCCTGTGTTTGCAATTTCAACTGCTTTATTTGGATCCCATCCACCAACAGAAGCTCCAATCATATAAATAGAAGGGAAGATTGTTGAGTATGGTGTTACTGACATTGCGATCGACTCTGATACTTTTGTATCTAACTGATAGTTTACAGTTGCTGCGATATGAATTTCAACATCTGAACTCTTTGAAGGTTTGAAACCAAGTCCTAATGCTGCCGCATTCATTTGAGCGTGTGTTAATGACAATGTATTTGTAGTCACTGAACCTAATTCAACTGAATTTGATGAATCACCAGCAACACTCATTGTCACAGTGTAGTTTGTTTGTACACTTACTCCGTAATCAACTGGTGACCAGTCAAACATTACTGCTGTAACACTAGCACTGTCTTTCACAAGTGTTAGCGACTCTCCTGTACTAGGAGAATTGATAATAGGAGCAGCAACAGTGTCTTGATTCTTGATTGTCGTCAATTCCTTCTCAGGGCTACATGCATTAAGCATCAAAAGCCATGAAATTGCTCCAATTAAATATATATATGATTTTTTCATTGTGTTATAATCTTAGTAACCAGTATTTTGACTTGCGTTAGGGTTTGCCGCTAACTCTTGTGTAGGGATAGGGTAAACGTTACGGTGAGCGTCTAAAGCTCTACCACCTTGCTCACCACCTTTCCATGGCCATAAGTAAGTTGCTGAAGTAAACTTCTCAAAACGTACTAAGTCTTGACGACGGTATCCTTCCCAGTAGAATTCACGACCTCTTTCTTCTAATAAGAAATCTAAAGTAAGGTCAGCTTCGATGATGTTACCTGCAGTAGATCCACCGTATGCTCTAGTAATTACTTGGTTTACTAAGTTTAAAGCCTCACCTTTTGTTCCGTTTGAAGCACCTCTTAATACTGCTTCAGCATACATTAAGTAAGAATCTGCAACTCTGAATAAAGGCCAGTCAGTGTCAACGAAGTAGCTTTCAGCGATAGCTGGCTTAGAACCGTCAACGTTTCTGTTTCTGAATTTGAAGATGTTCAATCCTTGTGTATAGTTTAAAGGATCATCTACTTCAAGACCTGAGTTGATTACTAATAATGTATTGAATTCTAACTTACTAGCTAACTCATCGTCATCTTTCACATCTTCAGTTTTACCTCTCAAGTCACCAGATGGACGAGATTGGAATTTGTCATAAATACTTCTTGTAGCGTGGTTACCACCCCAAGCAGCACCGTTTGATACGTTTACGAAGTCTGAGAATCTACCGTTAGTACCTGCTGAAATCACATATTGTGTTGCAGAGAAACCTTGAGTTCTTACAGGATCTAAAGGTACATTATGAATAATACCTGTTGTATTTTCATTTCCTACAGAGAACAATGTCAATAAATTCGGATCAAGTGTGTAAGCACCATTAACTTGTTTTGTGATGTTTACTACTTCTTCCATTGAATTTACACCACTTACTGGATTGTCTTGACCTGTAAACGGCTTAGCATTCAAGAACATTTTTGCTTTCACCATCCAAAGTGTACCTTTATCCATTCTACCGTACTCAGCTTTTCCAGCTTCTGGCAAGAATTCCTCAATCTCGTTAAGCTCATTGATAACATTACTGAACAACTCAGCACCTTCAATAGACTTAGGGTATTGATCAGTAGTAGCTTCAGTAATCCAGCTCATTTTACCGTAGAAGTCCATACCGTGGTAATAAGCAATAGCTCTTACCAGACGAGCCTCAGCTCTCATTTGCTTCATAGACTCTTTTAAGTCACCTTGACCTCTTTCGTCTAATTTAGCGTCTGATGATTGACGTAAAAATTCGTTTGTCAATGCAATCATGTAATACAAACGGTAGAACATACCTGCAACATACTGGTTATCAGCAGACCACTCACCATTTTGCAAAGGTACTAAACCATTGTCATTCCATGCGTTAAGGGCTTCACCTGTAGGCAACAACTGTAAGTTCCAGTAGTTTCTAAGGTAAGATGACATACCACCATCAGAAATTGTAGATACATCACTTTCGTTATCGTTACCTTTCTGACCTGCTACATGGTATCCAGCGTAGATTTTACCTAACACTTGAGTATAACCATCTGCAGTTTCGAATACTTCGTTTTCGAAAGTTACGTTTGGATCGATCGGAGTCACATCCAAATCACTGATACACGACGATGTGAATAAAAGCGCGCATCCTAATAATATATTTCTTAATTTATTCTTGATCATTTTATGTCAGATTAAAATCCTAGGTTTAAACCAAATAAGATAGTTGTTGGACGAGGGTAGATATTGTTGTCAATACCATTGAATACTTCTGGATCTAATCCACCGTAGCTAGAAGCTACTAATAAGTTTTGACCAGTCAAGTACATTCTCATACGAGTGTCTTTAAGACCTAAGATAGACTTGAAGTTATACCCGATTGTCACGTTATCTAATCTAAAGAAATCTGCATTTTCTATCCAGTGGGAAGAGAAGATTCTTTTCTCGTCAGTTTGTAAGAAACCTGTTGATCCAGAAGAAGATAATTTATTTGATAAAGCTCTAGTTGTAGGATTGTAGATAAAGTTCCAGTTTTCACTTCCTTGAGCGATACCGTTATAAATCTGCGCATTGAATTGGAAACGACCGCTTAATGAGAAATCCCAATTCTTATAGCTTACTCTTGTATTGATACCTACTAAGAAGTCAGGTACTGAGTTACCGTAGATAATTTTATCATCAGCATTGATGATACCATCACCGTTTTGATCTACATAAACACCTTCTAGTGGGTGACCGTCATCAGAATAAACTTGCTCATACACATAGAACGAGTTCAATGACTGACCTACTTGTTGTAGTTGAAGGAAGTTACCACTACCAAACTCTCCTGTAGGTAAACCTTTATAGTTAGGATCATCAACTGTAGTTAACTTTGTGATTTGGTTTCTGTTGTAAGTGAAGTTACCTCCAACTTCCCAGTAGAAATCATCAGTGATTACAGGGATAGTTAATAAGTTCAATTCAACACCCGTGTTTTCTAAGCTACCTACATTTGATACAATACGGTCAGAAAGGTTAGTACCTGCTGCTACTGTTACTGTATTGATAAGGTCTTTTGTTTCTCTGTGGTACACATCAAATGAACCTGAGATTCTTGAATCAAGAATTTTGAAATCGATACCTGCGTTGATGTTTACTGTTTCCTCCCACTTCAAGTTAGGATCAAAACCGTTTGGACGGTAAGTGTTGAACCAGCTATCACCAAATACATACTGAGCGCCACCGTTAGATAAAGTATAAGTACCATAACCTACATAGTCATTACCAGTAATGTCTTGCTGACCTGTGATACCCCAACCACCTCTTAATTTCAACTCATTTACAAGTTCTGAGCTTTTCAAGAAGCTTTCTTCGTTAATTTTCCATGCGAAAGCTAATGAAGGGAATAGACCCCATCTGTTATTCTTGCTGAATCTAGAAGTACCATCTTGTCTTACTGTCGCAGTTAATAAATACTTGTTGTTTAAAGTATAGTTAGCACGACCGTAGAAAGATACTAAGTAATATTCAGAAGCGAATGGCTGATCAAGAGTTGGATCAGGACGGTTATCAAAGTAATCGTTCTTGTAAGTGTGACCTTGGTTGTGGAAATGTTGCCAAGAGTAACCACCCATTACATCAAATCTATGCATTCCAATTTCTTTTCCATATTTTAAATAGAAATCGAATACTGTATTTCTTTTCTCTTGATTGTAAACTTCTTGCTCACCTCTGATTAAAGAATCTTGGTATACCCATGATGCATCTGGAGAAGTGTATTTACCACCTTCTGAATTTGCAGCATCCATACCGAAGTTCATGTTTGCTGATAATTCTGGTAAGAAGTGGAATTTATAATCTAATGCTAAGTTTACAATACCTCTGTTTACTGTAGACTGATCGTCACGTTGGTTCAATAAAGCAACTGGGTTTACTGGTGTGTAAGCTTTTGGCTTACCGCTTTCATCTACCCATTGCCAGTAACCACCCCAATCATTATTTCCTGAACGTACTGGGTGAGTTGGATCAAAACCAATTGCAGCACCGATTGCATCTTGGTTAGCAAATTTATTTTTTACATGAGTTCCTTTTGCGTTGAAGTTCACACTTAAGTGGTCATCAAAAAACTTAGGAGTCAAGCTTATACCAACTGAAGTTCTTTGGATGTTATCTGTCTTTAAAACACCATCTTGCGTATTGTATCCTACTGATAAACGGTAAGGTAAATTTTTAACACCACCTGAGAAGCTTACGTTCTGATCCATACCGAAAGCAGGTCTGTAGATCTCATCTTGCCAGTTTGTATTTGCATCGCCCATTGCATTGTATGCATCAGACTCGTTACCGTATAATGTTGTTACTAAATTTCTATACTCGTCTGCTTCATATACGCTCACTCTTTTTGATGTCACACCAATTGAGTATTTTGAAGAGTAGTCAACTTTTAATTTATCATTTCCATTACCTGTTTTAGTAGTAATAATGATTACACCGTTTGATGCTCTTGAACCGTAAATAGCTGTTGCTGAAGCATCTTTTAATACCGTAAATGTAGCAATATCATCTGGGTTTACAGTTGCTAATGGGTTAGCCATACCATTGATACCATCAGAAGCTACTGGTACACCATCGATTACAATAAGAGGGTCATTATTTGCTGACATTGAAGCACCACCACGAATACGAATCGTTGAGTTAGCACCTGGAGCACCACCTGAAGATGTAATTTGAATACCTGCAGTCTTACCCACCATTAAGTCTTGTGGTGAAGTGATTGCACCTTTGTTCATGTCTTCTGCAGTAATTGCTTGAACAGATCCTGTAGCGTCTTCTTTTTTCACGCTACCGTAACCAATTACAACTACTTCTTCTAATTGCTCTGCATCAACTTCCATTGGAACATCAATCACAGTCTGCGTTCCGATCAATACGTCTTTTGTTATATAACCAATATAACTAAACGATAATTCTTCTGCAGATGAAGAAACATTAAGGACATATTGTCCGTCGAAATTAGTTGTAGTTCCTTGGGTAGTACCTTTAATAATTACAGCCACACCAGGTAATGGCGATCCATTTTCATCTACAACAGTACCTTTGATAGATTTTTCTTGTGCGTAAGTCAGATTACTCCCTAAAATAAAGAGCATACACAAGAGAGTACAAACAAAATTCTTGTTTGCAAAACGTAATTTTACATTCATAACTAAAAAGTTAAATTTAGATTACTTTTTTATCATTAAAAAAATGCGTACGAAGAGAAGGGATTGAAATTTTCACATTTCAACCAAACTCAAAAAAATCAGGTCAGAATTGTTTTTTTAAAGTAATAAGCTAAACAATTTTCATTTTCATTTTTTTCATTTTCATAAGCTTTAAAATTTACAAGTGCAATATAAACACTTTACCTATTTCTTTTTATTTAATTTTTTATAAAAAAAAACTTAAAATTAACACTGATATTTTTCGCAACATTGTACATAAGTCATTTTTAATTGAATTTACTTTACTTTTTATTAAAATATGTGAAGCAAACGGTTTCATAAAATGTTAAATTTAAGTTAAAATGGTAACATATTTTAACATTTGATTTATTTTTTTTGGGTGATTTTGAGTTTTTAACACTCGTTTTTTTAAGAAAAATTTATCATAATTTACCGAAATCGGTTGCTTAAAATTCAATTAACAAAAGACAATTACGGGAGTAAATAGATTTTAAAACCGAATATTCAATGAAACAGCCTTTACTGATTTGGTAAATTGGCAACTTTTAGAAAAATAGGGAGGGAATATTTAACGTACTTATGTTAAAATTATGATTCGTTAATTACAGATTAATATCTATCCGAGAGATCTAATAATTATTTGAAACACTTGAATCATTATTATGAGCATAAAAAAAGGAGTTGCTTCAAATGAAACAACTCCTTCTCTGTTCTTAGAGCATGTTTCAAACATGCTCTTATTAAGACAGAATTATTGAATACTCATAATTCTTATTTTTTCACAATAGTATACGTGAATTTTCTAGCGTCACTATCATAAGTTAAAGTGACAGTATAAACATCAGCAACTTCTACTGAAAGGTCGCCTCCATCTCTACCTACTTCTCCATCAACATCTGTAAGCCCTAAATTATGGTCCCAGTTGTTATTTGCTCTGAACTTGAAATTTGCTCCTGCTACTAATTCAACTTCTTTATACCATGTTTTAGTTGCAACGTCGAATGTAAGAGGCGTATCCGTCTCCCATCCGCCGCCACCTTTGACAGCGTCACCGATTAATCCCCATTCTAAAGCTTCCAGTTCATAGGTTAATTTTTCTGGATTCATTTTCAAGCTGTAATGATTTTCAGCATCAACAGGAATATTACCTCCAGTTGTTGATAAAACGCCATCAGATTCATAACCATAATTTGTTCCATCGAAGTTTGGCAGTGATGTAAATTTGAAACCACCTTCAGGCATCCAGAACCAGTTTGAATAATCACCTTCAGGATTATCTAAGTTTACAACGTCATCATCATTGTGCTTCCAATCATTGAAATCACCAGAAACATAAATTTCTGAAGCGAAAGCTTGGTAAGGAGTGATGTTGATTTCTTGTAATTCTGATTCCAATTTTGAACCCTCTGCAAAAATGGCTACTACTTTTACACCATGTTTAGTGGCTTTGTCAGCTTCTCCACCGTCTTTCAAAGCGGCTGCATTTAGTTCCTCTACCGTTAAAGTCACTGATAAATCAACGCCTTCGTACATCACTTGAGAACCTAAAAGTACTTGGTATTTTTCTAATGTTTCATCACCATAAACCGACTCAGACCATGAGATTGTTTCAATAGACTGATCTTTATCGTCTTTTGTAAGCACATAATCTGTGATAGTAAGCGGTGCCATTTCAGGTGCTGTAATTTCTACTGCTCCTCTATAGAAATAGATGTAAGTACCAGGGTTTTTCAAATCAAGAACAATCATTCTAGTTCCTGCTTTCACTTCGATTGGCTCGCCATTATTCTCTGTTACACCATCTGCTTCACCTTTACCTAAATTGTGATCGTTATTAGCATAGAATGTAAATGAACCATCTACAAAATCAACGTTTGCATATAAGTAACGGTTTGTTTGATCGTAATCCATTACAATTTCACCACCTGGGATTGCTGAACCTTTCAGTTTGAAAGTCAATGGCTCAATCATCAATGTTGAAGAACCATTAGAGCTCATAAAGAACATACCCGGTCCTGGCGTAACTTTAATATTCTCTCCATCACCAGCAATAGCCGTAGAGAAACCATTACCATCACTTTCCCAATCTCCTTTCTGTCCGTAAGCTGGATCTCCCCAAGTTGGACCTGCACAAATTTTAAATTCATTATTAAGGTACATGTAGCCATTGTAAGGGCCTCCCTCTTCTTCTACTGAACCTAAAATTGTAGTTTCATCATTTTCTGCCCAATCTTGATGGTCACCTCTAACGAAAATTTTATTACTCGGTAAAGTAGGTGTGAAATAAGGAAAAATATTAGCGACAACTTGCTTTGTAGAACTCACAACTCCTGTTCCTGTTGGAAAGTCTCCAATAAATGCTCTGATCCCTAAATCTACATTTTCTTCAACAACCATTCCTTCAGATAACACGCCTGTGATTTTCATGATAGCATCATTCATCTCTTTTTGAGAGATCTCTACTTGAGTCGCGCTACCATTTACCAAAGTCACTACTTCTACTGCATCATATCCTTCAATAGAAGCCATAATTTGATAATTGTGTTCTGTTTTTGCACCAAAACTTGCTGGAGACCATTCTAAAGTTTCAAATACATCACCGGCAGTTTCTTTAGTGAAGACGTACAATTCGCCATCAGGGCCTTTTGTAAATTCAGGGCTAACATAGTCTTCAGGGTACCCAATGTGGGTCAACTCTCTTTCATGACATGAGAATAATGTCAGTAAGATTGTCAATATTGATAATGCTTTTTTCATTACTTTTAGATTATAAAGTTTTTGAAATATTTTGACACAGCAATAAGCTGAACCTATTGCGGTGGTTTAAGCAGTTGTACATTTTTTAGTTGTACAACTGCATCGTTTTCTAGTAACCTTTGTTTTGAATTAAATTAGGATTGGCACCAATTTCTGAAGAAGGAATTGGATACACTTCAAATGTCTCAGATACATTCGTCAAACCTTCTGGAGCAATTTGGCTTCCTTTGTAAGGCCAAGTTTGTACTACAGAACCTCTTGTAAAAGTGTTGAATCTTCTTAAGTCCTGACGTCTGTGACCTTCCCAGTATAATTCTCTCGCTCTCTCATTTAAGATCGTTTCAGCATTAACTTCTGGCACTGACTCTGTTGAACGGCCAGCTCTTTCCCAAAGCGTTCTAATATTATTATTACTTGCAAATCCGTTCATTCTCCACTCAATTTCAGTCTGCATCAAAATGGCATCTGCCACACGGAAAACAGGATAGTTTGTCTCTGCATAAGTAGCATGACCTGGAGCACCTTTAGAGTCTACATTTCTAAACTTCGTCACTTGCACACCTTGAGTAAATTGCATGAAATCAACAATATCAGTTGTTTCGTTACCTTGGTCGTCTTTATGAATAAAGAACAATGCTCTGTCATCAGTCTTACCCTCAAAAACATTAAGCAATGAAGTCATTGATCTGTTACCACCCCATCCTGGAGCACCCATCATATCTCTGTCCATATCACCACCTGTTGCTGCATTGATAATGTAAGTCATGCCACCCCAAGTACGTGTTTGGTCACCGAAATAGTTGATAGAGAAAATAATCTCTTTGTGCTCTTCATAGTTATCCATTACAAATAACGACTGATAAGCTGAAACAGCATTTTTATGAGAACCTGAAAGCGTGTAGTTATTGACTACTAAGTCTGTATATTTCTTCGCTTCGCTCAAATGCGCCTCACCAATATATACTTCAGCATTCAAGAACACTTTCCCAAGTAACATATAGGCTACACCTTTATTGGCTTGCCCAAACATACTTTCACCAATATCTACTAATTGCTCTTCTGAAGAAGCATCAATAATCGACTCAAGTTCTGCTGTGATATAATCAAATAATTCTCTTCCACCTTGTTTACCCCATGGTAAAGGAAGTTCTTTTCCTACAGTGTTTTCTTCCGTGATTTTTGGAACACCATTACCATACAAGTCTAAAGCATGCCAGTAAGAATACGCTCTTAAGAAGCGTGCTTCTGCAATCTGACTAGATAAATCAAAATCTGAAGCCTCGCAATCTCTGATAAACTGATTGGCTAATGAAATCTGATAGATAACTCTGTAATACAAAGCTTCATTCAGTGTGTTAGCGGCCGTCCAAGACATTGTAGACATTTCAGGTTGACCTGGGTCACCCCAACAGTTGATTGCCTCATCAGTTGGCAACTCTTGTGCTTCCCAATATCTACGTAAATATTGAGAGGCACCTTCGTCAATACCGCCAAGGTCACCGTTACCATCAGGTCCTTGCTGACCAGTAATTGCATAACCTGCGTAAAGCTTTGCTAAACCTTGATTGTAATCCGCTACTGTACGATAAACTTTATCTACAGTATCTACATTTGGATCAATTGGCGTAGTATCAAGCTGGTGCAAACATGAAGTAAAAGTAGTAGTTGCAACAACTAATGCCGGCGCTATATATTTTTTTAATGAATTTAAGTTCATCTTCGTCTCTTATTTAATCGGTTATTAAAAGTTCACGTTGAAACCTAACATGTATGTAGTAGGTCTTGGGTACATATTATTATCAATACCACCTGAAATTTCTGGATCCACTCCTTTGTAGTTAGTGAAAATAACTGGGTTATTGACTGTACCAAATACTCTTAAATTAGCCTTCCCTTTTAAGAAATTGTTGAAGTTATACCCAACCATGATATTATCAATTCTCAGGAAATTAGCACTTTGGATATAGTAATCTGAGTGCAATTGTCTTGATTGGAACCCTGTATTATAGATATCAGTCGTCACGTTGTTCGTATTATTGTTTGCTGATACATATAATTGATCGTAAGCAGAGTTGTTAGAGTCAACGTTGTTGTAAACTTGAGCACCAAACTGAGCACGACCTGCCATGCTGAACTCCCAATTCTTGTACATTAAACGAGTTGTGAAACCAAAGAATAAGTTAGCCATTGGATCACCAGCGATATATTTATCTTGCTCATCGATTTTACCATCACCGTTTCTATCAACATAAGCACCTTCGATCGGCTTGCCATTATCATCATAGATTTGCTCATATACTAGGAATGAATAAGGCGTGTAACCTACTCTGTGAATTTGGATTGTTTCACCAGTACCACCAGCAATACCACCTACTTTCACACCTTCATAACTTGGGTCATCAACTGTAGTTAATTTTGTGATTTTAGAGTCATTCCAAGTCATGTTCACACCAAAGTCCCAGTGGAAGTCTTGTCTCTGGATGATCTTAGCATTCAATGATAATTCAACACCTTTGTTCTCCATTGAACCAACGTTAGTCAACAACATGTTTGTCAAGTTAGATCCACCAGGAACCGGAATATAGTTCAACAAGTCATCTGTCAATCTGTAATAAACTTCAGCTGAACCTGTTAATCGATCGTTGAATAAACCGTAATCTAAACCAATGTTGTAAGTCGTTGTTTGTTCCCATTTAATGTTTTCATCATAACCTTCTGGACGGATTGTGTTGAAATACTCCCACTGACCAGTACTTGGGTTATAGAAACCATATCTTGAATATTCGTCACCTCTTGTATATGTGTTCATGTAAGGGTAATCACCTGCACCAATGTTTTGCTGACCTGTTACACCAACACCTGCTCTTAATTTCAAATCAGAAACGAAGTTCACTGATTGCATCCAAGGCTCTTCCTTGATTTTCCAAGCTAATGCTAATGAAGGGAAAGTACCCCATCTGTTTTGAGGAGAAAAACGTGATGTACCGTCTTGACGAACAGTAACTGTAGCCATATACTTATTATTGAAAGTATAGTTTGCTCTACCAAAGAATGACATTAAGTAGTATTCTGTTGCCCAAGGTTGGTTTTTCATTTCATAACCGTAACCGTTTTGCTCAACAGTAGTACCTTCTTGTAGGAAATGCTGCCAAGAATAACCACCCATTACATCAAATCTATGTTTACCGATTTCTTTGTTGTATTGCGCAAATAAATCTAATACTTCATTTCTTTTCTCTTGAGTGTAATCAGAAACAAAACCACCTTTTTCTTCTATTCCTGAAGGAGCATTGTTTTCGTTCCAAGAAGTTTCAATTCCTTCATAAACACCACCTTTAGCTGATGAGTAATCATAACCAGCATTTACCTTTAATACTAGATCTTCAAAACCATGAATTTTGTAATCAATTTGAGCGTTACCAATACTTCTGTTTACATTTGAAGTATTTGAGTTTTGATTAATCATCGCCATCGGGTTAGATGGAGCGTTCACTGATCTACCTGATAATGGATCGTCAGTAGTTGTCCAAGTGTGGTATCCGCCATAGTGAGGGAATCGGCTATCATATATAGGCTGAGTAGGATCATATGATACAGCACTACCAATTGCACCATCATTACCAAATTTGTTGTTGACAAACATACCTTTGATGGATGCATTTACTGATAAGTGGTCATCTAAAAACTTAGGAGAAAGATTTAAGTTTAATGTAGTACGATCCATTGAAGATCCTTTTAAAGTACCATTATCCATAGTATAACCCGCTGATGCACGGTAAGGCAACCATCCTTTCACGTTACCTGACACACCTACGTTATGGTCAGTAGAAACTGAGTTTTGGAATACTTCGTTTTGCCAGTTTGTATTTGCAGATCCTAATAAATGCTCACCAGGTCTACCTGACATAATATCTCTATATTGATCCGCTGATAATACATCAACTTGGTTGTTTAATGTATTTACTGAAACTGAACCATTGTAATTTACATTGATTGATGACTCATTTGTAGAACCTTTCTTTGTCGTAATGATGATTACACCATTTGATGCTCTTGAACCGTAAATCGCTGTTGCAGAGGCATCTTTCAATACTGTCATTGACTCGATATCAGCAGGGTTGATGGCGTTCAATGGGTTTCTCATACCTGAAATACCATCTGAATCTACTGGTACACCGTCAATTACAATTAGAGGATCATTTGATGCAATAAGAGATGAACCTCCACGAATACGGATAGTCGATCCAGAACCTGGAGCACCACCACCTGTGGTAATTTGTACACCGGCTACTTTACCTTGAAGTAAACCTTGAGGCGAGTTAATTGCCCCCTTGTTAAATCCGTCTGCTGTCACTGCTTCTACGGAACCTGTAGCATCTTTCTTGGTAGTACTACCGTAACCAATAACTAATACTTCTTCAAGTTGTTCAGCGTCTACTTCCATGGGAACATCAATCCTCATTTCTGATCCAACTAAAAAGTCTTTAGTCAAATAACCAATATAACTAAACGATAAAGTAACGTTATCTGATGAAAGGTTTAAAATGTATTCCCCATCAAAATTAGTGGTAGTACCATGTGTTGTACCTTTAACAACTACGGCAACACCTGGAAGAGGGGCACCATTTTCATCTACAACGGTACCTTTAATTGATTTTTCCTGTGCGGAAACAATGTTACCTCCTAAAGTAAAGAGTATACAGAGGAGGGTACAAACTAAATGTTTGCATGAAAAATGTAAATTTTCATTCATAATTACTAGGTTAAAATTAGGTCGCTTTTTCTCTTTCTAAAAATACTGTTTTGGGCTTGTAAGGAACAATAAATTATCTCCACAACAAGCTCTAAAAAAAATCAAGTTTGATTAATAGTACTATGACAAAATTATTTAATACTAATTCCAATTCTTGTTTAGCATTGTACTTACAAAGAATAATTTAAGAATTAATGATCAATAATTTCTGACGTCGTACTTAAAATTTAAGATCATTAGGTTTAACAAATTTTTCTTAATTGCTTTTTCATCTCATTCTCATTTTCAAATTTACAAGTGCAAGGTAAACACTTTATATTTTACTTTATGATTAATTTATTATAAAGAGATATCTTAATTTTAACACGACAATAATGTGCAAAAGTTATTTTCACCAACTATTTATTAAATTATCTTACTATTAGTTTTAAAATATGATAATCAAACGGTTGCTTCGTTTTTAATTTTAACTTAAAACAAAGGACTTATCTTAACATTAATAGTACAATTTTTATATATTATTTATAAAATCAAACGTTAATTATTTTTAAAAACGAAACCTGAAATTACTAAACCGGTTGCTAAAAAATGAAGATTAATAGAACCTTAGGGTTATAAAGCAGAAAATCTCCCACAAAAGAGTTTGAAATAAACCTTTCATGGGAGATTAAAATAAAAATATGACTTTTCTAAGTTTTAAAAGTGTATGTCAATTTTGAATTTAAAGGGTGTAACCGTAAACTTTATCCACCATCTCATCACCATCAAAATAACCTGCTGCTAATTCTACAGCTTCTCCATCTCCTTTATCTATTAATAAGGAAGGAAAACCATTGGCTAAGAACCTCGCTTGATTGATTTCAGCAATGGTAGCATTCTGATCTTCTTCTGAACCCCATGAATCCATGAAAGGTTTTGCGTCTATATCTAACTTCTGAAGCAATGCTAAATAAGTTTTGAAGTCATCAAAACGCTGCCCGAAATAAAACTGTGCTTTTTGGAGTTCCGATATAAAAGCCAATGTTTTTTCTGGAGCATTCTTTTTTACCCAAGTTATCGCCAATGCTGGTTCAAAACTTGAAAATGTATATGAAGTATCTTGTGATAACTCGTAAAACTCTGTACTGACCAAAGCACCCGTTTTTTGTTCCATTACTGGCGAATGCTGTTTCATAAACTGATAAGTCTCTTTCCCTCCTTTAGGTGCTTGTTCGCCAACCCACATTCCTCCAACTAAAAATTCAAATTGAATTTCATCTTTATAAGCATCATACACTTTTTGTATGCTTTCACTATTGCCATAACACCACCCACACTGAGGGTCCATTACATATATTAGTTTCATATTATTTTTTTGTTTGAACAAATATTGATCATTTTCTTAGGATAAAAAAATAGTTCACCTCATAGTGAAGTGAACTACTAAAAAATATGGGTTAATTACCTTTATTTTTTGAATAAATATTTTGCTAATGCTTTTGCTTATTTTGATACCTTATATATGTATAAAGTCAAAACAAACCATAAGTAATGGCACTTGTTTAACCTTTTTAAATATAATATTAAACAGAGTGATTTTTACGTATTACAACTGACTTCTTTTCAGAAACTTTATTTTGTTCAATAAAATAGTCTTTACTGAACATTATATATTTTCGGCCACTTCTATTAATGCTTTATCTCCAATACATTTTATTTTATACTTCCCTCCTAGTTTAATAGGTGTATTGGGAAAATCATGACCAGCAGAAATTTCTGTGATCACAGGCACATCTACTTTTTCCTTGACCATTCTATTGATGCTTAATGGAAAATAAGGTTCTTCTTCATCAGGTACATCTGAAAACTGTCCCATAAGTATAGCTTTCACCCCCTTAAAGGCACCACTTCTTTGAAGATGTGTCAGATAGCGGTCAATTTGGTATGGCTTCTCTCCAATCTCTTCTATAAATAAAATCTTACCTTCCGTATTCAATTCAGAATAAGTACCAATCTGATCGGACAACAAACATAAATTCCCTCCTACTATTTCCCCTTCAATCACCTGATCACTGAATTTTTCATTGACTTCTCCCTTTATACATGGAAACTCTTCATAAAAAAGCAGGCCCTTCAGCTGGCTTAAACTCACTTCTAATTCTTTTTTTGAAAATTGCCCCACCATTGGCGCATGTATGGAAGGAAAACCGAGGTTATTGATACAGGTATGCAAAGCAGTCACGTCAGAAAAGCCTATGATTAATTTTGGATGATCAATAAATCTGGCCCAGTCTACTCTATCTATAATTCTTGTAAGGCCATATCCTCCCCTTGCCATAAATATTGCCTTAATTTCTGGATCATCTAGTGCATGCTGCAACTTACCTATTCTTCTGCTGTCTGCCCCTGCGAGGCTTCCCCATTCTGCCGCCCATTCCTGATCATTGGGTACTATCAATCCCCATTCCCTTAATATTTCAATTCCTTGTAATGTTGCTTCTATATCTACTTTACCAGAACTCGCAACTACAGCCACTTTATCTCCTCTTTTTAAAGTCATCGTATTATGATTATGTACCCAGATATCTATTTTGCATCAAATAAAAATAATCATTACGGTTTACATTCATCACAATTAGGCTTTATTCTTCTGATTATATCTTATTTTATCTTTATAAAAACAAAGGCTGACCCTAAAAATAGAATCAGCCTTCTTGAGTAATAAAAGTGTGTTGAGTTTATTAAAACATTGTAATTTTTTCTGAATAAGTCACATTATTTGCTTCAACATCCAATATAAATTGACTTACTTCTAAATTCCTTAAATCAATATTTGTAATAGAATTCTCTCCTGGAATAAATGAAGCTTTATAGAGAAGATCATCTAATCCATCATCAGAGCGGAATACCACACTGACATTTTCGGTTAAGAGATTCGTCGTTTCAACTTTTATTATATTTCCTTGAAAACTAACTATTATACCTCTATTACTAGATCTCATAGTATAATCCCTCATTGAAATTCTTTTGGATTTTGAAAGTTTAAACTCTCTATTGATAACCTTATCTTCAAAAGACATTCTAAAGGTATAAAAACCTTTTTCAAGTGATGATAAATCAATCTTTTCCACTTTATCCGTTGTGACAACAAAATTGACTTCCTTATATTCATTGCCTTCATCATCTAAGACTTCAACTTTCACAACTTTTTCTCCTTGAGTTACAGCTGAAAAATTGACAATAACAGTAGATTTTTTTACAGAAATTGAATAAGACAGTGTGTTCGCGGAAGCTGTGAATGAAAGAATATTTAGTATAAGTGCAATGAGTAGCATTGTTGATTTATTCATATTTAGTATTAGTTAGATGAATGTTCATTATTTAAATTTTGGTTCGCAAATATATAAATAGAATTCAATAACAAATACTATAAATTAACATTAACACAAAATAATATACTAACATCAAGCACAAATGTAATACAAACACTTGTTTTTTCATTTTATAAAGATAAAAAATGTACTATTCAATGATGTAATATTAACACTTATTCAACAACTAAACATTAATGGTCACATTTTGCTTTTTGGTTTCGAAAAACTCTCTAAGTAGAGGGAAAAGTACATTTTGTTGCTTAACCAAATAAAATATGAACATGGGATACTTTCATCTCAATTGAGCCTCATTCCTCTGATTTTATTTTTATAAAAACAAAGGCCGACTCCAAAAACAGAATCAGCCTTCTAGAGCAATTAAGTAGGGGCGGTTCATTAAAACATTGTAATCTCATCAGTGTAAGTCACATTATTTTCAACAACATTTAATATAAATTGACTTACACCTAAAGGTCTTAGATCGATATTAGTAATAGCATTTTCTCCTGAAAAGAAAGACACTTTATATAAAAGCTCTTCACCGCCAGTATAAGATTTGAAAAGCAGGTTCACATCTTCTTTAAGCTGACTTGTTGTTTCTACTTTCATAATATTTCCCTGCATTCTAACTACAATTCCTCTGTTTATGGACTGCATAGAATAATCACGCAATGAAACTCTTTTTGATTTTGAAAGTCTAAACTCTCTTCTTACCACTTTGTCTTCAAATGTCATTTTAAAGGTATAAACTCCTTTTTCTAAGACTTCTAAATCTACATTTTCGGTTTTACTTGAGTTTATTGTAAAATCTTGTTCAAGGAATTCGTTTCCTTCGTCGTCAACTACTTGGACTTTTACCGCTTTATCTGTTCCTAAAAGATTGGAAAAATGAATAGAAACTACTGATTTTTTAGCTGTGATTGAATAAGATAAATCGTTTGCAACAGCAGAAAATGCAAAGATTGAAAGTACAAGAGTACACGCTAGTTTCGTTAATTTATTCATATTTAGCGAAAGTTTAAATAATGTTTCAGTTCTAAAGTTCTTAATGCTAAGATAGAGCTTGGGTTTGAGCAACTTCCTGCGAAATTACAGTTTTCGTAAAAAAAAGTATTTTTTATTACATTAATTGTAAAACAAACTCTTATTTTATTGTATTTTAAAAATATTAAATTTAACTATTTGAATAAAATGACATAAAATTTATACGATTCAGTGAAAGGCGGTAGTTAACAATGTGGACTTTTTAGAAGGATTATCATTTAAAGAGTAAAAGTCATAGGTAAATACAAAACATTACTTATCTTATCAATGTCAATTTGTGATAGTAAAACGTCTAATTATCAAACTAATGAAATATCAGTGTTTAATCTTCTTTCTTATAATAACCTCTTTCTATGCTCAAGCACAAAAAAGAGTTTATTTTAATGAAGGCCTCACGGAAGTGCCTGCTTCTTCCAAAGAGAAAAAATATTACAGTGAACATGAATTTGCGGAAGTGAATGAAGATGGATATTATCAGCACAGCTTATACGATCTTGACGGACACCTTTCAAAACGGTTTTTAACAGAGGGCTCTTCTATCAAAAGTAAACAATTTGGTACATATAATGCTTTTCACCCTGATGGGACAGTAAAGGAGGAAGGACAATTTACGAAAGGCAAAAAGGATGGTTTCTGGAAAATCTACTTCAGTAATGGCAATGTAAAGGAAGAAGGCGAATTTAGTAATGGCTCCAAAAAAGGGACCTGGAAAAGGTATTATGAAAATGGACAGCTTGAAAGTACTTATTTTGATGTTTACACCCAAGATGAACAATTCTCAAGAAGGATTTATGAAGACGCTTGGGATATTTCAGGTAAACAAACTCTTGAAAAACAAACTGGTACTTTAAAAATACATAACAGTAAAAATCAGTATTCGGAAGAAGGCAGTCTTCTGGCTGGACAAAAAAATGGTAAATGGATTGGTATTTATGATAACGGTCAGAAGTTTTATGAAGAAACCTATGAACTGGACTCGCTGATCAGCGGTACTAGCTGGGATAGAGAAGGACGAAAATATGAGTATACTATTTTAAAAATTGACGCTTACCCTGAAATGGGGTTCAGAAAGTTCTACAAGAAATTCTACAACAGGTTCCAAGCCAAATACCTTACGAAAGGCATTTTCAATAACAGTTATACTTATGCAGAAAAGCTTTTTATGACTTTCGATATTCATCTGGATGGCACGATAAGCAATATTCAGTTTACTAACCCTCAATTGCCTAGTATTAATAATGCAGCTAAAAATACTTTAATAGAACTGAAAAATTGGGTACCTGCTGTGGAGAGAGGACAGAGTGTTTTTACAAATTATGTGTTTCCTGTAGAGCTGTATTCCAATGATGAGTATTGACAAAAAAGCCTTGCATCTCTGAACTAATAAATAAGAAACGCAAGGCCTAGTATTTGTATTAAAGACAGGAATTAGAAATAAGTCTCTTCCATTCTCTTCTTAATAATATCATTACCCAAGTTGCCAATACTACCTTCATGGTTGTGATTGACTGTTCTCTCAGGATTGTATTCTCCTTTTTCAATTCCTTCTCCAACGATAACATAAGCTTCTCTGAAAGGAATACCTTGAAGAACCAATTTATTTACTTCCTCCACAGAGAATAAGTAATCATAGATAGGTGCTTCTAAAAGGTCTTTAGTTGGCTCCATTTTTTCGAACATCAACTTCGTCATCTCCAAGCAGTCATTCAACATCTCAATAGCTGGAAGTAAGATTTCCTTGATCTGTTGTAAATCTCTATGGTAACCCACTGGAAGATTACTTAAGATAGACATGATTTGTGTAGGCAATGATGTTATTTGGTTACACTTCGCTCTTGTCAATTCCAATACATCAGGGTTTTTCTTATGAGGCATAATACTCGATCCTGTTGTGAACTCATTAGGGAATTTGATAAAACCAAAGTTACCACCTGCGTACATACAACCGTCCATTGATAGTTTCGCTACTGTTGCCGCTACTGAAGCCATCGCATTCGCTACATGGTATTCCGTTTTTCCTCTACCCATTTGAGCATAAACTACATTGACAGCCATCGATTGGAATTCCATCAACTCTGTTGTTTTTGTTCTGTTCAATGGGAAAGAAGAACCATACCCTGCCGCTGAACCTAGTGGGTTTCTATCTGTGATATCATAAGCTGCTTTCAGCATCACCATATCATCTACCAATGACTCAGCATAAGCGCCTAGCCAAAGACCAAAAGAAGAAGGCATTGCCACTTGCATGTGCGTATAACCTGGCATTAAGTAATCCTTGAACTCTTCTGATTTCTCAATTAATGTATCAAATAATGCCTTTGTATTGTTCGCTACTTCCTTCAATGCATCTCTTAGATACAATTTAAGATCTAATAAAACTTGGTCATTTCTTGATCTACCTGAGTGTAATCTTTTACCAACATCACCATATCGTTGTGTCAGTAACATTTCCACTTGAGAGTGAACATCTTCTACGCCATCCTCAATCACAAAATTACCTTTCTCAATTTCCTCGTAGATTTCCTGAAGTCCTTTTAATAAGATGTCTCTATCTTCTTCTGTCAGTAATCCTACCTCCGCCAACATTGTAGCATGAGCCATCGATCCTTTTACATCATAAGGAGCCAGTAAAATATCCAATTCTCTATCTTTACCTACTGTAAATTTATCCACTTTTTCATTTACAGTATAGGTAGACTTCTGCCAAAGTTTCATCTCTATCTATTTTTATTTTTTTATTTCTAATTTATTAAAGGGAACATACCAATGATTGCGGGTAGACACATAGGTCTACCCCTACGGGTTTAACGGGGTCATGATAAATGCACCTTCTAGGATGCGAATATAATCATTAATTCCGTCTGCTATTTCGTCCAATAAAATATACTCATTAGCAGTATGTGACCTTGCTGAATCACCAGGTCCTAATTTTAAACTAGGAATCGGCATTAAAGCTTGATCTGATAGCGTAGGAGAACCATACGTTTCTTTCTGATATTGCATTCCTGCTTTTACTACAGGATGATTTAATGGTGCTCCAGAAGGATTTAATCTTGTCGAACGAGGAGTCACTTTACAACTCACATGCTCTCGGATATGTTCCAACGTTTCCACATTAGAATAAGCATCTGTGGTACGTACATCCACCACAAACTTACATTCTGAAGGCACTACGTTATGCTGTGTCCCTGCCTCAATGCAAGTAACCGACATTTTGATTGGGCCTAGTGTTTTTGATTCTTTAGGGAAATGATAATTTCTAAACCACTCAATATCTTTCATCGCATTGTAGATGGCATTTACTCCTTCATTTCTTGCAGCGTGCCCTGATTCTCCTTCAGCTACACAATCCAATACCATCAACCCTTTTTCAGCAACAGCCAATTGCATTTGAGTAGGTTCACCTACAATTGCAAAATCAATTTTCGGTAATTGATCCCATACATCTGCAATACCTTCTCTTCCTGAAATTTCTTCTTCAGCAGAAGCACAAATCACTAGGTTGTAAGGAAGGTTTTCTTTTTCATTAAAATAAAGAAATGTAGCAATCAAACTTACTAAAGGTCCGCCTGCATCATTACTTCCCAAACCATACAATACTCCATCTTCTACGGTAGGAGCAAAAGGATCTCTTGTCCAATCCTTATTTGGTTTTACAGTATCTATATGAGAATTTAAAAGAATAGTCTCTTTTGAGGGATCAAAATGAACATTTTTAGCCCATAGGTTATTTTTATATTGATGAATCTCAATGTTGTTTTCAATAAAAAAACGAGCCACTATTTCCGCTACGTCATCTTCCTCTCTACTTAAAGATTCTGTGGCTATCATTTGCTTTAAAAGCTCAATGGCTTTCTCTACTAATTCCTGATGTTTCATCTTTATTTATTTTTCAGCTAAAAACGTAAATATGGAATTCAGATTTCTTGTTTTATACAAAATCTGATTGCTTTTAATGTAAATTATGAAAACAATCAGATTAAAAGTAATCTACATTAAATTACTCTCCAATAATCTTCGTCCCTTTTGGAGTATTGGCTAATAAACCTTCAACTTTTCCTAGCCATACTTCTTTTACAGAAGCTTCAATTGCATCAAAAGCATTTTTAAGTTTTGGCAACATACCATCTGCTACTACCCCTTCCGCTTTGAACTGCTCAAATTTCTGAGGATCCAACTCTTCTACTAATGAATTATCATCATTGATATCCAATAATACACCCGCCTTCTCAAAGCAATACCTTAAAGATACTTCATGACCTGCCTGACCTAAAGCCACTGCAACTGCTTGAGCCATTGTATCTGCATTTGTATTTAATAACTGCCCTTTCTTATCGTGTGTCAAAGGTGCAATTACTGGCGTGATCCCCTCTTTTGCTAAATTGGCAATTGGGCCTGCATTTGCTTTTCGAACATCACCCACAAAACCAAAGTCAATTTCCCATCCCGTTCTTTTGTCCGCTTCAATGATATTAGCATCAGCACCTGTCAATCCAATGGCATTCGTACCTTTTGCTTGAAGTTGAGC
The DNA here is from genome assembly GCF_012844305.1 of Flammeovirga aprica JL-4. Classification (GTDB taxonomy): domain Bacteria; phylum Bacteroidota; class Bacteroidia; order Cytophagales; family Flammeovirgaceae; genus Flammeovirga; species Flammeovirga aprica. The sequence continues at coordinate 70,052 of NZ_JABANE010000021.1, forward strand.
TACAATTCTCTTGTTGACTAAACCTCCATATACCATTGTCACCACTTCTAAAGTATCAGCATCTGTAATACGTCTTCCATCCACCATTTTAGGTTCAATACCTAAACGTTGTGCCATAGCTGTGGCTAATTTACCTCCACCGTGCACCAAAACTTTTGCTCCTTCTAGCTGAGAAAATTGTTCTAAAAAAAAGGATAATGCCACCTCATCGTTGATCACATTTCCTCCTACTTTGATTACTGATATTTTCATTTTTGTATTTTCAAAACAGGGACATAGCATTGCTACGTCCCTTGTTATTATATATGTGGGATGTGAGACATTTATTTTACCTTGTCTCAAAAGTAATACTAGTTATTCTGTTTCAAGAATAGCTTTTAAAACTGCTGCTGCTGCAAAAGTTCTGTTGTTTGCTTCTTCAATGATCAGAGAATTATCACTATCCAATACACCATCTGAAGCCACTACATTTCTTCTGATTGGAAGACAGTGCATAAACTTACCATTGTTGGTCAATGCCATTTTTTCTTCCGTCACTTGCCAAGAATTGTCTTTACAAACTACCTTACCATACTCAGTTGTAGAAGACCAGTTTTTAGCATAAACAAAATCAGCATCTTTTAATGCTTCATCTTGATCTGTTGTAAAAGTAGCTTCACCTACAAATTCAGGATCTAATTCATATCCTTCAGGAGCAGTGATGACCAATTCAACATCATCAGCAGCATTCATCCACTCTGCAAAAGAGTTTGGAACTGCTTGAGGCAATGCTCTTGGGTGAGGTGCCCAAGTCAATACTACTTTCTTCTTTGGCTTATCTGAATTCTCACGAATTGTCACCAAATCAGCTAAAGATTGAAGTGGGTGTCTTGTTGCAGATTCTAAACTTACGATCGGCACATGAGCGTACTTTACAAAGTCTTTCATGATACCATCTGCATAATCCTCTTCTTTATCTTGAAGGTTTGGAAACGAACGAACACCAATAATATCACAATACTGACTGATAACCGCTGCTGCATCCTTTAAATGCTCTGCTTTGTCACCATCCATGATCACACCGTCTTCCGTTTCGATTTTCCAACCGTCTTTATCTATATTCATTACCATCACGTCCATTCCTAAGTGGCGTGCGGCACGTTGAGTACTAAGTCTTGTTCTTAAACTAGGATTGAAAAAAAGTAATCCTAACATTTTGTTTTTTCCTACATCACCATAAGCTTCAGGATTGGCTTTAATTGACAATGCACTTTTTACGATTTCATTTAAGTCCTGAACATCGTTTACTGATAAAAACTTTTCCATTTCTAATTCTATGTCTTTGATTGCTGTAATAAGGACATTGTAATACAATGCCCTTACACTTACTTTTTTTATGCTATTTCTTTTGTTACATCATTGAAAGCATCAACAAATAATTGTGCTTGCTCTTTTGTCAATGTTAATGGAGGTAACAATCTGATTGTATTTTTATTCGATGATGCACCAGTGAAAATCTTATGTTTCATCAAAATTTCCTTTCTTAAAGGTGCTACAGCATCATTCAGCTCAATACCCAACATCAAACCTTTTCCTCTGATTTCTTTAATGGCTGGGTTCTGCTTCAATTGCTCTACAATCCACTCTCCCACTTCAACTGATTTTTCAATCAAGTTCTCTCCTTCCAACACATCTAATACAGCAATACCTGCCGCACATGCTAAGTGGTTTCCTCCGAAAGTTGTTCCCAACATTCCGAATGAAGCTTCAAATTTTGGAGCAATGAAAACACCGCCGATTGGGAAACCATTCCCCATACCCTTTGCCATTGTCACAACATCTGGAACTACATCATACCATTGGTGAGCAAAGAAACGACCGCTTCTACCATAACCCGACTGAATTTCATCTGCAATAAATACAGCATCCTGCTCATCACACAATGTTCTGATCGCTTGCATAAATTCTTCAGTTGGCTCATAGATACCACCAATTCCTTGAATACCTTCTACGATTACCGCACAGATTTCATTTTCAGCAAATGCTTGTTTTAAAGCGTCTACATCATTGAAAGGTAAAATCAAAGTATCGTGCACTGCATTCACTGGAGCTACAATATTCTTGTTGTCAGTTGTAGCAACGGCTAAAGAAGTTCTTCCGTGAAAACCTTTTGAAAATGAAATAATCTTCGTTTTCTTGTTGTAGAATGATGCTAATTTGAAAGCATTTTCATTCGCCTCAGCTCCAGAGTTACATAAGAAAAGGTTCCAATCGTGATAGCATGAAGCTTCACCTAGCTTAGAAGCCAATTCCTTTTGTAATGGATTCTGAATACTGTTCGAGTAAAAAACTAAGTTTTCTAATTGAGTACTTAGTTTTTCTTTATAATAAGGGTGGGTATGACCGATAGAAATTACCGCGTGACCACCATATAAATCTAAATATTTCTGTCCCTCTTTATCATAGATCCAAACATCTTCACCTTTAACAGGCTCAATGTCAAAAAGAGGATATACATCAAATAAATTTGCCATTTTTCGAAACGTTGAATGTGAAAAGTGAGATTAAAATGCCATTGGCTTAAGGTTCAAACCAAGCTTTTCATCTAATCCGAAGATTAAGTTCATGTTTTGAACCGCTTGTCCTACTGCACCTTTTAATAAGTTATCAATTGCTGAAGTGACTAATAATGTATCGTCATGCTTTTCAACACTGATAAATCCACGGTTAGTATTGACTACTTGCTTCAAATCCAACGGACCGTCAATGACATGTGTAAATGCCGCATCAGCATAATAATCTTTGAATAACTTCACTGCCTCTTCTTGAGAAAGATCTGATTTCAAGTAGCATGAAGCTAAAATTCCTCTTGTGAAATTACCTCTGTAAGGGATGAAATTGATTTTGTGATTAAATCCATCTTGTAATTGATTTAAAGACTGACCAATTTCCAATAAGTGTTGATGATTAAATGCTTTGTAATGCGAAATATTACTCGTTCTCCAAGTAAAAGCAGTACTTGCCATTAATTTCACACCTGCACCTGTAGAACCTGTAATTGCACTGATATGCACCTCATCATTCAGTTTTTGAGCTGAAGCCAATGGTAATAATGCAATTTGAATAGCAGTAGCAAAACAACCAGGGTTTGCAATATTCTTTGCAGATTGGATTGCTTCTTTATTTAATTCAGGTAAACCATAGATAAACTCACGGTCACCTAATTGCATTGATCTATTTTCAACGATTCCTTCTCCTAATCTAAAATCTTGACTTAAGTCGATAATAATCGTTTCAGGAGCAAATGTATTTTCTTCTAAAAACTTAACAGACTCACCATGCCCTAAACATAAGAAGATCACTTCTGAATCTTTTACCTCACCAGTAAACTCTAATTCTGTTTCACCAAACAAGTCTTTGTGTTGAGCATACAAAGGTTTTCCTACTTGACTACGGCTATGTACATAATCAATTTCTACTTCAGGATGATTAATTAATACTCTTAGTAATTCGCCGCCAGTCATTCCGGCTCCACCTATAATTCCAACTTTCATCTTCTTATGTTTTTAATATTTGTGAGTTTGTATTGTTGTCTAATTTCTGTAGTCCTGATAAACTAAATTGATTTAAAAAAGGATGCAGAATTATTTCCGCACCCTTAGTTTTTTTACCAATTCAAGTTATCAGGTTTAAAAAAACTTTATTCAGAAACACTTTCTTCAGCAGCTTCTTTTACTTTACCGAAGATCATGTTTTGATTTGCTAAAATAGTTGCAAAACCACGAGCGTCTTCACCTGTCCATGCATTGTTCATTTCACCGTAAGCTCCGAATGTGCTATTCATCAAGTCATATTTCGACTCAATGCCTTCTAATTCGAATCTGTAAGGGTACAATGTCACGAATACTTCACCTGATACGTGATCTTGTGTATCTTGAAGGAACTTCTCGATATTACGCATTACTGGATCAATCCATTGTCCTTCGTGCGTCAACATACCATAGTAGTTACCTAATTGTTCTTTCCAATATAATTGCCACTTTGTAAGTGTATGCTTCTCTAATAAGTGGTGAGCTTTGATTGTCACTACTGGAGCAGCTGCTTCAAAACCAACACGTCCTTTAATACCGATGATTGTATCACCTACGTGAATATCTCTACCGATACCAAATGGAGAAGCGATTTTATTTAATTCTTGAATAGCTTGTACCGGCTTGTCAAAAATATGACCGTCAATACCAACTAATTCACCTTTCTCAAAAGTCAACGCTACTTTCTTAGGAATAGTTTCCGTCACTTGCGTAGGGAAAGCCTCTTCAGGTAAGGTATTTCTTGAACCTAAAGTCTCTTTACCACCTACTGAAGTACCCCATAAACCTTGGTTGATAGAGTAAAGTGATTTTTCCCAGTTTCCTTCCACACCTTTTGAGATCAAGTAATCAATCTCGTCTTGTCTTGATAATTGATTATCTCTGATTGGTGTAATGATTTCAGCTTCAGGACAGATAATTTTGAAAGCCATATCAAAACGGATTTGGTCGTTACCAGCACCAGTAGATCCATGAGCGATACTATCTGCACCAATTTTCTTAGCATATTCAGCAATTGCCAACGCTTGGAATACACGCTCTGCACTTACTGACAATGGATAAGTATTATATCTTAAAGCATTACCAAATACTAAGTACTTTACACATTGATCGTAAAACGTTTCCGTTTGATCTAAAGTAATGTGAGACTTAACACCTAATGTATATGCTTTCTCTTCAATTTCTTTTAACTCTTCATCAGAGAAACCTCCCGTCTGAACGATAGCGGTATGCACTTCTAACCCTCTTTCTTCTGAAAGATACTTTACACAGTATGTTGTATCTAAACCACCACTAAAGGCTAAAACCACTTTTTGACTCATTGTAATATATTTCTTTTTGTTTGTTAAATCTTTTTCGATGTTTACTCTACAGTTGATTTATATCTAGGATCACTCGGATCGAAGATCATACCTGTACATAAACAATGTTTTCTTTCAGTTCTCTGCAAGATATCATAGTTTACACAACTTTGACAACCTTTCCAGAACTGCTCATCATCTGTCAATTCAGAAAATGTAACCGGACGGTACCCCAACTCACTGTTGATTCTCATTACAGGTAAACTTGTCGTCAATCCGAAAAGTTTTGCATCAGGATATTTCTTTCTTGATAATTGGAAAGCCTTTTTCTTAATCGCTTTTGCCAAACCTGTACCTCTAAACTTTGGGTTTACAATCAAACCCGAGTTAGCCACATACTTGTTGTGTCCCCATGATTCAATGTAACAAAAGCCCGCAAAGGTGCCATCATCAGCAATGGCAATTACGCCTTTCCCTTCTTCGAATTTCTTTTCGATATAGTCCACACTTCTTTTAGCAATACCAGTTCCTCTAGCTTTTGCTGATTCCTCAATCTGATGACAGATATCTTTTGCATACTCTTTATGCTCTGTGATACTTGCCTCAATAATTGAAAAACTTGATATATGTTGCATCTCTTGAATTAGATTCTTAACTGTCATTTCCTTAAAAACTTTATAGAGCAAGCTGTTAGTTAGTTTTTAGACTTCCTCTCGTAAAACTTTGTTTGAAACACTATAATAGCAAACCGACAAACAGCTAACTATTATAAATTCAGCCGTCGGTAAAATAGAACTATCGTCGAAAAAAGTGTCCCTCGGCGGGTACTCTATCCGATTTTTTTAAACCTGCTATATGTCCTATTTTTTTCATCATTTTTCCTTAATCGATAATCAAAATTATGAAATTAAATACGATATATTCAAGTAATAGAGTGGATTATTAATACATTTTTAATAATTATTTTTTGTAAATGAAATATTTTCAAGACACGTTGTTAAATTTTGAACATCGGGTTTTTAGGTGTTAAATTTTGAACAAAACGTAAAAAAAATAATTTTAGAATTTCTGTTTTTAGAACACAAAAAAGCTCTTAAAAATTCAATATTCTTAAGAGCTTTTTAAGGTTTAATTGATCCGATTATTAAAAGTCTTCAAGTACTTTTTCACAAAACTCTTCAAGGTTAATATCCGTGTCGAGCATTTGTGTTGAATTGACATACAATGAATCTTCATAAAATTCGGTTCCCCAATAAAAACCGAAATAATAAGTGGAATCAATTTTAGGTAATGATAAAGTAATTCTACCTTTATTCACATACCCTGCATACTCATAAATTTCAGAAGCATTCTTTTTGTAAAGACCTACAGATGGTGCTATTTCCCTAGTGCCACAACGCCCCACATACTCTATCGTAACATTTATTTGAGGAGTAATTCCTGCACTTTGAATTATATCATAAATAGGAACACTTATTTCACCATCACAGCCATTAAAAGCTTCTGAGCGATATACTTCTACAAACTCTCCTACATTGGCTGTTTCGGACTCAAAGGAATATTGTGTATCATCTTCAGGTAAGTTGGGCAATGGAATTGAGGTTTTCCCAGGTTTTTGAATATAAATAAGCATTTGCATTGAAACATTCGGTGCATTCCTAAGTGTCAAATCTTTAGACTTATTATTGATACTCCAACCTTTAGTAGCAAAACTACTTACTGGTTGTTTAGAGTTTTCTTGCACAAAAGATAATTTCATATTGTAGTTTACATTATCCGGCAAATTCTCTACACCTTCTAATCTTACAACTGACCTTGTTGAAGAGCACTTACCTGTAGACTTAAAGTCTAGGTTATAGGAAGATAAATGGGTTGTAGTATATTCTACTTTAAAACCTCCTGTATTTGAAAGTGTTACTGGACCATCACCATGATACACCCACTGTCCATCATCATTGCTATAAGACCAGATTGGAATAATATCTCCTACTTTCAAGTTTTCTCTCGTTTCCGGGTTAAAAGTCCCTTTATTAATGTTCATGACAATATTAATGGGCTTCGAAAACTTTTTGACTTCTTCACCACTTAAAAACATATCAATTGAAGTAAACCCAGCTGTGATAAACGTTGCGTCTGTAACCTCTAACCCATTCTCATCAATAATAGAATTGGGAGAAAAACCACCTGGAAAGGCCTCTAAGCTTTCTGTTTCATTATTATCAAAGTTAATCACCTGAACTTCCAATTCTCGACCAGAAATTAACTCTCCTGAGGCATTAAAAAATTGAACTCCTGCAGGTATAACAACTTCTGTTGATACTTCTAAATTTCTTTGAGTATCAGCATTGGCAGTACTTACTACAATTTCTTCACCTGTTGAACCATCTGAATTAATAGTGAAGAACTCTCTTTCTATATCAACACCTGTTGGTGGGCTTGAAAGGTTCACAATGTTTGCATTAATTTCAAGAAACTTTTCCTCACCTGTAACCTCAACTGGGATAGTCGTTGTCAAATAATCCTCACCTGAAATTTTCACTGTAAATCTGATCGGTTCTGTGATATCAGAATATTTTTTATTCACAGCAAGATTAATAATACCGTTTTGAGCTATAAATTCACTACGGCCAGAATTATTCAAAATTTTATCAGCATCTGGACCTAATAGCTCCACTGTCAAAGCTTCAGGATCAGATAAATTTGAGGGGTTTTCTAAATCATAAACTTGAATAGAAACCTCATAAGATGATAATTCTGGAGATATTGGTATAAAAATATTTTCTAAAGGATCTTGGCAAGCATAGAATATTACTATTGAAGATATTAATGTGATTATTGAATAATAGAACTTTTTCATAGCAGTAAATTTGTTTAATTAATTCGGTAAGAGAGTCTTAATTTTAAAATAGGCAACCAAGAGTAACCTTCTAGATTTTTCTGTAATTGTTCTTCTTGAGAATTCAAATCAGAAAACATGTTAGTACCTGTAAAAGTAACCTTTGGATTTCCCATGTAATAGACTCCCATATCGAATGCCACTCCAATTCTTCTTTTAGGAACCGCTCGTCCAAAACCTAAACCAAAATAAGGGGCAAAGTTGGCCCAATCTCCTTTAAAATAGATCTCACCAATTTCTTCTTGTGTGAAAACTAATTCACCTACCTGAACCTGATTAGCATACATCCCTTTCACCTCAACATTACTTTGAGGTAAATAGGCTATTCCTGCAAAAAGCTTAAAGCTACTTTTCTTGAAAGGAAGATATTCTGCTTTCAAATCTATATTAAAAGCACTCGTAGATAATTTTGTATCCATTAACTCTCCTTGGACTGTCAACGTTCTTTTCAGATCTTTAACTTCCAAGTAATTAAAACCTAATGCTATATTAAAACGTGAAAAATTTCTTGCTACATCAATACCTCCACCTGATGTTCCTAGTGATAAACCAACTGCAAATTTATTTTCATAAGCCGCTTCATCACTTTGTGAATATCCTATTAATGTACTACCTAAAAGAAGGTAAAATAATATAAGTGATATTTTCATAATGTCTTTTATTAAAATTAAGCTCTTTAAGTCTGATACTTATAACCTTTATCGTATTACTTTTTTAGTAAACGACCCCTTATTGGAATTAAAGCGAAGAATGAGAATTTCTGACTTCTCCGTTGGAATAAATACTTCTCCTTTTTTCAAATGTGTATTTAGCATCACTTCTCCAAGAGTATTATAACCTATCAAATGTGTATCAAAAGGAGTCATTACATTAAATCCATTGGGTAAAGTTTTGATCTTTACTAAAGACGCCAAGGTTTCCTCTAGACTTAGCACATTGCTATTTTTAGGCGTAATAAATAATGAGAAACGCTCGCCATCATCTTTTGAAGCATCAAATTGATAGCCATCCTTTTGAATAGATTGATTTACGCCTTCCTGATGATCAATAATTTCAATATCAAAATCTTTAAAGCCTTCTATTTTCTCAATTTTAAGAAGTCCCTTTCCTTCAAAATTTTCAATTAAAAGAGGTATTGTATATTCGTCTTGAAGAGGCAAAGCTTGAATAGCAAGGTGATTACGATCTTTATCTAATGTAGTAAATGTGGTATTATTCGATCCGTTATTAAATGCTAATGCATCCCAACCTGTGTCAAAATTTTCAGAGGCCCAATCCATAGTAGCTAATAAAAGTTCTTTCTTTAATTGAACTCCCTCCAAAGTCAACCAAAGTCTATTTTGAATATTTCCTTTTCTTAAATAGGCATCTTGAAAAGACTGTCTCATTGAATGGTTAAAAATTACTTCATCAGTGGTTGCCACATTTACGAAAAAGGCTTGTCCCATTGGGATACTCCCATTCAAGTTTTCACCATTTCCACCAGTAGATCCAGTTAAGTTCCATGTGATATAATCACTTGAGCTATAGTCCTGACCATCCGTCTCGTCATCATCCCAAAAATAAAGTGCTGAAATATTATCATTCTCATTTAAAAAGCTTGTTCCTGAAATTGGAGAAGGGTAAGGATTACCAATCAAGTTATACCCATCTGAATTTGTATTTGTAACCGAAACTCTAAAATTTCCAGAGTTTGGAATACCTCCCACATTAAATGCTTGCTCAGTCTGATACACAGCATAACCTTTCCCTACAAATAAATCACCATTGGGTACTTGCCAATTATCTCCTTTATTTGGACTTCCTAGACTTTCATTATAAAGAAAAGCTGTTCCTAATACTGTAGATGATTCATTTTGGACTGGAGAAGAAAAGAAACTATAACCCGTTTTAGATAATAAACTAAAATTGACAGTAAAACTACCTGAACCAGTGTAATGCTCATGGAATAATGCACCTGATTGATGCATTGTTATATTCCCCTTATTTTCAATAGAATCTAACACTTCAATAAAATCACCTGCCCTTATATCTAATTGGGCATTCCTATTTATTAAAAGATTACTTGTTACAAACTCACCATTTATAGAAGTACTATAATCATCTTCCAAAATTGCAGGAATATTCCAGTAGGGTTTTCCACGAGTCCAACGTTCATTACTCCAAGTCGTCACATCATCAGGATAGAATCGGGCTACGAAATATTCTCCATTTGTAAATCCACTTGCAAAATAATCACCAAGAATTGGGGTTTGATCAATTGAAGAATGACCCCTTAAACTTACAGTTTGAGATCCAGTTCTTATACCAGTGGAGTCTATTAATGTGTGAACTCTACTATCTTGAAAAACATACAAGTCATCATTTATATTAAAAAATATACTTGCGTTATATTGATCGAAATTTCCTTCTATAAGGTTTAACCATACTCCTGTTCCATCTTTTGCATTGATCTTACTTACTGCTAGATTGGAAGTGAAGTTAGTGATTAAAGAATCATTTAATACTGAATCCAATTGATAACTGCTGGAAAGGTAAATATCCCCTACATCATCAACTGTTATCCAATCTGAAGATTGCTGTGATATAATTACGGTATCTGGATATAAAGATGGCTGAATCGCCCAAACTAACTCTCCATTACCATCCAATCTCATTAAATATCCTACTGTATCAGAATCATTTGCAAAACCATTAAAACTTTCATTTGTTGAACCACAAACATATACACGTCTGTTTCTATCCAACTTCAAATCGTTTATTGTAAATAGAGAATCACCACTTGACCTACTAAATTGGTAAGCCCACTGATAATTAAAAACCGTATCTAACTGTAATAAAAAATTGTCACCTGAAGCATTTGATGCTTCTAAAGAATCATTTTCTGTAGAAGACGGATTAAAATCAAATCCACTTTGAATTTCTCTATCGAAGCCACCAGAAAGTAATAATAGATTACCATCAACGGTAAGTTTATCTGCATTTTCCACACCGTCACCACCTAATTGAAGATGTGATTTATAGTTACCTACTTCATCTAAAACAACAAGCACTAAATCTTCATTATCATTAGAAGTTTTTATACTTACTGTATCTTGATTAGGATCTAAATCTAAAGAATCTGTAAAACTTCCATAGATATAAACATAACCTTTATGGTCAACATCAATGTCAGTAAAACTTAAGTTTCCTAGTGTATCTTCATAAAATTTAGACCAATAATATTCACCATGTATATCATAACTGATGATTCCATATCCATTACTCGTTGTTGTTTTACCTAAAGAATCATCTAGGTTATAATAATCAACAATCTTTTCATGCTTGGTTAAAAGTATTAAAGTACTATCATTATGTACAGTTTGTGCAATAATATGTGTACTATCAGGCATAGAATTAGACCATGCCAACGTTAATTCTTGACCTTTACTAACCAACGAAAATTGAAGTAGTAAAAGTAATAGCAGCGTAGCTTTCTGATTCATAAATTTTGAAAATTGTAAAAGTTAGAGATATAATGTATTCTATCAGTTTGAGTATTTTATACAGAAATTAGTTGATTATCACATATCAAATTGATATGCAGAGATCTAGCTTAGCAAAATTACTTTAATAAAGCCAAAAAAAACATACCCACTACTGGGTATTTTTAATCAAAATTTAGAAGAACAAAAGGTTCAAAATGTGAATTACAGAATAAGAATCATCGATTTTAGAGAATTAAATTTCTTTATTCACCTAGTTTTTAGTCTGATATTCGTTAAATTAAAATGTGAAGCAAAAATGCATTTCTTATCTGGAACAATTAGACAGTTGCACTGTATAAAACGATAATTTAAACTGTCCATTTACATTATAGTATCAAACATCAATTCTCAATGAAAAGATTAATTCTATTATTTTCATCCATCATTACTACATGTATGTTGTTTTCGTCTTGTGATTCAACTCCCCCTAACGGCCATAGCGGTTTTGACGTAAAAGATTTTAATTCCTACCCCTATTATGATGGAGAACTAGGAATTAAATATTCAAAAAATGCGACCACTTTTAAGCTGTGGTCTCCTACTGCAAGTAAGGTAACTGTACAACTTTATGACTCAGGTTTAGGAGGAGAACCTGCTGAAATTATCCCTATGGAAGCTACTGATCGAGGGACTTGGACATTGAAAGTCGAAAAGGATTTGCATGGAAAGTATTATACTTATCAAGTACATATAGGTGATAAAAAACTGGCTGAAACTCCAGGTATTTATGCTACAGCTGTAGGTGTAAATGGGAAAAGAGGACAGGTTATTGACCTTACAAATACTAACCCAACGGGATGGGAAAATGACAAAAGACCTCCTCTTAAAGAGCTAACGGATGCAATACTTTATGAAATTCATGTGAGGGATATTACAATTGCAGATAACTCTGGTGCAAAGAATAAAGGTAAGTTTCTAGGGCTCACAGAGACTGGTACTGTTAGTGATAAAGGATTAAAAACAGGGATTGATCATATAGAGGAACTAGGCGTTACACATGTACATCTCTTGCCATCTTTTGATTATCATAGTGTAGATGAAACAAAATTGGAAGATGGGGTTTACAATTGGGGTTATGACCCTGAGAATTATAATGTGCCTGAAGGTTCTTATTCTTCTAACCCTTATGACGGTGCAGTTAGAATTAAAGAGTTTAAGCAGATGGTACAGGCCATGCACAAAAAGGGAATCCGTGCGATATTGGATGTGGTATACAATCACACCTTCTCTGGAGATGATTCTAATTTTTCATTGGAAGTACCTCAATATTATTATAGACAAAATGAAAAGGGGGGCTATTCTGACGCATCAGCTTGTGGGAATGAAACTGCTTCTGAAAGAGTAATGGCTCGTAAATATATTGTAGAGTCTGTTTTGTATTGGGCGAAAGAATATCATTTGGATGGATTCCGTTTTGATCTGATGGGGATTCATGATATTGAGACTATGAATATTCTGGCTAAAAGACTGAAATTAGAGGTTGACCCAAGTATTTTAATTTATGGTGAAGGATGGAATGCAGCCACTTCTCCTCTTCCTGTAGAAGAACAAGCGATTAAAGCTAATACGCCTAAAATGAAAGGTGTAGCTGCTTTTTCTGATGATATACGTGATGGTCTAAAAGGTAGTGTTTTTTATGATGATGAAATAGGTTTTGTTCAAGGGAATAAAGAGTTACATGAAACCATAAAGTTTGGTATCGTTGCTTCTACAAAACATCCTCAAATAGATTACAGTAAAATCAATTATTCTAAGGCTCCTTGGGCTCCTACTCCAGCTCAAACGGTTACTTATGTTTCATGTCATGATAATCACACCTTGTTTGACAAATTAAGTATTTCACAACCTAACGTGAGCAAAGAAGATATCAAAAAGATGCATAAGCTTACTAGCGCAGTGGTGCTTACTTCTCAAGGCATTCCTTTTATTCATTCGGGTGTAGAAATGCTAAGAACTAAGGGAGGCGAACATAATTCTTACAACAAACCTGATGCGATCAATAAAATCAATTGGGATTGGAAATTCGAGAATAAGGACATTTTTGAATACTATCAAGGATTGATTGAAGTGAGAAAAGCACATCCGGCGTTTAGAATGACGTCTACTGAAATGATCGCTGAAAATTTAAAATTCATTGATTTCAAAGATCCTTTAGTCATTGGTTATACCATTTCAAATAATGCAAATAAAGACGGTGCGAAAAATATTGCTGTTATTTTTAATGCAAATAAATCAGCTAAAAACATCAGTAAATTTTTACCTAAAGGAAAATGGAAAGTTCTAGTGGATGGTAAAAAAGCTTCTGCTGATGGCATCAAGACAATTAGTTCTGTGAGAATAGAAGGAATATCAGCCTTAGTTTTGGTTCAAGAATAGATTAATCCGCTTTAAGCAAAAAACTGCATTGTATTCACCTATGTCTACAATGCAGTTTTTTTATTTTACGTCTTTTGTAAGCTCTAATTTTTCATACATTTCAAGGTGATCTGTATGTGCTCTATAAATTTCCCTACCGCTTATATCAAAGAATTTTAGCGTACACATCACATGATTTGAATCTACTTCTCCATATTCAATCTGTAATCTTCTAAAAGGACCTCTAAAAAGGTCATATCTTACATAGTTTACATTATTGCTTTCTGAAAGAGATATGAATTCAATTTTATATTCCTCTACATATGCTTCTTTTTCTGTTAAGAATCGAATTTGCCCCTTATCAATAACAATGCTGTAGGCATTTCTAAGGGCTCTTATTTCTATGGATGGATCACAATCTACCTCAGGGTTACTGATAATAAACTTTGATTTTATGAATGAACTATCCTTTGAACCTTGAGCATAAGTTGAAGTGAAGCCGATCAATAATGTTGAGATGAAGTAAAGAATATGTTTCATAATGGATTTAATTAGTTTTATAATCAAAACGGGCAGTACAGTACTATTGTTTAAGAAAGCCTCTTCAATAAAGAGTCATTAACCAATAAATACTTATTCTAAGTATCAAGACAAAATTATTTAATACTAATTCTTATTTTACTTCCTTCAAAAAACTTTAAATAGAACCACCATTAATACGTTTTTTAGCGTCGTACTCACAAAAAAAACTTAAGAATTAATTATCAATTAATTTTGGCTTAGCCCTTAGTAAAAATTAGGGTAAACAAAAAGGTCAAGCCTTTATAGACTTGACCTTCAAAACATTGATAGCTATACAACCTTAGAAAGTACGTAACTTCTTGTTTGCTGCATAGTTCACTTTCAATGCGTTAGCATCTCTTAATTTCTGACGAACGTCAGAGATGATACCCATTTTAGCTTCTCTATCAATTTTAAGTGACATAGTGATTTTATCACCATCCTCACCTAATTTGTCTTTTTCTTGAATCACGTGCTGAACAATTTGTTCTGGATCGATCAATACATCGTTCACTTGAATACGTGCTTCTGTGCCATACTTTCTTGTATCACTTGGCTCACCAATATAGATATAAGAAACTAATGATTTCTTTTCAAGTTTTGTCAACTCAGATGCTTGAGGCAATGAGTTCTTCACTAAAAGCTCAGACTCACGGAAAGTCGTTGCAATCATGAAGAAGAACAAAAGCATGAAAATGATATCTGGCAAGGCTGAAGTAGGAATATCCTGCTTCGTTTTTGTTTTCTTCTTAAACGTTGCCATAAGGTCAATGTATTTAAATAAACGCCACCACGAATGATGGCGTTTGTTAGACCAATTATTTTATCTCAGAAGGTTCAGCATCCGATACTTTGTAAGGGATCGCTTTTCTTGCTCTATCAAGCTTTTCCTTCTGATCTGGATTTTCCTTATCCAAATTCTGATAATCTTCTAAAGGCATTTTCAAATACATGGCACGCATTTCAGCATAAGCGAGCTTTAACTCGTCAATTACGCCGATGTACATTTCATATGATGTACCACGGTCCGTTTTCAATGAAATAATTGCCTTAGCTGGAGTCTCTGATTGGTTTTTGTCCTTACCGTTGTTAAGCACAAATTCCTTAACCATTTTACGAAGTTTTGGAAGGTCTACTTGCTCTTCTTGTGCTAGCATCATGTCTTGTGAGTTCACAAGGATGTTAAACACGTTACGAGTTTTCACCTTAACATCTACGTCTTCAGCTTTTGGAGGTAACATTACTGTCACACCTTTGTCAGATGCAATTGTTGTTGCCACCAAGAAGAAAATCAGCAATAGGAAGGCGATATCCGCCATTGCTCCACCATTAATTTCTGGTGCGTCTTTTTTCTTCTTCTTTAACATAACTATCCGATAGATTTAACTACTCTTTGAACAACATCTAATACTACCGCAACACCTGCGATAATGAATAAGTAATAAGTCATGTTGAGGATACCACCGATCTTTTGTGATAATGGCTCATCCACACCGAACTCATTTAACTCTCTTGCTGTCACAGAGCTATCTGCTACCGAATAACCGATAAAGAATAATACTACCAAGCCTGCGATTGTAATCAATACTGTGATCGCTGATTTAGGATCTGTAATGATTGACATCAAGAAGCCGATTACTGTAGCTACTAATGCAATAATGATTAATAGTCCAGTGAAAGGTAGCAAGTATTCTGTAAATATAGCTTCACCGTTCATAACTATGTGTAATTTCTTAAATTCTACAATTACTATTTACAATTTGTAAATAGGCACTACTACTTAGCAGTCAATTCGTTCTTAACCAAGATATCGATTAAAGATACAGAAGCTTCTTCCATTTCTAATACGATACCGTCGATTGTAGATACACAATAGTTGTAGAATACTTGAAGGATTACACCAACGATAAGACCTGCTACTGTAGTAAGAAGGGCTACTTTAATACCACCTGCTACTAGTGAAGGAGAGATATCACCTGCTGCCTCGATCGCATCGAAGGCACCGATCATACCGATTACCGTACCCATGAAACCTAACATTGGTGCCATAGCGATAAACAATGAGATCCATGGTAAACCTTTTTCTAATTTACCCATTTCTACTGAACCGTAAGAAACAACTGATTTCTCAACCATTTCGATACCTTCAGAAGCTCTCATTAAACCTTGTGTAAAGATAGAAGCAACTGGACCTCTTGTAGCTTTAGCAACTTCTAAAGCAGCATCTGCACCACCTGACTGTAAAGCTTCGTCGATTTTCGTTAAAAGCTTCTTAGTGTTTGTAGTTGAAAGTGATAACGTGATAACACGCTCAATAGCGATTGCTAAACCAAGGATTAATGTAAGCAATACCGCTCCCATAAATTCCCAACCACCTTCGATGAACTTTTGCTTCACTGCTTGAGTGAAAGACAATTCTTCTACTTGTGCCAATTCATCAGAAGATACTTCTTGAACTGTACTTTCTTCGACTGCTGCAGATGTCTCCTCAACTGCTGCTACTTCTTCAGTAGCAACTTCTTCTGTTGTTTCATCTTGCGCATACGACTGTGCGATACCTAAAGTAAGTGCACAGAAAAACATCAATAACGCGAATACTTTTTTCATAACTCTCTAACGTTCAGATTGCGATTAAATAAACTAAAATCACAGAACTGATACTGTAATAATAAATTTGTTTTGACTATCATCCGTAATCGTTGAGCAATTTAGTACTAATCTTTCGATTTCGTACTTTTTTTGATAGTTTTTAACGACTACTGACTCGCAAAGAAATATATAATTATACTTATAAACAAATTGATTATTCATTTATAAATGGCAAAATCACACTAATTAGGCCCTTAAATGTTACATTTCGTTAATTTACTGGGTCAATTCCCCCTTTAACGGTATGCCTACAAGCTCTTTGACCCTTTCCACGTCTTTATATTTTGTTAACAAACACATGAGTTTAGTAACGCTTGCTTCGGTCGTCATATCCTTTCCAGACAGAACTCCTATCTCGTTGAGTTTCGTGCTCGTAGCATAGTGCCCTTGCATGACCATCCCCCCTGTACACTGAGAAATATTGACCACTACTACACCTCTTTTCACAGTATCTTCAAGCAGCTCAATAAACCAATCTGAGGTAGGAATATTACCCGATCCATAGGTTTCCAGCACCACCCCCTGTAATTTTCGATTTTTTAGCATTTGTATTATGAAATCTTTAGGCATTCCAGGGAAAATTTTCAGCACAATAACATTGGCATCTATCTTTTTCATGGAGCGTACAGGATCGTTGATCGGATCTTTCCAGAACATCTCTTTTTTATATTCAATAAAGATCCCTGCTTCAGCTAAAGAAGGGTAATTGTAAGATCTAAATGCTGTGAAATTGAAATTCTGAGCTTTCTTGGCTCTGTTTCCTCTCAGTAATTTACTGTTGAAACAAATACAAACCTCTTGAATAAGCATTTCTCCATTGGCATCACGTGCCGAACACATCTCTAATGCTGACATCAAATTTTCACGAGCATCCGTTCTTTTTTCACCTATTGGAAGCTGTGACCCTGTTAATATAATTGGTTTGTGCACCCCATCTAACATAAAACTTAATGCTGACGCAGTGAAAGCCATGGTATCAGTACCGTGAAGGATCACAAAACCATCAAAATCCTCATAGAAATCTTCTATCAAGTTCCCCAATTGCAACCAGTGATCAGGCGTTATGTCTGATGAATCAATCAAAGGATCCAATGAAAACACTGTCAATTCAAAATCAAATCCCTTCAATTCTGGCACCGCATCAATGATTTTCTCAAAATCAAATGGTGTTAGACTTCCATTTTCCGGATGTCTGTCCATACCGATTGTTCCTCCGGTATAGATAATAAGTATAGATGTGTCTGATGTTTTTGGGCCAGTGGAATTAATGTTTACAGTTTTATAGTAATTTCTCATCTTGTTATTTCTTTAGATATGCCTCTATTTTAAATAGGTCATATGCATTCTTATCTGTTATTTCTTCTATTTCCTGACCGCTTTTCCTGGTCAAATCAGCTACTCTGTCACAAACATGAGTAGTATATAAAGGCTGGTTTCTTTTTCCTCTATAAGGCTTAGGTGCCAAGTATGGACTATCTGTTTCTAATACAATCTGTGATAAATCAACATGAGGAACTACTTTATCCAGTCCTCCATTTTTGAAAGTCACCACTCCTCCAATACCTATTTTAAAGTTGACAGCTTCTAGTCTTTTCACATCATCTAATGTTCCGGTGAAGCAGTGAAGTACACCAAACAATTCTTCTGAAGCCACTTCTTCTAATACCTCTAAAGTTTCCGGCATTGCATCCCTAGCATGAATTACCAATGGCAACTGATGCTTCTTCGCTAATTCTGCCTGTATTTTAAAGGCTTCAATTTGTTGTTCCTTATAAGTTTTGTCCCAATATAAGTCCAATCCCATTTCACCTACTGCCACAAACTTTCTTTTAGACATCCAATCTTCTACAATGTAAAGTTCTTTTTCAAAATTCTGATCCACATGACATGGATGTAGTCCCATCATCGAAAGGCATTTGCCCGGATATTTCTCTTCTAATTCCAACATACCATCAATAGAAGTATGATCGATATTAGGCATTAAAATGTGCTTGAGTCCTGCGTTGAAAGCGTCACCTAATATTTTGTCAATATCTGCACTAAATTTGTCTGAGTATATATGCGCGTGAGTATCTATCATAATTTTAATAATTTGGTATTCCGCACAAACATAACAGCTTAGGTTTTAATCTATAAAAAATACAAATCGAATTTTTTTAATAGGTTGACCTTATTTCCATAATTATGACTAATATTGAAATTAATTATTAAGTAATTCATATAATTCTATGAGACTGAATAAAAAAAACATAATAATAACTTGCTCTTGTATATTTTTTGGAATAGCCGCTTTTGGCTTTAAAACACAACAAGATCTACCAAAAGACACATCAATTACTTTCGAACAAGGTGAAACTCTAACCTATGTTGCAGGCTATTCGGTCTTTGAAGCAGGGGAAGCTGTTGTACATTTAGATAAGAAATTCCATGAGGTAAATGGTAAAAATTGTTATAAAGTAGATGTCCATGGAAAAAGTATCGGCATGTTCGGCATGGGTATGAAAATACGTGACTTGTGGCAAAGTTACTTTGATCCTGAAACTATCCTACCCGTACAGTTCAACCGTGATATTCTTGAAGGTGGTTATACACTGGAAGAAAAAATAGATTTTGATCAGGTTAACGGGAAAGCAAAAGTAGAGTGGAAGAAAAAAGACAACCCTGAAATACATAATGAAGAATACGATATGGCTCCAGGTTCTTTTGATGTCATTTCTGGATATTATTTACTTAGAACCTTAGATTATAAACAGTATTCTAAAGGTGATACGATTACAATGAATACTTTCTGGGAAAATAAAGGGTATAGTTTTGATATTATTTATTTAGGTGTTGAGAAATGTGTGACTAAATTTGGCAGAATTGAATCTTATGTGATGTCTCCTATCATGCCTGAAAATCAACTTTTCTCTGGAACTCATCCTATTAAGTTTTGGGTTTCAAAAGATGTAAACAGAATACCTCTGAAAATTCAAGCTGAACTAATTGTCGGAGCAGTTAATGTTGATTTAGTTCGATATAAAGGCTTAAAGCAAAAATTAAAGAAATCAAAAAAATAGGGACCAACCTTATTATATCATAGAAGAGCACTTTCTCATCTATAAAAAGAGAGCATGTCTGACTTGATCAAACATGCTCTTTTTATTATTTCTTTAAAACCTCTTTTATCTCTAAAGCTAGTTCAGAAGGTGTTTTAGTACCCGCTTCAATTGTAAATTCTGCTTTTGAATAATAAGGCAAACGACTTTCCCTCTTTTCTTTTATCGCATTATAAACCTCCTCTTTTTCATTTTGAGCCAAAAGAGGTCTTGTTCCTTGCTGTTGCCAAACCCTTTCTACTAATACATCCTCATGCACATCAACAAAAACAGTCTCTCCATTTTCAAGCATAAAATCCATATTATCAAAAAAACATGGAGCACCACCGCCTGTAGCCAAAATTGAATTATCAGGAAGAAAAGTTTGAACTACTTCTTTTTCAACTTTTCTAAAATAATCTTCTCCTTTTTCAGTAAATATTTCAGGGATGGATTTTTTTTCTCTTTCCTCTATCTCTGTATCCATATCATAAAATGGCAGAGATAATAAGGTAGAAAGCTCTTCCGCCAAAGTAGATTTTCCACTACCTGGCATTCCTATTAAATAAATTCGCATGTTTCGTTAGTGTAATCTCACCTTTGGATCTACAATAGCGTATAAAATATCCACAAAAATATTTACCACTACAAAACCAAAAGCTATCAATATTGTCGACCCCATCACTACAGGTAAATCAAGATATTCTACAGCTTGAATCGTTTTAAAGCCCAAACCTTTCCACTTGAAAATATACTCAATAAAAAAGGCTCCGGCCATCATTGTCGCCAGCCAGCCTGATACTGCTGTGATTACAGGGTTCAAAGCGTTTCTCAAGGTATGCATAAAAATCACCCTCAAGAAACTAGCACCTTTTGCCTTTGCTGTTCTAATATAATCTTGTGACATTACATCCAGCATTGAGCTTCTTGTCAATTGAATGATAATTGCCAATGGCCTCGTTGCCAATGTAAATGCTGGTAAAATCAAGTTTTCTAAATGCAACACTCTACCCTTCAACGGATCATTCATCCAGAGTGAACCCGTCATATTCAGATTCGTGAAATCAGACAAGTAGTAGCCAAATGTGATAGCCATTACAATTGCCAAAACGAAAGAAGGCATAGAGATAAACACAACCGATCCTCCGACGATAAAGTGATCTATTTTAGATCCAAAGTTTACTGCGGCTGTCACCCCCAAAAGAATACCACAAGATGTTGCAATAACAATTGCCGCTAATGCCAGCCAGAAAGTACCGGGAATACTTTCAATTAATATTGCATCAACTCTTTTATTCGTCTGAAATGATTTCCTTAAATAAGGGTACTTAGCCACTAAAGCACTCCCCCCTAAAGGGATCAACTTAAAATAATTGTATTTTTTCTGTGCTTCAGGTGTATTCTTTTCAATAGAAATTGGCAGCAAATCACCAATATATCTACCGTACTGCACCAAAAGCGGATCATCAAGTCCTAACTCATGACGAATCAACTCTCTCGTCTCCAAATCTGCATGCTGTCCAGACATTAAATCGACAGGATCCCCAGGCAATGCATGAAAAAGCATGAACACCACCGTGATCACTCCCCATATTACTAAGAGGCCATATAAAAATCGATTAATAATAAACTGTAGCACTTTGTATAATTAATTTAAGAGTTGAGAGATTTCGTCAGCAGAGGGAGTATCGTTGTGATGCCATTTTCCAAGAATTGTTCCTTCATCTATTAATAAGATACCCGGATTTGCTCTTACCATTGCCAATAAAACCGTCGCATCTGCATAATAATAAGGAACATTCCATTGTGATTCATGCATAAACTTGTCAAAATCACTTGCATCACTAGTCACTACCATTGTCGCAACTGTTCCTTGCAGTGAAGTCAACATTTGTTTTATTGTTGCAATTTCTTCTTTGTCAATTTCTGAAACATTTTGAACAATCACTAATAAACGCTGTGCATTTGTTGTCAATGCTGTAAAATCATCTCCTTCTGTATTAGAAATATAATAATCTGGAATTAAAGATTTGCATTCCTCCTCATTCGTAATTTCCATTCTTACAAATTTCCATGAAGGGTCTGTAGGGTAAGTAGTAAACATTTTTTCCTCCCCGTCTTTTTCCATATAATAAACACTTTCACATGGCACCTCCGGAGACATCATTTTCTGAATATTAGCCCCTACTTTATAAGGACGAAAATCTACTGGAGGCAAATGATTCAGTGCATAATAACATGTACCAAATGCAAAAACGGAAGCAATAACTACAACGATAAATTTCCAAATTGGAGCTGATTTTTTTACAGTATATGAACCGCCGTACGTTCCATACTGAGTGATGGCCTTTTTGGGTTTCAATGCCATTGCACCGAGCAATAATACTAAAAGAACAATATCTTTTGTAAAACTTCCCCAAGGAGTAAACTTGATTGCATCACCGAAACAGCCACAATCAGTTACTTTGTTAAACCATGCGGAATAAAAAGTCAGTACACCAAAAAACAACAATAAAGCTAAGGTGGCTCTCATAGAAAATTTCTCTCTATAACCTACTACTAAAGCCACACCCAATACTAATTCATAAGAAGAAAATAGAACAGACATCGGCAATGCCCAATCTGCAAGGAATAAGAAAAACATTTCCAAGGCACCGAAAGTACCTGAAACATCATCTGCAAAAACATGGAAGTATTCTTCAAATTTAATAGCCGTTCCTGTTGGATCATCGACTTTCACCAAGCCAGAAGCTATAAAAACCAGACCTACAATTATGGCTAGAAGTCTATATAAATTCTTCATAGAATTAATTAATGTATTGATATGTTGTTAGTTGCCAAAAAATTTAGTTCTCAACAAATTCCGATAAAATTAAAGCAAAAATAGAATAATTGATCATATCCTGATAGTTTGCATCTACCCCTTCAGACACCAGCGTTTGTCCGTCGTTCCCCTCTATCTGTTTTACTCTTAATAGTTTCATAAGAATAATATCTGTAATGCTTGATACTCTCATCATTCTCCATGCTTCACCATAGTCGTGATTTTTATCAAACATTAAATGCATTGTATTGGAAGCATGCTTATCATAATGACTCATTACCTCGTCAGGAGATAATTCCATTCGTTCATCATTTCGCAAATCCAATTGTGTTAAAGCCATCAGGCAGTAATTTATTATAGCAATAAACTCGCCTAAAATGTCCTCGTCAATTTTTTGCTCCCCTTTTTCCTGTATAGAGCGAATCCTCATCGCTTTGATATATATCTGATCAGTAATGGAAGGTAATCGTAAAATCCTCCAAGCTGTACCATAATCTACTGTTTTCTTCTCAAATAAGGCCCTGCACTTTTCAATGACAGCCTTGAACTCTTGTTCTGTTTTTTCCGCCTGTGTCATGTTCTTCAATCTTTCTTAACTGAGTTTTTTCAGCTAACTTTGCACAAAGTTAGAGTAAACCTATACAACCTCAAACTAAATGATAAAATCACAGCATCTTTCCATCAAAATAAAACAAAATATTTTAGCATTTGATACCCCAAAAGTCATGGGGATCATTAATGCCACACCAGATTCATTCTATAATAACAGTAGAAAAATATATGTTGATGACGCACTTATACAAGTAGAACAGATGCTTGCCGACGGGGCAAGTATTCTTGATATTGGAGGCTATTCTTCCAGACCTGGTGCTGAACATATAAAAGTACAGGAGGAACTGAACAGAGTATTACCGATTATTGAAAAAATAAAAGAAGAATATCCTGATACCATTATTTCAATTGATACTTTCAGAAGTGAAGTTGCAAGGGAAGCAATTTTGAAAGGAGCCGACATTATTAATGATATTTCTGGAGGAAGTCTTGACAATAAAATGTACGATACCGTTTACAAATCAGGTGCACCTTATATTATGATGCATATGAGAGGAAATCCACAAACAATGACGGATTTAACGGAATATCCTAATGGTGTCACACATGAAGTGATCAAGTATTTCTCTGAAAAGAAAGCTGAGTTTATCAGCAGTGGTGATAATGATTTAATTATTGATCCGGGATTTGGTTTTGCAAAGACATTGGAGCAGAATTATGAACTCTTGAATAACTTAGAATTACTTCAATCACTTCAACTCCCTATTCTAGTAGGGGTTTCAAGAAAATCCATGATCAACAAGGTCTTAAACATTACTCCTCAAGAGGCGCTGAACGGCACAACAGTCATCAATACTATAGCGTTGAGCAAGAATGCAAATATTTTGAGAGTACATGATGTAAAACCTGCGGTAGAATGTGTAAAACTTATGCAACAAACCGTTTCATTTTAAAAGAAAGACTCTATTTTTGTATTGAGAAGTAGATTTACTTCTTAATACAAGTTTTTCTTATTATAATAAGAGAGCAAAGTAAGAATTTAAGATTCAATTCACTTCTTGGAACATTTAAACTTAACTAAATAAAAATTTCAATTCCAGAAGTGGTGTGTTTATCTATAAATGCTCAAAGCAATTCACGTCTCGAAAAATAAATAAATGTTATTATTCACTGTAGGGTTTTTAGATATAAATTTCGTTGATGTACTCGATATACTTTTAGTATCGGTATTGCTTTTTCATTTATATAAATTGATCAAAGGAAGCGTGGCTTTGAAAATCTTTGTAGGTGGGTTATCTATTTATCTTACTTACTTGGTGGTAAAAGCTACTGACATGGAATTGCTCTCTGAAATTCTCAGTCAGTTTATAGATGTAGGGGTGATTGCCGCTATTATTCTATTCCAGCAAGAAATCAGAAAGTTCCTTTTAATTATTGGCAAATCGACTGATTTTAAAAATTTCCCGCTCTTTCAATTATTCAGAGGAAAAGGAAAACATGAAGAAATCAACCTTGATATTCTGGCTATTATTGACGCCATGAAAGATATGTCGGGTACCAATACAGGTGCATTAATTGTAATTTCTAAAGACAGCGATTTACAATTTTATGCTGATACGGGAGATTATGTTGACGGCAAAATTTCTAAAAGACTTCTTTTATCTATTTTCTTCAAAAACTCCCCAATGCACGATGGTGCCTGCTTGATTTACAACAACAGAATTCAGGCGGCAAGATGCATTTTGCCTGTCTCAGAAAATCCTAATATACCTGCTACGATGGGATTGAGACACAGAGCCGGAATCGGTATGACAGAGAATACAAATTCAATTGTTTTGATTGTTTCTGAAGAAACCGGACAAATGTCATTTATTAAAGGTGGTAAGATTGACCACAACTTGTCAGCAATGGAATTAAGAACCAAAATTCGTGGTTACATGAGTGATGGTCAAGAAGAGCTAGCTCAGAAAACTGCTTAGCTCTATAAACAAGTACTAATACAAAATTAATTATCATTTTGCTATAGTCTACACTGAAAAACGATGTATAGCTCCTCTATCATTACGTTTTTTTGATACTATACTCTCCTTAAAATCTGAAGAATTACTTATCTATTATTTTTGGATTAGCACTTTAGTACTGGAACAAAAGAAAAGGGACAATTTTAGCTTGTTATTTTTTATTCTAATCAAGGCAGATTTGCAGAGCATAGCCTTTTTTACGCGATAAAAATCTAACGAAGAGTAGGATAAAAAAGAGAAGATAAAATATCCATTCACTTTTGCTCAAGTACTTAAAATACACATAATCAATTTTTTACTAAATCAAACTTTCTATTACAAATTAACGTTAAGAAAGTGTGAACCTATTTTACTTTTTATACAACATGAAGACATCAAAAAAATTATTACTCACATTCGCACTCTTAGGACTCTTCTCTTTTACCTTCAATAACGATCCTAATACTTTCCTTAATAAAGGTCTTAATGACATTGCAAAAGAAGACTACTTAAAAGCAATAAGTAATTTCACAATGGCCATCAGTATACAAAACGATTTGGCGGTTGCTTATTATCATAGAGCTATCAGTAAAAACCTTTTTGGCATTAAACAAGGCTTCTATAATTCTGATTTCTGTCTGGATTTTATAGATGCAATGAAATATGGCTATGCTCCTGCAATAGAGAAACTTTATGAATTAGGAAGAGCAGAGTGTTTTCTTTTAAAATCTGCCGCATTAATGCCTGAAAAAGCATTTTGCATTGATATTTCTTCTCAAAATATCAACTCGATTTCAAATCAGTTTAGTGAATTCAGCAATTTGGTTTCACTGAATGCCTCCAATAACGGCCTGCAAGATCTTGGAACAATTTATAATTCCTGCCCCTACATTATTTCACTTGATTTAGGTGATAATGACATATCATATATTCCTGCTGAGTTATCGAAACTTCAATATTTGTATGAATTAAACCTCAGCAATAATAAAGTACAGAATATACCTGATGAGTTGACACAGTTGGAAGCCGTTGCCTTTTTAAATTTGAGAGGCAATCAACTGACTGCAATTCCAAAGGATATTGGAAATATGAAAGCCATCAAGCTTTTAGATCTTTCTTTAAATAAGATCACAAAGCTTCCTAAAAGCATTTCTGAATTGGAAAATTTAGAGACATTAGTTCTTTCAGGAAATCCTATTTCGAAGACCGAAATAAAACGATTGCATGCTGATTTACCAGATACAAAAATCATTTTTGATGTGCAGTAACATTAAGAAGCTGTACAGTTAAAATGATCAAGTAGGGTAAATATGGAATAAGTCTACGTCTATCCCATATTTATCCCTCTCACAGAACCGTGCGTAC
>NZ_JABANE010000210.1 GCF_012844305.1 Flammeovirga aprica JL-4
GCGAATCAATTTTGCATCGATAAATTTGAGGAACCCGCGGTAGCGAAAAGAAAAAAACTGAAGGTTACCCACAAAAAAAGACCCAATAATTCTTAAAATTATTGAGTCTTATATCGAAATTAATTCACTGAAAAACTGTATCGTTTTTTCAGGACATTACATAATCAATAATTATTCTGGTGTGTTTTGAAGGATAAAATGAAAAAGAGGGATATGGTCAATTACTTCTTGAGGAGGATTAGTGTCAAGGTAATTTTCATTCAAGTTTACATATTCAATTTGTTTTAATTTCGTGAAACCCATAGATATACTACCTGTTAACTCATTTAATCTTAAATTGATATATTTTAGTTTTTCAAGGTCGTAGAGGAAATCAGGGATAGCTCCATTTATTTTATTCTTCTCGAAACTTATAGATGTTAAATTAGGTAATTCAACGAGCCAATTAGGTATTTCTGCTATTTCGCATCCATAGAATGTAATTCTTTCAAGAGTCTTCATTTCTTTAAAGAAGGAAGGTACTGATTGTTCTTGTCCTCTGATAAGTTCAAAGGATTTGAGGTTTTTGAAAGTGCTAATCCATTCGGGAGTTGTGTTATACACATCTCTGTGAACTTGTTCGATCTTTAAGTTTTCAATCTTAGTACAACCTTTTGAAATATTAGGTAAAACACTAAGTGATCTATTTTTTAGATCAAATGTTTTTAATTCAGTATAAGTATTTATGGTGTTTTCTAGTTTTAGAGCATCAGTGAAAAATTCATTGACATCAAGCGAAAGGTGTTCTAGATTGGGTAAGTTTTCTGGAATTTCGTTGATTTGAAGACTTCCTAGTTCAAGATACTTCAAAGTAGACAATCCTTGTGGTAAGGATATAATGTCAGAATAAGTAATAGATAAAGAATCAAGTTCTTCATAATTTAAAATGTCCTTTGGAAGATCTTTCATGATGCTATTCTCTTGAATATTATCCATTCTTAACCTTTCTAGATAAAAGTGGGAGCCTTTGAGAGTTTCTGGGTTGTCATATAAGAAAAATTGTACATTACTATTATAATGAGCATTTGGGTCATAATTACCCAAAATTCTAAAATAGGTTAAGAGATCACCAGTGGTATGAGCTTCTGAAAAAGGATTATCATTTGCTAATATTTCATTCAAGTTGTAATCTTCACTTGTATTATTATTCATAATGACAAGCGTTTTGTATTTATTATTACCATTGATATTTGCGTGGATTTCTATCTTTCCAGGGTATTCGTTTGCGACATAAATAGTGTTATTTACTGCATTGTTTTCAGAGGTAATAGTATACACTCCTTGATCAAATTGAAAGGATATATTTAATTCATTAAATCTATTGAACAAATTATCAGATACAGTCAAATTGATAAGCTTGTCTGTGATTTCTATTTCCTTTTCTATACTTAGGGAAGTGGTTTTACCTTCAGTTATACTGAACTCTTCTTCGATTGTAAAGCTAGGAATTGAACCATGTGGTTTACCAAGATTTTTTCTTGTTAATACCAATCTATATTTACCTTGTCCAAGTTCGTGGTTTGATAAATCAAGTTTCTCGGTGAGCACCTTATCTTGATTGAGCAAATATATTTTAGAGTCTATTTCATTAAATGGAATTACAAAAGTATCACCATTGCTTGCTGTAAGGTTGATTTCTTGTATGGAAAGTGTGCCCTTTGAGACTTCGGGAGTCGTAGGTGTTTCTTCTTTTTCACAACTGCAGAATAGTAAATAGAGAAGTGTGATTGTTAATGCTTTAAGTTTCATAAAAAGTAAAAATTATTTAAAGTATAATTGCACCTGTATAGTTAGTTAATATGTGTAGATAAATCAATAGAAATAATAAAAAATTGAACAATACTTAAAAGACTGAAAGGATACCTCAAAATACGGGGTATCCTTTTCAATTATTAATAAGTTTAGTTTGATGGGGAATATCTTGTAGGAAGTTTGAACTCTCTATGTATTTTTCGTAGCAAACTTTTCAATTCCATATACTAAAAAGAAACCAATTAAAGCCAAGATAATCGCTAAAACTAATTGGTTATCTCCTTCAAAATATTGAGGTAAGATAGACTTTTCTATCAAAGGTTTTGTTTCACCATGTCTATCAACATAAGTTTCCATCACTTTTTTCCAAGGCCATACCTTATTCAAAGAACCAATCATCACACCTGATAATAAAGCAATCGTAAAGTCATGGTATTTTTTCAATAAGAAAGATAATACTCTTGAGAAGCTAGTAATGCCAATCGCTGCACCAGCTCCAAATATTGCAATTACTTTGATATTTAACTCTGTAAGAGAAGTCAGAATGTAATTGTATTGCCCCATTAATAGGAGCATAAAAGAACCTGAAATACCTGGTAAAATCATCGCACAAATAGCAATCATCCCTGCAACGAAAACATAAATTTCTCCTTCAGGAGCTTCACTTGGAGTGGCCACTGTAATATAATAAGAGAAAGCTGTACCTATAATTAATGCAATAATTGAAGCAACGTTCCATTTTTTGACCTGACGGCTCACTAATAAAGTAGAAGCGATAATTAACCCGAAAAAGAAAGACCATAATCCAATTGGTTCATTAGCCAAAAGGTATTTCATCAATTTTGCCAGTGAAAATAATGCAGTACCAATACCAAGAAATAAAGGGATTAAAAAATTAAGGTCTAGTTTCTCCCAAAGCTCTTTGATCTTGAACTTAGATAAAAGTTTAAGTGCTTCAAGGTCGATGGAGTTAATAGCATTCAAAAGTCTTTCATAAATACCAGTAATAAAGGCAACGGTTCCGCCTGATACACCAGGCACAACATCAGCAGCACCCATGGCTACACCTTTTAAAAAGATAAAAAGTTTTTCTTTCATTGATTCTTTAATATAATTTGTGGCAAAGATAATGTAAGTAAACGAACATAAAAGTTTGCATCTTCAACAATTTAGGAACTGAGATTATTTTTTATAAAAAATGAATGAACTGACAAGAAAGGCCTCTATTGATATGGGCACAAATACATTTCAATTATTAATAGCTGATGTAATTGGAGATAAAGTTGAAACGGTTTTCACGCAGGATATTTTTGTTCGATTAGGGAAAGGAGGGATTTCCAATGGAGAAATTACAGAAGAGGCGATGCAGCGCGCTTTTGATGCATTAGATAAGTTTCAAAAAGTAATCAAAGAAAATAAGGCAGAAGAAGTAAAGGTGGCGGCTACAAGTGCAGTTCGATCTGCCAGCAATGGAGAAGCCTTTATTCAAGACATATATAATAGGTATGGATTTGTGGTTAATATCCTCTCTGGAGTGGAAGAAGCGGAAGTCATTTATAAAGGAGTCAAAACGGATACTACTATTCAGGATACAGCCATTATCATGGATATTGGAGGTGGAAGTGTTGAATTCATTATAGGGGATGCTGAAAAAGTGCTTTGGAAACAAAGTTTTGAAATAGGAGCACAGCGACTCTACGATCAATTTTGTCATGAAGATCCCATTAGTAGTGAGAATAGTGAAAAACTAGGAGCGTATATTAAAGAAAAACTAAGTCCGTTATTGGAAGAAAGTGAGAAATTTTCTGCTTTGAAATTCATTGGTGCGGCAGGAACATTCCAGACGATTCAAGAAGTTTATGGAGCAATTCATGATTGTAAACCTTCGTCAGTGAAAAACGTGAGTTATGAAGAGTATAAAAATATGCACCAGAAATTTGTGGGGTACACTAGGGAGCAACGTTTTGAAATACCAGGTTTGATTCCTCAAAGAGTGGACATGATTGTGCCTGCATCTCTCTTATTATTTAATGTTCTAACCTTACTGAAAGTTAAAGAAATACATATTTCTTCAGGATCTTTAAGAGAAGGTTTGGTCTTGCTTTAATACAAGATTTTTCTCCCTAAAACTGACAAATGAGTAGTTTTTGGTGAAAATAGTTCATTTTTAATGTTTTAGTAAGGTTTATTAGCACACTCTTAACAAAGATTTAAATTTGTTTTATTTTGCTTGTAAAATGTTGGTTTTTAATGTTTTAATAGCGTAATTACCTCCCCTTAGGGGGTAGTGTATCATGAAAAGTTGAATTATTTCATCCTTATTTTCATCTATTTTTGGTATAGATGTTTGAAGTTTTTGAAAATCAATTTACCTTTGCATCTCGAATAGATACGGGAACTGTTTTTTTCAGTGCTTGAATCTATTTTTGGGAAGGTTCCAGAGCGGTCAAATGGGACGGACTGTAAATCCGTTGCTTCGGCTTCGCAGGTTCGAATCCTGCCCCTCCCACTATCAATAAATGAAGCTGTTTTTATATAGACCAATTTGTTGAGAAGAGTGTAGTGAATGTTTCTTCAGATCATGAACTATTCTCTATAAAAGGAAAATCGAAAATCTTCCTCGAAGATTGCGGTTACCGCGATAAGCTACCGTAGCTCAGGGGTAGAGCACTTCCTTGGTAAGGAAGAGGTCGGGAGTTCAAATCTCCTCGGCAGCTCGATTTTACTTTTTAAAATCTGAAGATTGAAATCTATTAATTGTATATAATTCTTTTTAAGAAAGATGGCAAAGGAAACATTTGACCGTTCGAAACCCCATTTGAACATTGGTACAATCGGTCACGTTGACCACGGTAAAACTACTTTAACTGCGGCAATTTCATCAGTTTTAGCAAACAAAGGTCTTGCTGAGCAAAAGGACTTCTCTCAAATTGACAACGCACCAGAAGAAAAAGAGCGTGGTATCACGATCAACACTTCTCACGTTGAATACCAAACTGAGAACCGTCACTATGCACACGTTGACTGTCCAGGTCACGCCGATTACGTGAAAAACATGGTAACTGGTGCTGCACAAATGGACGGTGCTATCTTAGTAGTAGCTGCTACTGATGGTGCTATGCCTCAAACTAAAGAGCACATCCTTTTAGCTCGTCAGGTTGGTGTACCTAAAATCGTTGTTTTCTTAAACAAGGCTGATATGGTAGACGACGAGGAGATGTTAGAGCTTGTTGAAATGGAAGTTGCTGAAGAATTAGAAAGCAAAGGATATGACGACGCTCCAATCATCAGAGGTTCTGCTTTAGGTGCATTAAACGGTGAAGACAAGTGGGTTAAAACTGTTGAGGAATTAATGGAAAATGTAGATGAGCATATTCCACTTCCAGTTCGTGACGTTGAGAAAGATTTCTTAATGCCAGTAGAGGACGTATTCTCGATCACAGGTCGTGGTACTGTAGCTACAGGTCGTATTGAGAAAGGTGTTGCTAATACAGGTGATGCTGTTGAAATCTTAGGTTTAGGTGACAAGTTAACATCAACTATTACTGGTGTTGAGATGTTCCGTAAGATCTTAGATAGAGGTGAAGCTGGTGACAACGTAGGTATCCTTCTTAGAGGTATCGACAAAGAGCAAATCAAGCGTGGTATGGTAATCTGTAAGCCAGGTTCTGTAACTCCTCACTCGAAGTTTACTGCTGAGATCTACGTTCTTTCAAAAGAAGAAGGTGGTCGTCACACTCCATTCTTCAAAGGTTACAACCCTCAGTTCTACTTCCGTACAACTGACGTAACTGGTACTATCGCTTTACCTGACGGTGTTGAGATGGTAATGCCAGGTGATAACGTTACTATCACAGTTGATCTTCAAAAGGAAATCGCAATGGAGGAAGGTCTTCGTTTCGCGATCCGTGAAGGTGGACGTACTGTAGGTGCAGGTCAAGTAACTACTATCGTAGAGTAATTGATTTCAGCGTCAGCTGAGTTCTACATATTGGAGGTCGTCAAGCAATTGGCGACCTCTTTATATTTAAAAGCCATCCTATTTCTCAATGGGATGGCTTTTTCTTTATATTCCAGATTAGTGTTTCTTGTATTACCTGTGATTGTCTACTGGCACAAATGTTAAGCGATAGCGTACTAACTTAGCATTGTCAAAAGGAAATAAAACTCCTCAGAATAATATTTTGGATTTTCGAGGAGTT
>NZ_JABANE010000211.1 GCF_012844305.1 Flammeovirga aprica JL-4
TTCTGAGGTGAATTTTCTTTTACTTTTCATAACACTGCAATTTACTTAATTATTAATTTAGATTGCAGTCCGTTTTAATGGGGTAACTATACTATTTTCTATACCCTTTTTGCAAACTGTAAAAATTATGGTATTGATCCAATCGAATGGCTCACTGATGTTCTTACTAAAATCAATGAATACCCTTTCAATAAATTAGAAGAACTGCTTCCTGCCAACTGGAAGAAAGTTTAGACGAATTCTTGTGTGGAAAGATGGGGCAGATTTGAAGAAAACGTGGATTTTCGGATGTTTACTTTGGTACTACAACTACTTTTGGCTTACTCTTCGAAAGTATCTCAATTGAAAGGCTTAAATTTTTTTTAGATATAGTTTCCCATTTTCAGTTTTCGTGAATTTTTTTACTAGATCTTGTTTTGTCTCTCTCAATACCAATAGATCATAGTGTGACATCAATTCTACTGTACCACTATACTTTTGTGCTTTATTATGAAAAGAATTGATGACTTTAAAGTAGTTATGTTTAGATATTTCATTTTCTGTATGAAAGAATATCCTTTCTCTAAATTCATACTGCTTATGCGGGTAGGAAGGGTTCATACCTAAATAAAGAATCGAGTTTTCCACAATTTCTTTGGAAATCCAATAACCACGTCTGCTATACTCAGATAGTCCTTCCATATCAAGCAGATTATCAAAATATCGTCAATATTTTGATAATCTGCTTGATATGTGTTTTATATCTTAAGTTTCTTTGATTTCACTAACCATGAAAAGCCAAAAGCTTCTAGTGCAACTGTTTCGCCTCAAAAAACATAATTTGTTACCCATTCCAACTCTAATAAGAAGCATAATATAACCACACCAACTGCTCCCCAGATCACATACGCACAAGCTACATATATTTTATTCTTAAATAAATTTTTATCATCAGTACTTTTCGTAAACTTAAATTTTGAAATAAAACCAACAAGAATCATAAATGCAATTGCTGAAATATTATGTATCCATAATTTAGCACAATTATTTATAATTAACAACTAACTATTATATATATACAATATTTTTACGTATATTGTAACTACTGCTTAACACCCAATTTCTAACGATTTTTAAAAATGAGACACACTTCAGAAAGTACAATTATTCACAAAAAGTATTACGTAGCCAATTGGGGTAGTAAGCGTATCGGCATTACGGCTATTTTGTTTCCCCCCCGCACCCCCCCATCATTGATTTGGTATTTCTTTCTCCTCGTCTTCCTCTTGAATTCACAACATCTAATAGCACAAAACACAAGTCCAGATTCAAGTAATTTTGTAAAGAATTTTCAGGATGATTTTAGAGCTGATTCAATGGGTAATTCTCAGAGTAATAATGAGGCGTTAGAAATAGCACCACTACTCGATTTAGAGATGAGCATCCGGCACTATTACAACAAAGAATTTTATGCCCAATATGCAGAGTGGGCCGACGATGGAAAAGGAAGAGTTTGGACCTATCTACCTGATGTTGGTTTTGCATTTGGATTACCGACCGTCACACTCTCCACCCGTCAGATCAAGCAAGCGAAAAAGATGGAGAAGCAACGGGATCAGAAATTACAATCCACCTTGGATATGCTAACCTTGAAGATGAATACCGACATTCAAAAACTAAGAGTCCTCTATCAGAAATACGAACACAACCGACAACTGCTCCAAGAGAAAATGGAGCTACTCAACATTGACTTCAAAATCTTCGACATCTACAAAGAAGGGTATGAAAAAAATGAGATTGAACCCCTCACCTACTTGCAACAGAAGAAGACTTATATCCAAAGTCAAAACAGCATTGCGGAATACACCCGAAACTTGAAGGAGGAGCTGACTGATATTTATATACTTTCTAAGTATGCATTACCTTCTATGCATTTGTTGGATATTACTTCTGATGATAGCCATACAGATAGGAAACTGGATAAAAAGAAATAAAATTTCGAATACATAATTGAAACCCAATTGTTATTTTGTCGTATTAAGCGTATAACATAATATATTACAATAAGCTCATCATAAATTAACCATGAATGCAAAACAGATAAAGAATATAATAGTATTCTTACTTTCTACAGGAATTATTACAATTCTAGCAACTACAATTACGACACTAAACAAGACTAATACATGGTTTGAGAATTTGCAACATACCTGTGTGACACTATCCTTACTTTTGATAGTAAGTATCTCTTCATTAATAATAGGAACTGTTATTGGCTATATTTTTAATATTCCTAAAACTAATCCAGAAAGGTCAAGTAAAGAAAAATTCCAACAAAATAGAAACCTTGAAAAAGTATCTGATTGGTTAATGAAAATGTTAGTAGGAATTGGATTAACTCAATTCAATAACATAGTGAATGAACTATTCAAAATTTCCGAATATGTAGCGGGGTCATTAACGACACTTGCAGATAAAGCGGAACCATTTTTAGTTATGGGTCTCTTAATATATTTTTTACTAAGTGGATTTATTGTTGGTTACCTATATACTAATTTTCGATTAATAGAAATAACAAATGCAAGTCAATCATAGACTGTAAATACTTAATTTTCAAAATAGAAATATGAAACGCTTAATAATCTTACTCGCAATTATGCTTTCTTCATGTGTATCCTATAAGAAGATACCACAAACAATTCATCCTCCGAGCAACTATTCTTTAGAAATAATTAAACTATTTAGTGAAGCATGGCCATATGCTCAGCTTTCTTTAAATGTTTATGAAGATAGTGATAGTCTGAATATATCAAACCTCTATACAGTGGCTGAAAAATTTGAATATAGAGCACAAGGTTTTAATGCAATTTTATATAAACATACTCAAGAAAAAGAATATGTACTTGCATTTAGGGGAACCGATGAGGGAATAGATTTCAAATATGGTAATAACCCCATTTCACAAAAGCAAAATGAAACAGGTCTCAAAGTATTTGATCATGTAGTAAAGCTGATTGGTGATGGGAATAAAATTATTGTAACAGGTCATTCACTTGGGGGAGGAATTGCTATGGGTGTTTCTTTAAATAGAAGTAATGTTTCTTGTTATTCTTTTAATGGCAGTCCTGTTTTTAAGAAAAAAAATAAATTAGGAAAGGGGAATATACGACATAGTATTGTTGAATATGGTGACCCATTGAAAATTGTTAAAATGCTAGGAAGAGAAGCTACCCAAACATATACATCCGTTAATCTTACACCTGGCACAAAAAAACAACATAGTATTAAAAATTTAGCGATAGGAATAACACAAATAGCAGCTATAACTTCAACAGAGGCTATTGAATCTTTGAAAATGAACAATATATCTGCTCAATTTGATTATGATGCTACAATCGAAAAAAAGGACATTTAAATCATGGAACTATTTTAAAATCAACAGGTAGCTAGAAGTAAAATAGTTTTTATTATAAAAAAATTAACCCCAATATCAATAGGAATGATGTTGGGGCTAATTTTAATTTTCAATACTGTAATATTACTAGTTCACATCAATAGTATTTTCAGTCCATGTAGTGGTTTCATATGAAATTGCACTGCTCACATCACCTGATTCTCCTGACAAAAAGATTCCATCTAAATCTACATTAAAGGTGTATGAATTATCATCCAATAACCAAGTATCTTCTTGATCAAGAGTTGTAGAATAGATTACATCATTGAATGAAGAGAAAAATTTGACAGTTATTCCTGTCATATAAACAGGGTTTCTGTACATAAACTCTGTATTAATATTCTCAATATTTCTTTTAACTGAATACAATCCTTGCAATTGAACAACACTACTATACAGCTCTTTATCTGATGGATTATCCCAGTTCTGAATATTATCTACAGCACCCCAATCATAAAATTTCTGTCCACTATTCTCAATTGTAAATGATACATACTTCACTTCTGCATTACTGAAGTTAGATGTATCTACAAACTTATATCTAGTCTGATGCTGTTCCAAAGTTACATCAAGTGTCGTATTTTCTGCTACGGAAAATTCGAGATACTTTGTATACCTTTCAAGTCGTTCATTGTCAAGTACCGTTATACTCTCAGTCGGCCCTCCTTCCTCTACTGGTTCTGGTATATTTGCTGTTTGATAATCTTCTGCTCCAATCGACAAAATATAATTTCCAGCGTCTAGTCGGGGAAGAGTAATGCTTTGAGGTATTTCTTTTCCTTCCCAAGACATCATGAAATAAGTTTTCTCTTCAATTGAAGTTCCATCTTCATTCCTAAGGTAATACTTCAAAATATCAATCTCATTCGGAATTAAAGAAGATTCATCCATCAATCGATTACTTGATTGAACATCTAAAAAATGTTCTTCATAATTGGTATGAATAGTTACATCAAACTTGTTTTCTTGTTCAATTACTTCCTCAATAGAGTTGTTATCACATGATACATAAAGGAAAGATGTTCCCATTAATAAGGCTGATACGCCACGTTGAATTGTAGTCTGCATAAAAATTAGTCAGTTAAATTAAAGATTTACAATATACGTTCATTGTATTGAAATATAAAAAATAAGTAATACAATTTTATAAATAAAGATACACCGATATCAAGTTAAAGCCTTGATAGAAAAATCAACAAAACACACTTCACTCGTTTGATACTAAAAATCAATGTATTATACTTGTATCTGAATCGTTAAGCAGTAAGGCCCGCTCCACTTTGGAGTTGGGTCTTTTGTCTTTTATATGGTATACAAAAAGGTATTACTAAAAAATATTCAACTCTCAACCGTAACGTATTACCTCTATTCCAAAAACAACTATTCATCCAATTTGAAATTTAATTTTCATCCCTTATACTTGTTCATCAATAGTTAAAAACTGCTTAATATTGATTTAACAGTAAATAATTTTTCGTATTTCTCAACTACTAAATATTAAATAGTCTGAAATGATTTCAATAACGTTTACACCTATCTCAGGTATAGAAAAGTTTTTTCCCTCCTGATGCTTTAGCAACTATAGTATATCTATAATCTACAACCAACAACTGCATACATCTCGATTCAAACTTCATTTGATACATTACCAAGTATCTGCAATAACTATTTTTCCCGTAATGGATATTCAAATTAACAACTCGCGCCATAATAGCTATTCCATATTTGATAACAGCTTATGGAAAAACAATACCCTTTCTGTACGTGCCAAGTACCTTCATCATTACCTCGCCAACAGGCCTGAAGGTTGGATTATACAGCAAACTGATCTCCGAAAAATACTTGGAGATAGAGGAAAACTATTGGGAGAAAAATCACTCCGAAGGATCAATAAAGAATTAGTAGAAGCCGGCTACATGAAGCTGACCACTGTCTACTGCTCCAAAAAGAAACGAGCCAAAGGCAAGAAGTACCTCTTCTCTCCACAACCTATCTACCGGAAGCAGAATGATGCTGTCAAAGAATTAGTGGCTGAATTCCAAGGGCACAACACCTCTCAAAGTTATTCACAACAGAACAGGCAAAAAGCAGAACGTGACAAAAGTGCCGTTTCTGCTAACGACCCTCTGAGCAGAAACGGCAAAAAGGAGAACCTCTGCAAAGGTGAACTTCTCCAAAGTGCCTCTATTAGTAATTATAGAGAAGCTTATTTAGTTAATAATGAAGAAGTAACTAATAATAAAAGCTCAAGCTTGGAACTTTCTTTAGAGAATGATTTTGAAAAATGGGTGATGGCTATTTTAGGTTGATCTAGCTACATCCGTTACTAAAATTACCACATTTATAGTAATGTTTTTC
>NZ_JABANE010000212.1 GCF_012844305.1 Flammeovirga aprica JL-4
TTGACAAGCTTTTTATCTCCTTTGGCTCTACCTTGACTGCCAGCGTCATACCCACCTACAGCAAACTCATCGACCTCAACATACCCCTTCAAAGGATGCTGTAAACTACTTTGCATAGCATATTGCACTTTACGTCTGAAATTTAAACAGCTTTGATAACTCAAGGACAGTTTCTCACTTAAAGTTAAAGTGGACATGCCTTTCTTATCACAACTAACTTTAAATATGAATTCAAAAGCAGTTAGAATTGAAAATTTCAGCTTATGAAATAGGGTATGAGCCGTAACAGACTCATCATATTTACACTTTTGACAACGTCTGGAATGTAACTTTTTACCTTTCATATATTTTGTATGTTCACATTTCCTACATTTGTAATGATCACTCCACTTTAGTGTCGATAAATATTCAAGACAATCTTCTTCTTTTTGAAATGTTGAATAAAATGTTCTATCGTCAAAACCTTCAAAATTGATCATAATACATCTGGTTGTTTGGTTACTTTTACACTAATGTAAATCAGTTAACCGTAACAGAAGTACGTTTTACTATTTAGGGCGATCTAAGTTTAGATACCTATAGATTTTTTTAGTACACACACTACCAATTTAGAGATGGTCCGTTTATTGTATTACAAGTAATAATTGAGACTATCTAATTCTAATTTAGCAAACTTATGAGATACTATTTACTGTTCATTTTTATTTTATCTTTTATCAGTCTGAACTTCAGTTATGCTCAAACTGATTCATTAACAGCATTTCAAAAAAGAGCTTACTACCATAAAAACAAAAAAAGTGTAGCCTTGATAACTGGTTTTCAAATTCAAAGAAACAAATTTGCAGAACTAGGAGTAGCTATAATGAATGATGGAGTAGAAGGTTATCATATGGCTACTTCAATCGTTGGCATCACAAATGAATTTAAAGTACATGATGAGTTTGTATGGGGATTGAAAGTTGGTGGATGGATAGGAGGAGGTGTAGGTGCAATGAATATGGGTTTGAACATTATCAATTATACCAATTTTAAAGAGAATTCATTACGTTTTAGACCAGAAATTGGTTTAGGCGTAAGTAAATTCAGACTTGTTTATGGGTACAATTTAGCGATTACAAATAAAGAGTTTAAAGGCATTAATGAACATAATTTTACTATGCATATTATGTTTGATCTCTTTAAGCTAAAAGAAGAAGAATACTATAGGTATTGAATAAGTTGTGATAATAGGATTTAGCTTCTTTCTTGAAAATTAATTTGCAGTAAATCAATGTATTTTGTAATATTTATTGTAGAAATTATTAATTGATCCAAAAACAGCTACATGATTAGAAATCTATACCAAATTGATAAACACAGAATTTCAAAAATTGAATATGAAAATGATCCTGATGATTTAGATGATGATGCTGAATATTGGTTAGAAATAAAGGTGGATGACAGGCAAGAAATCGTTCCCATTTTAGAAGAGCATGACTTTGATAAACTAATTCTTAAAGATTTTGTAAGACCATCAAAATTAAAAAATATTCGCCTGACTTCTCAAACAATGGTTTTGAATTTACCGATATGTAATTCTGATAATATCTATATTCAAGAAACGTTGACTCTTATGATCAGTCGAATCAGATCTTCACAGGTATTTTCAGTGCATTGAATAACAACCCTTTTGACTTAGCCATTGATCTTAATTATCTGGTTTATTTTATGGTCAATTATGTTTTAAAGAAAACGGCTCATTGTATTCAGAAAGCAAGAAATGAAGTGGATGAATTATCACATAAATTAGATGAGGATCCTGATGAATTAGATATATCAGATATTATCGACGTAAAAGACAATGTTCATAACCTCTCCAATATTGTGGAAGATCAATACATTGCATTGCAATCAATCCCTAAACTACGATGGGCTGATGGTGTAATACGTATTGATGATGAAATAGGAAGAACGATAAAAAACTATTCTTTCATTTTGGACCTCACCAGCCGTTTAGAAGAAAACATCAAAGGTGTACAATCACATTATCAATTACTTTTGCAAGAGAGAAGTAATAAGAAGCTAAATACCTTGACGATCATTCAAGCCATCTTTGTTCCATTAACATTACTCACGGGTATTTATGGTATGAACTTCGTTAATATGCCAGAGTTAAATATGGTAAATGGTTATTATATTTTTCTTATTTCGATCACTGTAATTGCCATCTTTGAATTATTGGTATTTTGGAAGAGAGGGTGGTTCGATTAATCTCAATTAATTTGAATTTGGAATAACTTGAATGAAATAATCAATCTTGCACATTGTTATTCACTTATGTTATACTATTACTACAGCTTATTATAATTAATTCTAAAACCAAGCTTTATATTTGCGACATTATTGCATTATTAAGCTAAATGAAAAAACTACAACTAATTTACATTGCACTGATATTACTGTTTTTATCATGCAATCAAGAAGACGAGCAATCATCTAATTTACGGATTGAAGATCTAAAATACGGAAGAGGGACTACGGGCCATGGAGATAATCAAATCGGTTATGCTGGAGTTGACTTGCACTTAGAAGCACAGGTTTATGGTGATGAATTGGCTTCAGAGGTATTTGTTACTGTTGAGTCATTAACAGACACAAGTTTTGTTCTTTTCGATTATTCTCAATATTACGAGGGAAGAAGGAACACTTTTATTCATGAGCATCCTGTAATTCCTGTTTATTTTGATACGGGTTCTTATCATGTAGAACTAACCGTTATTGATCAAAAAGGTGAAAAAGCAGTAGAAGGTGGAGAACTGATAATTGTACCTGTAATTCAGTTTTTAGATGTTGAACTAGAAGGTGAAATTATTGCTGGAGAAACTATTACTATCGCTTTTCAGCTTCATGGCCTCAATGTACTTAAAGACTTATACATAAAATTGGTAGATAACCACGACAATGAAATCTTTTCAAATTTCTATGATTTCACTATTGCCAACACCAATATCATCGATTTTAACGATCGCATTCAGATACCTACCGACCTTCCAGCAGGAGACTATTTTGTTAAAGCAATAGCAACTGATGCTAAAAGCAATTCTGTTACAGAAACTTTCAATTTTTAATTAAACATATAAACACTAGATGATGAAAAATTATCTTTTTTTACTACTACTTATTAGCAGTACTTTTTTCTCATGTCAAAAAGATGAAATTCTTGATGATGAAACTGAAGTGCCAGAGAAACCAGAAGATGCTCCTTATGGTGAATTTGAGGGCTTGAAACTTTTAGTGACTTACAATGATAATAATGTTATTGAATTACGAGAGCCACATAGTGAACGTATCGATACTTTATTTGCACAAGAACAAGGAACTAAAGTGATTAAAGAATTAGGTCCTAAGATTGCAAACGCAAAAGTATACAGTGAAGAAAACGTTTATTCAATCTTCACGGGTCTTGATTTACATATGAATCACTTCCATACCTATCCTCCAAAAATTAACATCACTACGTCAACGCCTCAATTGACAAATCTTGATTGGAGTGACTTCCAAGCAATCTGGAGATCAAACGAGAATGGTAATCTATATTATGTAACTGCCGAAGATGTATTAAACAGCGGTCAAGCGAAAGAGATTGAATTAGATCATTATCAAAAAGCAGGTGTGAACACCACTTATTTGTCTACTGGGTTTGGTGATAATTTCTATTTATTAGTAGACGAAGATAATGTATTGGATCTTTATCATGTTGACTCAGCAAAAGTCTCTAAATCATATACAGATTTTAATGAAATCTATGCGACTAACCTTTATTCAGAAAACTGGGATGAGAACTATGGACTTGTTGCAACTGATAAAGGGCTTTTAACCATTGTCTTTACTAACGAAGGTGATTGGATTGACAAGGATATTGTGATGCATGAGAATATGATCGAATACCCAGAAGAAGGTGTAAAATTTGATAAGATAATCTATAGAAAATATTTCAATGGATCTGCTCATACTAAAATTGCTATAGGTATTGACAAGGATAAAGGTATCTATAAAATTGATGCTAAAGAAGGTAAGATGGAAAAGGTAGTTGATACGAAAGGAATTGTAGATTTCGAGATCAATTACATGGTGCACAGACTTTATGTATTGACAGATGATAAAAACTTTGTTGCTTATGATTTGGGTACTTTTACACCAATCAATAGTGCAACAGTAAATGAAGATTTGAGTATGAACGTAAAAGTAGCGGTAAGTGAGAAGTTTGCTTATGTTCATGCAGGAACGAACTCGTATATCAATGTTTTTGGAGCTAAAAACATGATAGAATATACACCAATTGAAACTGGAAATTCGATCTCAGACATCGGCGTTTTTGGAAACGTGATTGAATTAGAAATTGATAATCATAACTAGATATGTCAAAATTGGTGTTTTAGATTAAGTAGTAAAGGGCATCTCAATATTTGAGTGCCCTTTTTTACTTAATTTTCTTCCTTAAAATTCAAAGTAGATTTCACCATATTAGAAATAACCTTATTGATTACACTAATCAAGAAAGTAGTAATTATTATAGATAATATCATAATTCTAGGTTTGATTTGAATATAAAAACTCCCTAAAAGATTAGGGAGCTTTACACTACTGATTGAATTAAATGCTCAACTAATAAATGTAGAATTCTATCGCATTGATCTATTCCTGATTATGAACTATTTTTTGAATACAAACGTTGTCATTAATCTTAATTCATGCTGACCTACATGATCAGGCTTTACAACATTATTATAGTATTGTACACCCAAGTTCACTGGCAGTTTTCCCATAAAAACTAACTTACTGATACCTCCACCTACAGGTACAGTCCATTGTTGACCTTTTTCAGCATTCCAATTCGCTACAATTGTAGGGAATGTGTTGATCATCCAACCTTTGCCTAAACTTTTTGCAATCAGCGTCTGACCAACAAAAGTATTCACATCATTTCTATTTTGATCACCCGCAAATGATACCGTCTGACGGAAAAT
Organism: Flammeovirga aprica JL-4; assembly: GCF_012844305.1. Taxonomy (GTDB): domain Bacteria; phylum Bacteroidota; class Bacteroidia; order Cytophagales; family Flammeovirgaceae; genus Flammeovirga; species Flammeovirga aprica. The sequence goes on from NZ_JABANE010000212.1 coordinate 5,007, forward strand.
CATGTCAAAGGTCCAGCCATTGGTTTGGTACACTAATGCTAATGAAGCACCCGCAGACCATTTTCCAGTACCTAACATTTCGCTTGTAGCAGTAGGCATATCGATTGATGGACCAATACCCCAAGCTAGTTTACCTACATTTTTTGGAGCAAAAAAGAAAGAGTAGTTTAGGTCCGTAATCCCGAACTGTGGGTTTAGATTATTTTCCATTCCAGTTGTTGCAGGAAGGTAAGATAATCCCATTACACCACGATGAACAAGACTGAATTTTTCGAATTCTTGAGCAACGATTGGCTGTAAAGACATAGTATAAGTGGTACCATCCATACCAGGAATTCCCATTCCCATATTATGCTGTATAGGCAAAGCAATAATACTTGATAGAGGGTTCTGCAATTTGTTAGCAATCTCATCAGCAGTTTGTGCATTGGCGCTGTTAATACCCAATACAGACATAGCAAAGATAGCAAGGATCTTAATTGATTTTAGTTTTAGAATTTTCATTTTGTTCTGATTTTCGTTCTATTTGTTAGCACAAAAGTAGGTGAACATCAAACAAAATATTTGGATAAAAAATAATGTTTTTGGTAAAAAAGGAAATGAAGCGTTTTTATATCTACTGTAACTACTCAGCAATAGGAATTTTCAACGAAGCAAGCGTTATAAAAGCCTCAAGTATACTCTCTCCTTTC
>NZ_JABANE010000213.1 GCF_012844305.1 Flammeovirga aprica JL-4
ACACGTTCTTTCATATAGTGATTACTATCCTTTTGGGTTGAAGATTACGGCTAGGAGTAGCGGTAGTGAGGAGTATAGGTATGGGTTTAATGGGATGGAACATGAAGAAGATATTGCAGGGTACTCAACAGAATTTAGACAATATAACCCTGTGATTGGAAGGTTTCTTAGTATTGACCCTGAATGGACTTTACAACCAGATATAAGTCCATATGTAGGCTTAAATGACAACCCAATTCTATTTAAAGATACTAAAGGTGATTTTGTAGTAATTGGTACTTCAATCGGAGTATATTATGCAGTAGCAGGTGCAGTAGTTTTAGGAACTATTACGATATGGCATGTTAAAAGGATGATTGATAAAGGGATGTTTGGCTCGCTCTTTAGAGGAAAACCTTCAATAAGAATACACCCAGTAATTCCAATAATGCCAAATGTACAGCCTGACAGGAAAAAACCATTAGCTCCTAAACCCAATCCAGGTATTCCAGTTGCTTTAACCCCAAGGCCTGAAGACTGGGATGATATGGACATAGATCAAAAAATAGGATGGCTTGAGGAAAATGGAGACCCAGAAGATGAGGATGATGTAAGAATACTTAAGGAATTAAAAGAGATACGTAAATGGCCAGCTATTTGGGCAGAGAAGTTTAAGAAAGTAAAAAACAAGAATAATAAAAGTGTGGAACCTGGTATTCCTATCATAGATCAGCTTAAAGGTAAAGGTCAGTTAGAAGACCTTAGAAATAATGGGAATATAAAGGGGATAGACCTCGAAAAATTAATTGAGCTAACCCCAGAAGAATTAGATAAGGAACTTGGAGATAGTAAATCTGGAAAAAAAATGAAACGACTAATTTATAAAGCATTTGAAAAGAGAGATTTAGGAAATAAAGGCCGTAAAAATTAATACAAATAAAATTTACGAATCAATGAAAATTACTATTGAATATAAACTAATTTTAGAAAATGACCTTAAAATTTTAAGTCTATCCCCTGAATTATATTTCGACCCTATTGGTTCGGATGAAAATTTTGAGGAGGATGGAATTGAAAAGTATAGTGACCCTAGGGAATATATTAATGAGTATGATAATAACTCTGTTTTATTAGATGAATTGGATTACGTTACTATATTGATTTCGGAATCAATAGAATCAGATAAAAGAATTAAAACTATTTATTATGACAAAGGAGAATCTCGTTTTATTCACAGAAAGGATAAAAATGGGTTTGAGTTAATAATTCAGTCATTTAAAATTGCAGAAAATGGAATTTTTAATTGTAGAATGGAAAGAGAGAGTAGTATAAAAGAATGGAAAATACAAAGTGGTATAGGTTTAAACTATAAAGTTGAACATAGAGGTGAAGAAAAATGGCTTTCTTTACTCAAGGGAGAGTTTATAAAAAAAGAATTATAATCAATCCCCACTGTTCTCAGTATAAAGCCATAAGGCGTTACTTAGAACTATCCAATTGCATAAGTTTCCAACTTATCACAACAAAAACCAACCCCCACAAGCCAAAAACACTTGTGGGGGTTATTTTATTACTTCTATCATAGAAAAAATATTTTGAAAACCGACCAATTACTCTTAATTTTACTCCACTTAGTGGAGTAAAAATAATATCATGAAAAATACCGCCAATAACCTCCCTCAAATAGAAACTGAAATCCAACAACTCCTGACCAAGGAAAAAAAATCTTGGAAGAAAATAGGGGAGTTAATGCTAATCGTAAAGAACCAGGAACTTTACAAAGGTGAATTCAAAAGTTTCACCAAGTGGGTCGGTCATGTCTCTTACTCTACCAATGTAGCCACTTCTTACATCTGGCGTATTTTCAAAGCCTCCAGAACCTTTTTAGGATTAATCGCTTCTGACAAACCGGAGGATTTGCATCAAGCCACTTCTACACCATACCAATTAGAAACTTTTGCTCAAATTGAAAAGTACGCACCTAAAGACATCGTAGAAGTTCAGATGGAAAAAATCCTTTCAGGAGATGCAAAAACTAAGGAGCTACGTGAAACTTGGAATGCAGTAAAACTAAATCAATTAGAGCGGTTTAATGAAACTGAATTCAATAATTCTCAATTCAATGAAGTTAATAATGTCACTCTTGCAGATACACAACTCAACACCTTAACAGCAGACGAAGTATATGAAGTCGTCACACTCAAAACAGAATGGGTCAGAACACTTTGCCTTCAGCATTATCCTTTTATCGCCAAGATGTCAACGCCAACCGAAACGAAATCCTTTAAAGAAGTAACGGTGAGAATAGATACTGAAGAGAAAACCCGATTCGGAAAACCAAAACCCCAACGTCGTAGATTTGATGCGATTATGACCATCAAACCCCATTATGCTGCTTATGGCGAGGAGTTAATGACAGCGGGCATAGAAATCAAAGTTTCCAAGCACGATCTACTCAATGATGATAAATTTGAAGAATACATAGGCTGGACCGACTTCTTCTTTTTTGCGGTGCCTCATAAATTGGTGGAGTCAGCAATGGAGAAAGCGGAAAGCAGTGAGCATTCGGATCTGATAGGAGTGCTTGATGTGGAAAAAGGGGAGATGGTAAAAGTTCCAGTAAGGCAGGAAGTAGGAGTGAGAGAGAAGATGGAGGTTTATAGGGAGATTGTTTTTAAGTAACAGTTATTTGAATTTTAAAATCTCTATTTTTTCTTAAAAAAAGATTTAGTGTTTCTGTAAGGTTGATTCAACCATGTTTCTCTTATAAGTCCTTGTACGTATACTGTAGTATTAATTTTATTAAAATAGTAATGTATACATGTATGGTCATTCACTACACGCTATTTTTTTAACTTAGGCATCATATTCTTATAACATACCACATCCCCATCCTCTGAACAATATAACGTAGGAAAAGAAGAGCTATGTTTAAAAGTCTTACCTTCAAATGTCACTTGTTCTGGAAGGTCTCTCATTGTATTATCGTCTGTAATAATCGCTGCACGATCCTGTTTTTGTGGAATAGGGGAGAGGTTACTGAATATTAAATTTTTCCTGTCACTATCCTTGTATGAAATAAAACGAGTTGGTAGTTCTTTGTTTCCAAATAGCTGATAGATCAATTTTGCAATGATATATCTTTTATAGCCTATACAGATGGATAAATGTTTTCCATCATCCCTTATTTTTGCATCTGTGGAAACAAGACCAGTTCTTTTTGATAGAACTGTATTTCGCTTTATCAAAAACGTATCATTGTCAACTTTTATAGGGTTCAATACTGATAAATCGTAGTTGTTTTTTTTTGCATAGTAGAGTATTTTCTTAGAAAGAAAAGTTAAGCATTATCACATTAGAATAGTCATCAAAAAAATCATCAATTTAATTCTTTGATTCCGCAAATATATTGAAATTAGGATCAATAAAACTACAGGACATACTAAATACAGAGTTTAGCAACTATCAAAATGTTCAAAACTAATCAATTGTAGTATTCAATATTATACTAATGAGTTAATGTTTGAAGTAGTAATAATTTGATGTTCCGCATATCCTATATTTTAAGGTATATACTTCAAAAAATCATCTGCTGGATGTTTACTTCAATTTCTCTTCAATGAACTTTATTCCTTCATTTAATCTGTCTAACTCTTCTTGCAGTTCCTGTTGTGACATTTTTTCGTAAAACTGTCTTAGATTCGGTTTCAGATTTTCTTTTATAAGATTAAAGATCTGACCGTCAAGTATAAAAAAGAAGGGTTAACATACTCTGAGATACTTGTCAAGATAGCCAAGGATATGAGGATGTACGTTGATAAAGTGGATGTTATTGTTGGCAGACATCTATTCAAGCATAAACAAAGTAGAGATTCCAAGTTAATCTAAACTGTTAACAACTTAAAATTTTTAAAACAAAGGTAACAGTGTGACCGTTACAGTTACCATAATAATCACAACAATGAAAAATCTATACACAATACTTATTTTATTATTAGTGTCATTCACAGCAAAAGCTCAATCTTGGTTTCCAATGGATGAGAAACTAAATTCAATATATGTTGGATACAGTGGTATGACATCTCCATATGAGTCAAGACAAGGTAAAAGCAATATGCCAATTGGAGGAGAATATTCAACAGGCGGTTTTGAAATTGGTATGACGGTACATAATGTACTTATTGATTTTCAAGCTAATATGAAAATGGGATCAGGTGAAAGTAATTCAGTTGAAACTGGTAACTGGGCTTATACAGGTGATCAGTCACTTCTCTCTTGGCATGTTGGATATGCACTACCAATATATAGTGAATCTGAATGGTTAGTGTCATTAGCTCCAAAAATAGGTGCTATTCACGCAAATCACATTATTAATGACTACGGTGGATACACAACATGGAGAACAAAAAATGCAGGTAGTTCATTTGATTACGGTATTGATCTTTTCACAACATACAAAAAGATAGTGTTAAAAATTGGATACACTAAGTATAATGAAGTGTCTGCCAGTATTGGCATTCGTTTATAGTAATTATAATAATCTCATAACAAATTTCATAATGAAAAATATATACACAATCCTATTTTATTATTTACAGTAGTATCATGCTCTGATAAAGAAGCTGAACCTACTAGTACCTACTTGGAAAATCATTACTATTCTGATTACAACGAAAAATCATCTAGGTATGAGTTCAAACCAGATGGCACTTTCACATATGAATCATACTATACAACATACTCAGATAGCGGTGTACCTGACTATATAGACCAGACAACGGCAGAAGGTAAGTATTATGTAGATGGGTTTGGAGTATACCAACTAAAGTATAACTCATATGTAGTCAATTCTTACGGTCTAAGTGGTGAAGGATGCTATATTTACATGTCAAATTACAGAGATGATGTTACTGAAGGTAGTGTTGATCCAGAAGCAGTTAATAATGATTATGATGATAATCCATACTTCAATTTCTTAGAAGCATCAAAGAACGTTTGCCAATTATTTTAATAACCTCATAACAAATTTCACAATGAAAAATATATACTTAATTTTTGCCATGCTAATTGCAATGGTATCATGTAACAACCAAGAAGAAGTTATAGCTCCTTCACAAGAACCTAGATCAATCTCAGTAACTCCAACGGTGGACTTGGTAGTATCTCCAATGAGTGGTAAGCATGAAGCACAAGACGGTCTACTGACTGATAACTACCTAATGAGCGTTACTGATGATCTTGGTAACAATAAGACTATCTACATTGATGATATCACTGATGATATGACGTATGATATTGACAGCATGTATGGTACAGTTTACATCAACGTTTATAGAGAAGGACGCGGTGAGCCTTATAAGCATTATACTCTTACTGGTGAAGCTATAATTCCTCCAGCACAAATATCTACCACTATTGAGATGGCTAACAGGCAATATGCTTACTTGGTAGTGAATGCACCTGTAGGAACCGTAAATAAGATATACAGAAAGTATGATGAGCATAATACATTCTACAACACTAATGATACAGAATATGATGGTAGATACGCCTATTTCAGCCAAGGTGACATGTTTGAGGTAATCATTGAGTATACTGATGGAAGCTATGAAATGTTCAACACGGGCTATTTAAATACTGATACTAGAGGTCCCTCCATGATTCTTACGACGATGTACCAGATCAATAATTTGACTAAAAAAGTCTCTAAAACCT
>NZ_JABANE010000214.1 GCF_012844305.1 Flammeovirga aprica JL-4
TTGGTAAACAGTTGTTTCTTCAATTTTCAAAAGCTCATTTTTAGTTATACTTTAAAATGTCTCAATACTTAGTTGTAATAATAATTAATCTTCGAACTTGAGTCTTTTGACAAGTTTGCGTCTCCAGGATTATTAATCGTAACAAAAGCTTTATTTGAGATTTTTCCTTCAACTACTTTCGTACTACTCCAATTATTAAACTCCGATTTTTCTATATCCAATTTCAAAGAATCACATTTTACTCTTGAATGAAAATTGGAATGATTGATTCCCTTTATTTCTAACTTGGATAACGCAGTTTCTGAATAAATACTTGCTTCTGTATTATCTAAATCCAACTTCAAAGTAGACCCATTAAAATGATCAAATCCAAACTTGGAAGATGTCGCTTCTATATTTAGTTCTTCTAATGGAAGCTTTACTTGAAGACGTTTTATTTTATCTTTCAACTCTGCTGGAATTTCAGCAAGAATCAATGTATCTCCTTTTAGTTCATAAGGAAATTCGACAGGCTGAACATCTTCTTTAAAATACACTTTAAACTCAAAGTCATCCGATGAAGAAATTGAAACATAATAGTTGGTATTCTGAATAGAAAGGGAAGAGTAAGCAGACATCTTTTGTACTGAACTATTTTCTACATTTACTTTCTTTCCTCTAGCTACCGAAACAATGGCTCCTGTTATGATAAAAAGAGTCACACTGCTTAAGAGAGCGATTAAATATATATTACTTTTCTTCATGGTATAAGTCTTTTAGGTAGTTTTGAAGTTCATCAAATGAGATTTCCAATTTGTTGGCCTGTTCTACTGTTTCGGGTAATACCTCATTCAAGAATTCTTCTTTTCTATCTTTGATGATGGTTTCTTTGGCACCTTGGCTTACAAAGTATCCTTTACCTCTTTGAGTATAAATGATGCCTTCTTGCTGTAAAACCGCATATGCTTTGATGGTTGTATTAGGGTTCACGCCTACAATACCGGCCAGCTCTCGAGTGGAAGGAATTTTTCCTTCTTCAGTATATTCTCCTTCCATAATTTTATCTTTTACATCATCACCGATCTGGGTGAAAATGCTTTTCGTATTTTTAAATTCCATCTTACAACTCTTTTTCTTTCAACTTCAAATAACTACAATACACAAATACCACATTGGCTAAGAGCATAGAGAACAAAACAAAATGGATTGCCGAAGATGAATCGGAAAAGAAGAACAGTGGATGATCGTTTGAAACATATTCTTGAACACCCATTTTTTCGAAAATCAGAAAAACTAAAAGTCCATGAAAAATAAAGTATGCTGTCACACTAAGTACCGATTTGATCAATGGCCACTTTGTGAAAACTGAATTACCCGTAAACATAACATTCATGATACTCCACGGTAATAAAAAGACCATCAAAATACCCATTTGACGAAGGTAGAGCTTGTCTTCTGAACCATTTACTAGTGTATCTTCAATGACATTGGTAATAAATGTAAGTCCTGTATAATTTATATTTTCATTGAAAGTCTGATGTATTTCTCCTTCTACCATGTAAGTAAAAAGAATCAGAAAAGGGACGATAAAGACGCCCACTAAAACGGTGGACATATATTCAAATAAGAACTTTTCGAAATGTGATACAGGAAAAGTCAAGAAAGTAATCAGCTTCTTCGGTGATCTAAAAGGAAGAAAAGAACGGTTAACAACCGCCGTTGCCACCACGATATAGGCGAAAATAAATAGTCCAAATAAATCATCATTTGTAATCGGAGAGTCGTTGGTAGCACGAATCAAAAACAAAGCGACAAAAATAAAAGAGACTACTGCACCTATTCCATATAAAAAAAGCTGTTTTTGGTTATTTAGTTCTAAAGTAATATATCGACTAAAACGCTGCGCATTAAATAGATTATTCATATTAGATAAATTTTTTATAGTCATTCATTAAAGCATTGAAAAACAGTTCAAGGTCTACTTGTGTATCTTCTTGATCCTGTTTTGGAGAGATGGTTTTGTAACCACCCAAAATCGGTTCCGCATAAAGCGTTTCAGTTACTTTGAGTTGTTGCACCTTTAGGAAATCATACTTTTGAGTAAGATCAAAGATGGATTCGTTGTAAATCACACCTCCATTATCCAACACTATCAAATGATCGATAATCGTATCGATATCTTTCACCTGATGCGTAGAGATCAAGATCAGCTGATCGTCTTCGAAATTTCCTGCCATGATCTTTCTGAAAATCGCTTTGGAAGGAATATCCAAACCATTAGTAGGTTCATCCATCAAAATCAACTCTGCTTTAGTCGCTAACGCAAAAGCAATGATTACTTTTTTGGTTTGACCGTAAGAAAGTCCTTTGATGTTGAGTGTATCTGTCAACTCAAACTTTTCCAACAACTCCACCATCATGCTTTTATCAAAACGGGGATAAAAGGGAGCGGTGTTATTGACAAATTCTTTAATGCTCACTGGAGGAAGTTCAAACTCTTCCGGCACTAAAAACATTTTGGATAAGTAAGAAGGTTGTCTTTGAAAAGGAATTTCTTCCAGAATATTCATTTCACCTCCTTTTGGTTGGATCAAACCACTCATCAATTTGAAAAAGGTACTTTTGCCTGCACCATTTTTTCCGAGGACACCCACAATTTTCCCTGCATCTAATTCCAAGTCCAATTGATCGATGATAGTTGCTTTTTTTGAATAACTAAATTGAAGATTATTAATTGACACCATATTATTTATAGTTATTTTTCTAAGTGCACTACCTATATAGTGCACTGTAAAGGTGTGGCATTTTTTTAGGATCTCCAAATTTTTTTGAAAAGAAATTGAATAGGGAGTTGGGTGATCTAGTGCCAATCTGTAAAAACCTTTGACAAAACACTGTAAAAAAAATTGACAGTTTGAAAAACTGGCACAAACATAAAACACTGATAATATGATGGTTAATAAAAAGAGATCACTTTTTCTATTCTGTTTGGCATACTTAAAAACATGAAACAGATGAAAAATTTAATCGTAAAACTTATTACCGTAATCGGTCTACTAGTGTCAACTGTTGCAAATGCAAACACTGCAACATCTTCTATCTCTGGCGAAGTATTGGATCAGCAAACTAATCAAGCTATTGCTTATGTTACTGTCGCATTACTCAATACTGAAAACAAAATTGTAGGTGGTGGTATTTCTGATGAGAATGGAAAATTCAAAATCAAAAACGTAAACTACGGAACGTATACTATCGAGGTTCAATCAATCGGTTATGAAAAAATCCACCAATCGATCAACGTCAATAAAAGAGCAATGGACTTGCCTTCTTTCTATATGCTGGCAAGTGCTGAGGAATTGGAAGAAGTAGTTGTAAAAGGACAACGATTAAATATTGAAAGAGGGATCGACAAGAATGTTATCAATGTGAGTGAGGGAATGATTGCTGATGGTAATTCGGTATCTGAAGTGTTGAATACTGTTCCTGAAATCAGTGTGGGAACAAATGGTGAAATTAGCTTAAGAGGAGAATCGAATGTAAGAATCCTTATCGATGGAAAGCCTTCACAAATGAGTGCTGAACAAGTATTACAAGCACTTCCTGCAAGTTCTATTGAAAAAATTGAAGTGATCACTAACCCTTCTGCTAAGTATGATCCTGATGGACTTTCGGGTATTATCAATGTGATCACAAAGAAAGAAAGAATGCAAGGATTCAATGGTAACCTTAGTTTGAATGCTGGATCTAGAGAGAAATATGATGGTTATTTAGGGTTAAACTACCGTCATAAAAAGTTTAACTTCTTTGCTCAAGGTACTTATTATGACAATAGAATGGAAGAGGAAACTACACGTGATTTAGCTTACAAAAACCCTGAAACACCATCTCTTTCACAAAGCGGAGACCTTATCAAAAATACATTCTTTGGTAACTATAAAGTTGGGTTTGATTACTTCTTAGATTCTACCAATACGATTACTTTCTATTATGAAGGTTCAAGCTATCAGCATAAAGAAAACTTCAACTATAGTAACAGATATTTTCTTGGTGAAGAAGAAGTCAACAATATTTCAGAAAATGGTTTAAAAGATGCACTTTCCACTCAAAATGCATTTAGCTTGAATCACCGTAAAGACTTCAAAAAAGGTGCTTTGGAAACAGATCTTTTTTATGGTAATGCAGAGGTGGATATGAATGCTGCTTTTAATATGGGAGATGAAATGGTTTCTGAAAACATATCGAAATTATATGGTCATTTTGGAATTGTAAAATTGGATTACAATCATCAGATCGACGATAAATCTTCATTCGAAGTTGGGTATAAAGGTGAATTATTCGACTTGGATACTGATCAAAGAAATGCAAGCCAAGAGAGTGATATCAATTACAATTACCACTACTTAATGAATGTTCAGTCTATCTACGCTTCTTATCAAAGATCTTTAGGAAAGAAATTTACATTAAAAGCGGGTTTAAGAGGTGAAAGTGCAACAATTGATGGTACTTTACTTCAAGATCAAGAACGTGAGAAATTCAATATAGACTACACGAGTTTGTTCCCTTCAGTACACTTGGTTTACCAAATCAATGACAATAACCGTTTGGGATTGAGCTACAGTAGAAGAATTAACCGTCCGAATATTTTATCAATGATTCCAGTGGAAAACAGATACAACTCTACCTATGTAGAAGTCGGTAACCCTGATCTTCAACCTTCATATACCAACTCATTCAGCTTGGATCACAACTACAATAAAAACAAGTTCGGTTTGAACACAAGTGTATATGTAAGACATAGTACAAATATCATGAGATCAGTATTGAATTATGATGAAGAAAGAGATTTGAATATCGCTAAAACAGTCAATTTAGGATCTTCGTTTACTGGTGGGGCTTCAGTTTCTGCCAACTATGCCATCACTGATTGGTGGTCTGTGGACATGAATGTCAATATGTATTACTTGGAAATTTCTGATGAAGATGAAAATCACACCATTCCTGAAGAAGCTAATCCTATCAACGTTTCTGCAAAATTGAATACCAATTTGACATTACCTCACGGTATCGCAATGTCCATCAATGCTCGTTACGCAGGTCAGAGATACGATGCTCAACAAATTGTAGATCCAAATTATGGATTGAATATGGCCGTGAGAAAATCAGTATTGAAAAATAAAGGAAGAATAACATTGAAAGTGGACAACATCATCAATAGTGGTTATTCTAGCACAAACTATAATAAAGACTTCGTTGAAAATTCTTTCTACTTACAAGAAACACCAATCTATAGAGCTTCTTTCTCTTATATGTTCGGTGGTCAGTTCAAGGGTAGAAAAAATAGAAAACTTCATTCATCTGGCGGAATGTAAAAATTCTTCTTACAATTTTTAAGTATACTAATGGGTTCAAGTCTGAAAGGGCTTGGACCTGTTTTTTTTGTTATGGAAAAATGGTGGTTTGTGATGGTTCGTGAGCCACAAGGCATTGTGACTCTACAAAGCCGTATCATTTCCCGACAATATCGCAAGTGTTAAGGCGAAAGCCGTCACTTGTGATTAAACATTGGCGAAGTCTCCCGACTTCGAAACATGTAACCTTTTTTATTTCGAAGTCGGGAGACTTCGCCAATAAACAGTTCCAAGTGACGAACTGTGTTTAAAAGCAAATTTATTTCATAATTCAACCAAATTTTATTTTGGTTTTGTTTTTTGTA
>NZ_JABANE010000215.1 GCF_012844305.1 Flammeovirga aprica JL-4
GAAAGGAGAGAGTATACTTGAGGCTTTTATAACGCTTGCTTCGTTGAAAATTCCTATTGCTGAGTAGTTACATTTTGTTAAATTAAGTGCCGCTTATGATCAGTTAGAAACTGATAAAACTATAGAAGTTGAAAAAGTTCAGGGAATACATGATAAATGGAGATGGGCTCCTTTATTTCCATTTGGCCTGCAAATATTAATACTATTGGGTTTCGCAATTTTTTCAAAAATAGAAATTTTTAAAATAGAATATATTTTAAGTTTCACAATTCCATGTGTAACGCTTACTTTTCTTTTATTGTATTATTATAGAATTCAGTTGCATAATCTAAAATCATTGAAAGTAGAATGTTTACAAATAAAATTAAGGAAATCTTTGTGTGGTTTTATACAAGATTATAATGAGTTTGTTACATCTATAAGAAAAGAGGATAAAGACGCATTGAAACAGTTTGAAAGTATGATTTTCTCTAATATTATAACAGGAACAGAAAATTTACCTAATACTTTTGATGGTATTGATAAAATGACAAGTTTAATAAATAGTATAAATAAGTTGAAATGATATAACATGCCATATGTAAAACAGCTATTAACACAGAAAATTACTTCAAAAATGATATTCAGTTGTACACAAAAAGTCATTGAAAAGACAAAAAAGCATTATAATACAGAGAAAGAGAAAGCAGAAGTTGGAGCAAACAACTGGTATGTAAATCTCTTAACGATTGGAAGAAAAAAAGGGCTTCTATTTGTTCATTCTGAGACATTATACATGACTTTTATAGAAGATTCGACAATAAAAACGATTAAAAATCTGCAGTTTATATTTATCAATCAACTAAGAGAAGATCTTATGAATGCGGATTTTGACCCTTCATCTGTAGATGCATATCTTTCAAGTTCTCCTAGTTTACAGATATGTAAAACGAACTCTAGAAGAGTGTTGGGAGTTATGAATGAAATAATTTATTATTTTCCAATGTATTTTGAACGAGAAAGTTCTCGGAATGAATTACTCAAATTGATGAATGGTATACTCTATACTTATCCTGGTGTTGACAAAAAGAAAGAATATAGATATCCAGTTAAAGAAATGGAGAAACTATTATCTTCTATTGAATAATTAACACCCCCACCGATGTTAAAGCAGTAAAAAGGTTCGTAAAAAAGCATCAAGGCATAAGACGTTACTTACACCTACCCTCTTGAATAAGCTTTCACCTTATCACAAAAAAATACCTATCCCTACAAGCAAAAAGTACTTGTAAGGGGTAGGTATTTTTCCTTTTAAAAAAGAATTTTGTCAACTCACCCATTACTCCAAAAACTGACCATATTCAGGATTCATGTCCGCATTTTTAAATACAGCTCTATCTTTCCAAAGCTCAAAAGTGGCTTTTAGTTGGATAGTATCCTCAGGTAGTTCACCCCTATCCTCTGATTTTTTGATCCATGAATTGAGTAGAGTTCTGTGTTTGAGAAGAATATCATTAAAGTCATTTATAGTAGCCAGGTTGTACAGTTGGTGGGGGTCATTTTCTAAATCATAGAGTTCCTCTGCAGGACGTTCACCAAACCAATGCTTTTCTTGATAGGCCGTTAGCTTTCCTTCTTGATGAAGGCGGTGCATATCTTTCACCATGGGTTGACGGTCACGATATCCGGCTTTCGTTTTGGGATATGTTACAGATAGGAAATTGAAAATAAGACCAGTAGGTTAAAACTCTAATTAACGTTGGTAATTTCTTTAATTGAAAGATTGTTAGTCGTATCGAAATATTTTTTTCTAAAAAAAACTACTTATTGTTATTATAATTATAACAAAATACATTATCATTGCATTGCAAAAATAAAAACTATTGTACTTATAAACAAAGCTAAACTATTTATGAATAAATTAATTTTCACTCTTTTACTGAGTGTTTTAAGCTTCACTAAAACTGTTGCTCAAGTCCCACATATCCTCACAAAGGAGGATGTCCTATTTGAAGATGGAGAAATCAAAGATTACTATGGTGGATATTCCAATATCATCATACCTAAATACATTGATGGTATTGAGGTTACATCAATTGGTGATTTAGCTTTTTATCTCAGCAATTTAAGTAGTGTAGATTTCTCGGATTTAACTTCTCTTTCTTCAATAGGAGAAAACGCTTTTCTATATAATAATTTAAGTAGTGTAAATTTATCGAATCTGACCTCTCTTACTTCAATAGGGAATCAAGCTTTTCTATATAATAAATTGAGTAGTGTAGATTTCTCGGATTTAACTTCTCTTTCTTCGATAGGAGAAAGAGCTTTTCAAAATAATAATTTAAGTAGTATAAATTTATCGAATCTGACCTCTCTTACTTCAATAGGTAAAGAAGCTTTTTATGGTAATAATTTAAGTAGTGTAGATATAGCGGATTTATCTTCACTTACATCAATTGGTGGAAATGCTTTTGCTGCTAATTCTTTGTTATCCTACACTTTACCTACACCAAATTTTAATGGGAAATGGAACATAGACTATTCTGGAAAGGAAGTAACACACCTTAATTATACATATTATTACATGAACAGTGAACCCTATGAGTTAACATCAGCAGACGTAGTTTTTGTAAGTGGTGAGATAAAGGACTATTTGGGAGGGTACACTAATATTGTAATACCTAGTTCTATTAATGGAATAACAGTTACCTCTATAGGATCAGGAGCTTTTCGAGGTAATAAATTAGGTAGTGTGGATTTATCAAATTTAACCTCACTTACTTCAATAGGAGAAAACGCTTTTCGAGATAATAAATTAAGTACTTTAGACTTGTCGAAAAATATTTCTCTAAGATCAATAGGAGCACAAGCTTTTCAAGATAATGAAATAGAGAGTTTAAATTTAGAAGAGCTAACCTCACTTATTGTAATAGGTAAGTTTGCTTTTTATTATAATTATTTAAGATACTTTTTATTACCAAATCCAGACGGTGATGGAGCATGGAATAAAGGTGTATCAGGAGGAGTAGTATCAGACAGACGAATAGCTTATTATTTTATAAACGATGAACCCTATGAGATAACATCAGAAGATATAATTTTTGAAGGTGGAAAGATAAAGGATTATTTAGGAGTATATACTAATATTGTAATACCTAATTCTATTGATGGAATAACAGTGACCTCAATAGGAGAAAACGCTTTTCGAGAAAATAATTTAAGTAGTGTAGATTTCTCGAACTTATCTTCACTTACATCTATAGGTGATTATGCTTTTTATCAAAATCATTTAAGTAGTTTAGATCTATCGAATTCACCCTTTCTCACTTCAATAGGTAGAGAAGCTTTTCGAGAAAATAATCTAAGTAGTGTAGATTTCTCGAATTTATCTTCACTTACATCTATAAGTGATTTAGCTTTTAATAAAAATAATTTAAGTAATGTAGATTTCTCGAATTTATCCTCTCTTACTTCAATAGGTAGAGGAGCTTTTCGAGAAAATAATTTAAGTAGTGTAGATTTTTCGGATTTATCCTCTCTTATATCAATAGATAAAGAAGCTTTTTATCTTAATTCTTTGTCATCCTTCAAATTACCTATTCCAATTTTTGATGGAAGATGGAGTACAGGTAGTAGTTCTGGAGAAGAAGTAACAGATTTGAGACAATTATATTATTATATAAATAACGAACCTTATGAAATAACATCAGCAGATGTAATTTTTGAAGATGGTATGATAAAGGGTTACTTAGGGGGATATACTAATATTGTAATACCGAATTCCATTGATGGAATAACAGTAACTTCAATAGGCCCTGAAGCTTTTCGAGAAAATAATTTAAGTAGTGTAGATTTCTCAAATTTATCCTCACTGATTTCAATCGGTAAGAATGCTTTTTCTTCTAATCGTTTGAGTAGTGTAGATTTCTCAAATTTATCCTCTCTTACGGTTATAGGACCTGAAGCTTTTTCTTCTAATCGTTTGAGTAGTGTAGATTTCTCGAATTTACCTTCTCTTACCACTATAGGTTTTTATGCTTTTTATAAAAATGAGTTAAATAGTGTGAATTTCTCAAATTTATCCTCTCTTATCTCAATTGGTGATGGAGCTTTTGAAAGTAATTATATAAGTGGTCTAGATTTATCTGATTTATTATCACTTCAGTTATTAGGACGTAATTCATTTAATAATAATTCGTTATCATCCTTTATATTACCAACAGCTCAAGTTATCAGCGGTGTAGAATTCGATGGATGGGTGGATGGTGAAAATAATAAGTATCCAAATAGTTCAACTGTTACAAATTTAGATGTAAGTTACAGTATTAATATTGTAGCAAATAACAATGTTATCGTAAGTACACGTTTTCAAACTGAAACTGGAGATATTATTATTTCTGGAGATGATGAAAAATTATTTGAAGATATGCGTTCTGTTTCATTCTTTGTAGAAAAGGGAAAAAACATAACAATAACTCCTGAGGTATCTGGACTTCCTGATGGATATTATTATGCACCTGTTTCACTTCTTGTGGAAGAGGATATTGATCATATATTTGATAATCTATTAACAATTGAATATTCAATTACTTACGAATCTAATGCTGGTACGCATGCTAATGAAGAGTCTTATACGATAGAATCGTCAGAAATTACATTTACTTCAGCCACAAAATTGGGTTATTCTTTCGAAGGTTGGTATTCAGAGCCAGAGTTTACAAATAAAGTAGAATCTTTAGCAAGTGGAAGTACAGGGGATGTTACATTATATGCAAAGTATTCACCAATTGAATATTCAATTACTTATGAATCAAATGCTGGTACGCATACTAATGAAGAATCTTATACAATCGAATCGTCAGAAATTACATTTACATCAGCCACAAAATTGGGTTATTCTTTTGAAGGTTGGTATTCAGAGCCAGAGTTTACAAATAAAGTAGAATCTATAGCAAGTGGAAGTATAGGAGATGTTACATTATATGCAAAGTATTCACCAATTGAATATTCAATTACTTATGAATCAAATGCTGGTACGCATGCTAATGAAGAATCTTATACAATAGAATCATCAGAAATTACACTTACCTCAGCGACGAAATTAGGTTATACTTTTGAAGGTTGGTACTCAGACTCAGAGTTTACAAATAAAGTAGCATCAATAACTTCAGGAAGTACAGGAGATGTTACATTATATGCTAAGTTTACGCCAGAAAGTTATACGATTACCTATAATACAGATGGGGGTGAACATTCAAATCTAGAAAGTTATACAATCGAGTCATCAGAAATCACTTTAAGTGAAGCGACTAAGTTAGGTTATACCTTCGAAGGTTGGTACTCAGATTCAGAGTTTACAACTGAAGTGACATCTATAACAACAGGTAGCACTGGAAACGTAACATTGTTTGCGAAATACAGACCTGTGAATTATTCAATTACATATGAAGCGGATGGAGGAAATCATTCTAATCCATCTTCATTTACAGTGGAGTCTTCAGAAATAATACTAGTAGATGGAGAGAAAACAGGATATAACTTTGATGGTTGGTATTCTGACGTTTATCTAACAAATGGTGTAGAGTCAATTGCAAGTGGAAGTACAGGAGATGTTACATTATATTCAAAGTATTCACCAATAGAATATTCAATTACTTATGAATCAAATGCAGGTTTGCATACGAATGC
>NZ_JABANE010000216.1 GCF_012844305.1 Flammeovirga aprica JL-4
CTATGACCATTTTTCACTATATCGTTGCCTTCACAGTGAGGACAACGTATTTCTTTGTAATGTCTCATATACATATAACAAAGAATCAACCTAAATCATCCATTACCCTGTAGTCATTATGATTCATAAACCAGAAGGTAAACATCGTCTGTAAAAAAGACATGAAATATGCTACAATTTTCCAATACACTAATCCTTTTCTTTTCTCATGAAAGAAGATTGTTTTATTCCAATTTATTTTCTTTAAAATATTGAATAACAATACTTTTAAATCTTTATTAAAGAATAATGCAGTTAGGAAAATCACTACCATATAAGATGGTAATGTTGCACTCATAAAACTAAGTCTATGCTCGTAACCTGAGATTGGCCCATCTCCAAATTGGTAGCCCATATCACTACTGAAAGAAAAGCCAAGGTAAAAGCTTACTAATAGAAATACGATCAGAATAATAAACACTTTAATTGCTATTAAGAATAACTTAAAAAGTATTCTCCATATATTTTTTGCTTGTATAGTCTTCATTTGTTAGAATTAGTCAACCTAAATGATTTAGATGTTATTACTAATTAATTTATTCTCCATCGTAGTGTATTGGAGTGTGGTCATCGCTGTTATCAGTAGATTTATTGTTACGAGGATTCGACATATATTGATGATAATCTAATTCTGCTTTATGCATTTCCTCTGCTGTAAATTCATCATACTCTTCAGCTGACATACCCCAGTATTCTTGACAATAGGCTTCTTTACTCATCACTTTATACTGATCAAATGTATCACACATGGTACATTGATAAACTTGAACGTTACCATACTCATCTTCTATTTCTCTCCAGAAGTCAGTATTATTACAGTCTGTACATACTCTTATTTTATCACACATATTGATTACAAAAATTATTAAAGATCAAAACTAATATCTTGCATATTTTTATGACGCCATTCAATATAGTTAGGTGCTACATCTAGAACTTCATTTACAGTTTTACCTTTGTATTTGCCAAAGGTAAAAATATCACCCCTTGTCATTCTTTTATGTCCATAAGGATTTATTTTTCTTCTTGTAGTCTCTGTACTACTAAAAGATGATTTAGTGGATGATCTTATTTCTTCGATTATACTCTCCCTCTCATCCTCTGTTGCTTTCGGTCTAGAAGTTTTTCCAATAAAGATTCCTGTGACGCTATTTGCTCCTAATTCTTCTATCTTTTCAGCTGTTTGTATAAATGAAGTGCCTTTTGTAATTACATCGTCAAAGAGGATTACATTTTTACCCTTAAAATAATGTGACTGAAAACGTAAGTTGGAAATAGTATCGTTAGACCTCGTTTCAGAGGTGTGATTTGCTTCTCGATCATGTTCTATTGTGATTGCATTGAATCCATTCTGCATTCCTGTTCTTCTTGATATTTCTGGAACAAATGAGGTGTATCGGTCTGAATGTTTCTCTTTTGTTGAGGCAGGAATGACCATAAAAATCATCGATTCTCTTACCTCTTTTGAGTATACATTGTTAAGTGATTTGCTTATTTTTTCAGCAATTTCTATATGATCATAACCATCTTTAAAGTTCCAAATGAGATTCCTAGTTTCCCATTCTTCTTCTGAAGCTTCATACTCAGAGTTTGTTGGGTAGTAAGGGTATAACGCAGCATATTTATAACCATATTTTCTATCTGTAATCTCGAAATAAGAGGAAAGCCATTGATCTCTTTGAGTGAGGGATTCTTGTTTTAAACGTAAAGCTTTTTGTACTCTTAATGCTTCTTGTCGTTCACGTTCAATCTTTGCTAATCGGTCTCTTTCAATTTTAGCTATCCTTTCTCTTTCTCGTCTTTCTTCTTCTTTCTTTTGAAGTTCAATGAGACGTAATCTATTTTTCTCTGCTTCAATTTTCCGCTTTTCCTTTTCTTCTTGTACTTGAATCTTGAAGGTTTCAATATCTGTAATGAATCTTTCCTTTAATCTTTCATACCCCTTTTGATACCTTTCTTTACTAGAACTCTCTATCTCTAATTTCTTTTCTTCTGGTATTGAAGCATATTTTTCCCTTACTAACTGTGTATTATCATCTCTAATTTGGTTACTAAGTTTTAAGAATACACTTTCAAATTCATCAAGTAAGTTCTTTTGATTAGCAATATCAAAAAACTGCTCTACAACAGATAGATTACTATATTCGTTAATATCAGATCCTAAATATTTAAATGCTCTCGATGAGTTGCAAGAGCTCTTAATTTTTTCATCACTATTACCCCATAATCTAGATTCTAAAGTATTATCTTTTGGTCGTGAAAAATTATTATTGATGTGATGGTAGTTCTTTTTTCGCCATAGTTGTATTAATTCTTTTTCTTCTCCTTTTAATAAGTCTAAGATCAACTGGGACAACTTAGTGTATTCAAGCTTTTTCCTTGTATTGAACTTGAATTCTTTTTCATAAATATTATTTGAAGAGTCATCATCATTAAACTTAAATGAACTAATAATTTTATTACTCTCTTTAAGAATTAATTTTTCTTGCCAATCTGTACCAAAAAGTTGCTTGTAGCTATTCTGTATTATGTTATACTCCTGTTGTTCTAATTCAAGATGCTTCTTATAGGCTTTAACTACTTTAGATTGGAAGGAATAAAAAATATTTTCAGCACCATGACCCCATAAGTGTAAAAAAGTTCTATTACTAAATTCAAGGTCTCTAAAATCATCATTTACTATTGATGTAACTCTCTTTGCTAAGATACTTTTTTGATATTCTTTATTTTGTTGCTCTCTTTCTTTTCTTGTAGCTTCCAACCTTCTTTCTCTCTCCCAATTTTCTCTTTCACTTTTTGTTTTCAGCCAACTTTCTAACTCCCAATCTGCTTTAATTATGCCTTCTTGAATCTTTAGTTTTTTATCTCTTATTTCTTGAGACCTTTTCTCCTTTTCATCTATTTCCTCTTGAAGATCAGTTTTTAAATTATAAACCTTTTCTAAATTTGTTTTCTTACCAAATACAGACTGATAGATACGAAGATTTCCCCATATCATTTCATAAAAGAAGTTTTTATCCTTATTTGAAATCAACTTTAATTGAGTCAATTCTTGAGGATTGAATGTACTCCTTACCTCTTCTTTGATAATATCTTTTGTATCATACTCAAGTAGTGGAATTTTTCTTAGTTCTGCTTCAAATAATTTATTCAAATGCTCAATAAATTCCTTTTTTTGATTTCCATTACTTTCAAAAGACTTATCATAATGGTAGCTACTTAAATAAATTGCATACAACCTCGATGTCATTGATACTTTTTCTTCTAAAAGCATTTTAATTGACTTCGTTTTAGGCTTAGGTTTACTTAATTTTGGAGTATCTGGAGTTGGCCTTAAGTTATTATTGTTGTCTTTTGGCTTATTATTTACCTGCTTTTGATTATTGGATAAATTACTTTTTATAAACCAGATACAGATGATTAACAATATTATAGATAAAAGAATCATTTTATGGTAATTAGATCAATATAAAACTTCAATTTTGATGTTATCAATACTTGACATATTATTGCTTAGTAAGCATATAGATTATATACAATTAGATCATTTGTCTTTTTCATTCTCAAAATTTTTATTGTTAGATTATACCGTAATGTAACAATGTTTCTTTTTTTAATCAAGGTGGACTTATTTAATAATGGTTAAGAACTTACTATTACCGTAAGCAGTCGGCCAACCAGCACTTGTCTACACCCTTTATTTAACAGGCAGTAATTCCTCTAGTTTATTGATTGGATAATCATCAATATTCTCAAGTGTATTTTTCAGCCATTGATAAGGTTCAATGTCTTGCATTTTTGCGGTAGCAAAGAAGGAATAGAACATTGCTATTTGTGTAGCACCTTGTTCATTACCTGCAAACATGTAGTTTTTACGGCCAATTGCAAGCGGACGTATTTTGTTTTCTATTGAGTTGTTGTCAATGAGTAATTCACCATTTTTGACGTATTCTCGCAACCCTTTTTCATGATTTAAAAAGTAAGTAATAGCCTTACCTATATCTGTTTTAGGTAAAATAGGTTGTTTTCTAGCCCATTCGAAGAGCATATCGATGATAGGGACAGCGTATTTCTGTCTTTGAGATTGAATTTCGTCTATTGCTGTATCTGCAGTAAACGTTTTCTCTAATTCATAAAGTTTGGCAATCAAATCAACGACCTTAGATGCATCTTTATAGCCACCTTTAAAAGCCGTAAAAAAGTATCGACGTGCATGTGCCCAACAATTTAAGGGAGTAATTGTTGTTATATTTTCAAAATAATCGTATCCTTTATAACCATCCGTTTGAGCGTATCCCTTGAAATTTCCAAGATGTTCTTTCAGGTATTTCTGACTTCTTCCATTTGCGTAATGAATCGAGAGAATTTTCTCTTTTGGATCCAGGTAATACCACATATATCCCTTGTGAGCTTCTCCTTTTTTGCCCGTTCCCATTACTTTAATGGTTGATTCATCGATTTGAAGATAGTTACTTTGCCTTACTTTTTGTGATAATAACTCAAATAGAGGCGTTAATTTTTCTGCTACCTTCTTTTGTAAATCGATCAGCGTTGCATTTTTCAGGTACACATCCTGTCTTTCAAACTGCTTGATAAAGCGGTGGATTGGAATATGGTCTACAAATTTGCTGATGATCATCTGAGCGGCTAATCTTGCAGATGCAATAGACTTGGTAAAGGTAAATTAGATGGAAGTGTCGATTGACTAAATACGCTATCACCATTTTCCTGTTCTCTGACGTAGCGAGGTCTAATGATTCTTCGAACATACAAACGTGCCGGTTCACACTCAAGTACTTCCGTGATATCTTCACCCACTTTTCGCCAACCTTTTAAATCATGATCAGGTTCGATGACTTCTTCTACACGCTACAGATTTTCGGGTAGAGCTGTGCGAACTGGCTTTTTCTCTTCTTCAAAAATAGACAACTGATTTTTTGGAATATCAGTGTACTTACGCTTCTCGGATTTCGCTCCGAAAAGCATACTTTGAAACATAGCCACCTGTGCTTTTAGATGGGCATTTTCTTCATTTAAAGAAGTATTTGTGTGTTCTAATGACGCTATTTTTTCATCCTTGCTCACCTCTTATTTATAGCAAAAATGATACTAAAAACGCACTTTTTGGCTTCATTTTTTCTAAAGAAATACCTTCTATTAACATCATTATTTGAGCTGAAGTCAAATGAATATTTTGTTGTTTGCCAAAACCTGAAGGAAGCTCGAAACGGCCTTTTTCCAATGATTGAGGAAAGCTCTAATGCAATAAAAGAATATGAATACTTTATGAGTAAAAATCCTTGTCATAAAAGTTCATTCTAGAAGAATTTTATCAAACCCTCCCCCTTCTAAAACTATTAAAGAAGTACCTCGCAAATAGCGTAAAGATCATAAAGCCACCACCTATAAATCGAAGGGAGTTATTGCCTACTTCTGCACTCATGTAGAGGTCCCTCCATGATTCTTACGACGATGTACCAGATCAATAATTTGACTAAAAAAGTCTCTAAAACCT
>NZ_JABANE010000217.1 GCF_012844305.1 Flammeovirga aprica JL-4
TTATCTCTTTTGGAAGAAATTGTACAAAATAAATACAATTTTCCTTGTTTTAATCATAAGAGAAATGAAGAAGAAGGAAGCTTGAAAGTAGACCTTAGAAAGCCTAGCAGAAATATTGATTGAAAGTAAACGATAATTTAGTTTACAATGTAGTTGCTGTATTAAGCTGAACTACTTTAAAATAAGCTTTGTTTTAGAACTGATAATGTATTTATCTATCTACCCAAAACTGAGCATATGCGAAACCGTTCTCTGCAAGCGAAAAAATGGATAAAAAAATTGCCAAAGGTAAACTTCGATAACCAAGAAAACCCCAATTCTTATTTTGATATTCTCAAAATTGAAGATCTTTTAGAGAGGGATTTAGACCATGATGTTTGTAAGAACCACCTTGTGAAATTCTATGTCATCATTTTTGTCTATGAAGGAGAAGGCTATCATACCATTGATTTTACGGATTATAATTATAAAGAAGGGACAGTAATTTTGGTGAGAAAAGACCAAATTCAAAAATTTTTTAGAAGCACTAATGTTAAGGGGTATTTACTGATTTTCACCGAAGAATTTATCATTGGACATTTGAACAAAATGGAAGCTTTAAAAGCATTTCAACTGTTCAACGAATCACTTAGCTTTCCTAAAATAGAATTTAACAATAAGGTGGAGTTTTCCGATTTTATGGTTTTGGTAAAGCAGTTGGAATTGGAATATCACGCTAAGGATGTTTTTTCAATTGGTATTACAAGAAGTGTTTTGCACGTTCTGATTATAAAATTATTTCGCATCAAAGATAAAGCAGGGTATTTCGTTGAAAGAAAAAGATACATGTCCCAATTCCTGGCTTTTCATAAATTGGTAGAAGAAGATTGTTTCAAAAGTAAAAAAGTCCAGTATTTTTCAGAAAAGTTAGGTGTTTCCACTAAAACACTCAATAACATAGTAAATGAAGTAGTGAATGTTTCTGCCAAATCTTTTATAGATGAAAGAAGCATCATGCAGATAAAAAGATTACTCATTAGCACCGATCATTCCATCAAAGAAATCGCTTACATGGCAGGGTTTAGCGATGCCACGAATTTTTTTAAATACTTTAAAAAGTTTACCAATAGCTCACCTAAGGTATTTCGCCAAGCACATTAGACTTTATTGACAACTTTCCCATTTTGACAGTTTTTAGGATTATTATGATCATCAATATCGTGTTTCTTTCCCGTAACTTTGTTTCATGATTTTTACCGAAGACTCTGTTTCAATTTTTATATAAACTCTATTTCAATGCGACTTTTAAAACTAAATTTCTTGTTTTTAGGTGCCATTTTCTCATTGGCTACCTTAACTTCTTGTGATGACGATGATGATGTGACTGTATTACCTATCACATTGGGTTCAAAAGTAAATGTAAACAACACTTTTCAATCTCCAGCATTCGGATATGATGACGAGATGGATTTTGCAGTAATTTCAGGCATGAATGCCGGAGATTTTGCGGCCGATGCTACTCTTTCTACCTCTGTTGAATTCCCTGCTTATATTGGTTTGTACGATATTAATATCAGTGAAACCACGATCACCTTTGATGTCATTGCTCCAGAAGATGACCCTACTTTTTCTGGATTCTGGAGAATTATTGAAGCGGGTACATTTGACCGGTATTACCTTACTTTTGAAAATGCTCAAAATGTGAAAGGCTTTACCTCAAGCAACCCTAATGTAAGGCTCAGAATAGATTCTGAAAAAGTATTGGTAGTGGAGATAAGCCAAGGCTATGACTTTAATCCTGACCAGAAATTTACAATCACTTTAAATTAAATGGTATGCAAATCACTTTAAAATCATTCTTTCTGCTTGTAACGTCACTGTATATTTCTAGTTGTGCAACTGCTACAAATTCAAATTCAATGAAAGGTAAAACGATAATGGAAGTTACAACTTTCAACATCAAATATGATGCTAGCCCCACTACTTTTGCTGTCCTTGATGCAAAGGTGGAAAGCGACTTTACAAGTAAGCAAAAGGGATTTATTACTCGTCAGAGTGGTGTAGATGACAAAGGAGATTATGTGGTAGTAGTGTATTGGAAAAGTGTAGCTGATGCCGATGCTTCCATGAGTAAATTTATGGGGAATACCTCCGTTGCCGATTATACCCAAATGATCGATGCACCGACAATGAAAATGTCAAGATATGCAATCGATAAACCTTTCAATGCGGAAAATAGCCGATTTGTTGAAATCATGTCCTTTGATGTAAAAGAAGGGATAGATGTTGCTCAATTTCAGTCTATTAATCAAAGAGTAGAAACAGATTTCACTGGACAACAGAAAGGTTTCTTACAACGATTGATAGGTGTGAATGAAGCAGGAGAACAAGTAGTTGCTGTTTATTGGGAAAATAAAGCGCTATCAGATGCTTCTTTACAACCATTCATGGAAGCACCAATTTCAAAAGATTTTATGTCAAGAATGGACCAGAACTCTATAGACATGGGACGTTACAAATTTTTAAATATGGATTCACCAAACAAAGAAAAAGTAGTAGCCCTGCTTAATAGCTTTAACACGGGCGACCAAACGCCAATTTCGTACATCAATCCTGAAAAATACATTCAGCACAACTTAGATGTTGGTGATGGTTTGGCAGGTTTTGGAGCGGTAATGAAAAATGCTCCAGAAGGTGGTTTTAAAGCCAATGTTGTACGGGTATTTCAGGATGGTGATTATGTATTTACACATACTGAGTATGATTTTTTCGGACCAAAAGCAGCCTTTGATGTTTTTCGATTTGAAGATGGAAAAATTGTTGAACATTGGGATAATCTGGCAGCAGTAACGCCACCAAATCCGAGTGGTAGAACTCAATTTGACGGAACAACTAACATTACAGACAGAGAAAAAACAAATGCGAATAAAAAGGTAGTTTGGCAATTTGTGGATGAAGTTTTGTTGAATGGAAAAATGGACAACTTGACGACACTTGTCAACCCCACAAAGTACCTACAACACAACTCAGCCGTTGCCGATGGATTAGATGGTTTAGGTGCAGCTCTAAAATACTTTGCTGAAAATGATATGGTGATGGTTTATGACAAAGTGCATAAAGTATTAGCAGAAGGCAATTTTGTATTGACAATGAGCGAAGGTAAATTCGGCAAAGCACCAGGCAATCATGTAGCCTATTATGATCTATTCCGATTAGAAAATGGTCAAATAGTGGAACATTGGGATGTGATACAACCTATCCCACCAAAATCGGAATGGAAAAATGATAATGGGAAGTTTTAATACCCTTGAAAATCAAAATGTAATTTTACGTCAAATAAAGAATGAGTTTTACAATCTGACTTTAAAATGATCGGAAGGTTGACTATAATAATGGTCAACCTTTCTTCTTTTGACACTTATTTCCCTTCAACGCCGGGGGAACACTACCCAATGAATAGAGTAGAAAGCTTACTGGCGCGAATGTTAAGCGTAAGCATCATTTGTGTCCTTCAGATCATCAGAAATCTCCTGATTTCTAAATACAATAAATAACGAAAACATAGTTTACAGAGTAATTATTATTACAGGCTTAAAAATTAAGCTTCACTAACTGTTAATCGTTATCATAACTCAAAAATTGCATATTGATTAAGTCTTTGACGAATAACAAGATGATAAAAAGCAAACATCAAAAAATGAGATACACTCTCTTACTTTTTTTATTTTTCACATTGGAAGCCTTTTTAAGCAGAAACTTATTTCTTCCTTGAAAGTAAATAGCAACTTCTTTTTTCCTTATTCAAACTTTGAATGATGGCTTTAACTTCCCCTTATGAGACCATCAAACTTTTTTACTAAGGGACAAATAGTTGGAAAGAAAACAAAGCTGAATTGATAATCAAGAACCTTTTTATAACTTTGAGAAGGAGAATAGAGATAAGCCCTCAAAGCCAAAAGCAATACCATATTCTATGAATTTTAAAGGGAATACGAAATGTTTTCCATAGGAACAAAGCAAACTACCTTTCTAAATTATAAAATGGGTTGTATAAAAAGGTTTGATGCTAAATCTTTTGAAAAGGTGATTATTTCTTCCACATACAACAGTCCAAAATACTAGTTTATTTAGTCTTCAACCTAAACGTTTATCATTTACAAAATGAAAAGTAATTTTTATCGATTTTTTATTATTTGGGATGTATTTATGATTTTGTGGATCACATTATCATTTGAAAGTTATATTCATTATGGTATGGGTTTGGGTGATTTGTTAGTTGACCTTTTTTCAATCATTTTTGTTGTCATAATTAATATTATTCTAATCCTTTTTAGGGAAAGAATGAGTAATAAGTCTATTAAAATTGTAATGTTTGTTTGCGTCACTTACGTAGTTTATCTTTTATTTTTAGTCTCAAATTGGAAGCATTTCTATCAAAAGATTGTATCTCTATTCTAGTTCAAAATAAAGTGTCATACAATTGATATATCTTCATCTTCTAATGATTGTTTGAGTTGCAAATTCATCAATGGGCGATTACTGAGATAAGGTATAAAAGGTAAGTTTTAAAAACGAACAACAACTATTAAAGTAAAATGATTAGCTTTATAATTTTGATATCTTCACTTTTTACTGTGGAAGCAGAAACAGACTTTTTCTATTATAAAAAAGCCTTTACTGAAATTATATTGAATACAGATTCTTTTAGATCAAGTTATTGTTATAGCAATGACGATTATGTTATCATGCATGAAATAGTACCTCAGGAAGAGATGTCACACTTTTCCGATAAAGAATTTGAAGATAATATTAGTCATACTTCTTCAGATACAGTATTTATATCAGGACACTATCCTTTTCATAAATTTTTGGGTAAGAGAAAGAGCAGATTAAAGGTATATTTTAGTGAGATGAAGCATAATATTTTTTTAGCTGAAGTACTTTGTGATGGAACAAAGAAGAATATAAAATATAAGGATTTACCCCCTTTTGGTTCTAGTCAAGTTTTTATGTTTAAGGTTGATTCTGGTAATGTTCTGTTGATCAATGAAAGCGTTATCATGTTCAATTAAAATGCTGATGTATTGGTATTCCCAAACATTTCAAAAAAACATTTGTAAGAGATTCAATTGAAGATTATGAATAAGTTTATAGGTATATAAACTTACGTCGCCCAATCACAAAGCTGTTTTTGGGTGACATGAATTGAAGAAACCATCCGTGCCAATAATTTTTTGAAAATTGTTTTCCGATATACCCTTCTATTAAATCGAAAATGAAATTCATCTAAATATCGTTGGATATATTGATCACTGACATGGTGATGAAT
>NZ_JABANE010000218.1 GCF_012844305.1 Flammeovirga aprica JL-4
TCATCACATAGATTGGATTTAAAGGGGAAATCACTTAGGACATTAGAAACAAAAGAGTAATATTAATTTATTTTTCAATATCTTGCTAATAGCAATTTGAAAGTGGCACAATATCAGTGAAATGAGTGGCACAAGATGAGTGAAATATATAAAATATAAACTACCCCTTTATTAGGAGTGCTTTTAGCTATCGTTTGTTCATCAACGGGAATTGAGCAGTTAAAAATGATTCTTAGAATACAGGCCCTTCACTTGTATCAAGTCAGTTGAGTCGTTTATCTCAAAAAAATAATTGAGCTGCCATTGTTGCGTCCGTTCAGCTTGTTTATTATTAGTAACATCCCATTTGGGATAAACGCGGAAGCCTCTTTTACCTTCTTTTTGTTCCGTTGAAATAATACCTTTTGCGATTAATATTGATTTTGGGAAAACAAATTGTCCCAGTTTCTCTTCATACTTTACATTGATAACATAAAAGTCAATTACATCCTTTTCATGAAAGAGTTCAGTTACTCCCTTTTCATTTCTTCTCCAGCATGTAACAAATTGCCCCACCTTTTTAGGAGTTATTTTGGCATTTCTGCATAAGATATGCTGTTTGTTTAATGTAAATTGACAGGCGTGATACTCTTGACCTTCTGCTTCAGTTTTATAGTTCGAAATTACTAGAGCACATTGGTCGTAAATTGCTGTTTTTATTTGTTGAAGGATAGGGTTCATATTTAGTTTTTAATTGAAATTTAAAATTAATGCATTACAATTTAATTGCTAGCCGTTTGTGTGATTTTTTGTGGAATTTCAAAACATAAATTATCGGCTTTATTTTTGATCTTCATTTTAAGTACTTATTCTAAAGCAGCCTTATTCGATAATACTATATCATTAGAAGCAAACAACAAGATGAAGTTTTTACCATTTGAAAATTTAACGTATCAAACAAAGCTCGATTCGGAAGAAGTCCTTCATAGGATTAGTGATATCATTGAACCTAAAAAAGCAATTAGAATTACTGGGATTTTTGGAAGTAGTAATCATAAACCTTACGAAGGAAGCATTGAAAAAAATACATTTCAGATGAATCGTATAATCAATTATAGAAATTCTTTTTTACCTATAATAAATGGTGTCGTTGAAAAAGGAAAATACGGTACTGAAATCAAAGTGAAAATGAAGCTTCATATATTTGTGATGCTCTTTATTTCTATTTGGCTTGGTATAGCTGCAATAGCCAGTTTAGCATTATTCCCAATGCTTTTGATGGGCAATTTTGATTCTATTTCATCTCTCCCTTTTTGGATGTTTGTGTTTGGTTATGTTGTGGTTCTTGGGGGCTTCAAGTATGAAAGTAGAAAATCTAAGAAATACTTAGCGGAGTTGTTTGAGGCTAAGTATATTGTAAACTAAACTGTTGTCAATTTTCCATTAACGCTTTTTCCTTCAAGGTCGGAGAATTAGGTAAGCGTTAAGTGGGAAGAAATTTATTTACTTCTTTATTCTTCCCTCTTAACTCAATAACCCATTATTTCAATAAACCAGGCTGTGTCAATTGATACTTTTGATCATAAAGATCCACCTGATTTCTTCTCCATCTATTGCCTTCCAAGTACAGTACCTGAGGGCATGAAACATCCCAATCGCCCAATTGCTTTAACATCTCCACAACCAAATCACGGTTTTCAGAAGCTACATCATTCAATTCAGAAGGGTCTTTATCAAGGTTGAAAAGTATAGGAAGACGGTCTGGGAGGCGAATCAATTTCCAGTTGCCTTTTCTGATACCTGCACTGATGGTAAAACGCCACATCATTGTTTCATGAGGGTTTCCTGTGGTTTTGTTCATCAAGTAAGGGAAAATATCTACACCATCCAGTTTGTCTTTGGCAGTTGTTTTTCCACCGGCTAAAGTCACAAAAGTAGGCGTTAAGTCCATGGAAGTGATGGGCTGATTGTATTTTCCTGCTTTTAAATGTTTTGGATAAGAAATGACAAATGGTACACGGATTCCCCCTTCAAGTAAAATGCCTTTCTGACCATTTAGTGGGGCGTTAATTGAAGCATTATGATCACATGGACCGCCGTTGTCACTTAAGAAAACAATCACAGTATTATCATATACTCCTTGCTTTTTCAGCTCATCAATAATTCTACCCACATTCACATCCAAACGGTGAATCATGGCGGCATACGTTCTTCTTTTTTTATCTTTAATATAAGAATACAACGCCTTATCTTTCTCCGTTGCCTGCATTGGAGCATGAGGAGCATTGAAAGAAGCGAACAAGAAGAAAGGATCTTTTTTATGTTTTTTGATAAAGTCTACACACTCATCACCCTTGTCATCTGTGATGTATGTGATGGGCTGAGGATCTTTGTAATTACACTCGATTTCATAAGGGTAAGCATCACCGTTCGGTTGAGTTGGGAAGTAGTTATGACCTCCGCCAGTGTAGCCCCAAAACTCATGGAAGCCTCTTTTGGTAGGATGGTATTGAGGTGCTTCACCCAAGTGCCATTTCCCTACCAAACCATTTACATAACCTAATTCAGCAAGACGATCAGCAATGGTTATTTCTTCTACCGGAACACCCACATAATTTTCATCAAACTGCGGAAGGTCCACAATTGGATTATTATCAAAACCAAAGTTCACTTGATTTCTACCCGTCATCAAACCGGCTCTGGATGGTCCGCAAACTGGGGCTGAAACATAGCCTTGAGTACATTGAATTCCCTGCTCTGCCAAGGCATCAATATGTGGTGTTTTAATTTGAATAGAGCCATTAAAGCCCACGTCAGCATAGCCAAGATCGTCAGCAAGAATAATTACAAAATTAGGTTTTTGATCTTTTTTCTGAGCGAAAATAGTTTGCCCTAAAGCAAATAATAAGGGCAGGATATAAAAAAGTCTGTAGTTCATTTCTTTTCATTTTAGTATGAACTAAAGGTCCGTAAAAAATGCTTTTTTAAGCTGGTTATTTTCACCAATTAGCAGCACAATTTGGTCGTAATAGCATAGAATGAATTGATTTTAGTATTATTTCTGCAACTTGATGAGTTGATTACCAATTTTATTTGATGCAAGATCAAGTCTTTTCTCTCCTTCTTTTTAAACCCTTGTTAATAGCTGAATCATAAGGTTTTAAATCTTAACAATCTTCAAACATTATAAACAATTATTAGTAGTTTAACATTGCATACTTAATGAATTGAAAATATTTTTGTTTCACTTAGTAAAAACTCTCCGACATTTGACTGAACTAAATGAAAACAAACCAACGCATTAAATTATCAGACTTAGCCACTGCACTAAATCTGAGTACATCTACTGTATCTAGGGCTTTAAATGATCACCCTCGTATACCGATTGAAACAAGAACAAAGGTGAAAAAATTGGCGAATGATTGGGCCTATCACCCGAATCCATTTGCCAAAGGATTATTCAGTAAAGAGACCAAAACAATTGGTGTCATGATACCGTGTTTTGAGGATAATTATTTCAGCAAAATATTAGGGATCATAGAAGACGAATTGATTAAAAAGGGTTATAAATTGATTTGTACACGATCAGGAAAAAATGCGGTCGAAGAACAAAGTGCTTTATGGAATCTAGCCAAAGCACATGTAGATGGTATAATTGCTGTTTTATCTTATGATCAGCCTTGCCCCGCATTTATCAATGACATTAATGAAGAAGGGATCCCTATTCTCTTTTTAGATAGAATGTATGAAAATGTAGATGCTAGCTTTGTGATCTCTGATGATTTTCAGGGGGCTTTTGAAGCGGTGTCTTATTTGATTCAAGAAGGCAGATCTAAAATTTTACATTTGGAAGGACCTCGTGATTTGTCCACAAGCTTTTACAGGAAACAGGGATATATGGAAGCTTTGAAGAAACATGATTTGGAAATACAGCACAGCATTCAATGTGAAAACAAAGAAGACGTGAAAATTAAAATAAAAGCATATAACAATGATTACGATGCCGTTTTTTGTTATAATGATTTCTATGCTTTTGAAATGCTGGAGTATGCCAAGCAACAGGGGATCTGTATTCCAAATGAAGTGGCAGTGATTGGTTATGCCAACGATCCACTTTCCTCTTTCACTTCACCAAAATTGACGACCGTAGATCAGTCTACTTCTGATTTAGGGGAGCAATCCGTAAAAATGCTGTTATCAGAAATAAAAGCAATGAAATCAAAAGGAAGCTTTGAGTATAGTACCTTCAAGTCTAGCACAAGATTATTGGTAAGAGAATCCTGTTAGAATGTGCAAATTGTTGTGCAAGCGGTTGCATAGGAAAATATTTATCAGACCTCTACTTTTGTAATGTTATCAAAAAGAAAGAGAGAAAAAAACTATCAGATGGGAACATCTGAAGTAGTTAGTATTAACATTAATTGAAGAGAGAGAGTTCATAGATCTATTCATCTGAATGTTACAGCATGAACTTGTAACTGCGAAGTAAATTAACAGAGATTTTGTTAACCCTACTTTAATAGCTGTAAAAACACCTGTCTGAAATGGGCAGGTGTTTCTTTACTCACAGTTGCTTCTACTGTTAAGATATTACGGTTCATCAATAACAAATACATATTTAGCGACAACAAAGCGATAAGAATTAGATTAAAAGTAGTAAAAATCAAGATGTCAATATTGAAGGTCCTTAATAGGGACCTTTAATTTTTTGTGTATATGGAGGAACTAAGTATATGACAAAAAAATGACTTCCCATCGAATTGATTAAATTTGAATTTCGACATACAAAATTTATCAATTATGGAAAGTCAACACGAATATACGAAATTGTTTGAAAAAATAAATTCACAGATCAAAATCAACAAAGCTAGATTAGATTGTTTGACATATCTA
>NZ_JABANE010000219.1 GCF_012844305.1 Flammeovirga aprica JL-4
CAAGTATAACATCTAAAGGTCACATTATTAACTACTTACAGAAATAGTGTAGTGAGACACGCTTTTACATACATAGTTGATAATGTGTTTTTTATTGTTTTCAAGTGTCAAACTCAAGAGATTCTTTCAGTTAAAGAATTTATCTCCTCAAATAATGAATCAAAATCTGTTTTTGGTGTTTTTGATGAATTGTTTAATACGACAAATCCAGAGGAAGCTTCAAAGCTGATAAAATATCTATTCACAAATTTAAAACTACAGCAACCTTCATTCTTTATGATTTCTACCCATTTGGAAATTGAACATTTGAAGGAAAATGAGAAGATTGGTTTTTATCATCCTTTGGCTAAATTGACAGAAGATAAAATACAATTTGATTACACAGTGGTGGAAGGTATTTCAAAAGTAAAGTTAGGAGAGAAGCTATTTCAAGATTCTGGGATTTTAGATCTTCTATAGTAACATGATTGAAACATATATTTCGATCATGATCTAAATTAATATATTTCATACTATGTTTTCAATTTAATTTCTTTAATTTTATATTACATAATTCACAGCTGAAACAAAACAAGACAAAAACTTTAAATTATTTTTAACATCAAATTTAAAATGAGCAAACAACGACATCCATTTTATTTTAACTTTAGTTCTGGTGACTATTACCTACTTGTAATCAAGAACTTTTTCTTAATTACCTTCACACTTGGTTTTTATATTCCATGGGCAATTGTGTCCGAAAAAAAATATATCAATTCAAGTATCAATTTGGCAGGTAATAATTTTGCTTACCATGGCACAGGGAAAGAACTATTTTTAGGTTTTCTAAAAATATTTGTGCTGTTTATATCAGTATCTTTTTATTTTTCATTTCTTTCTCACAACGGTCTTGATATTCTTTTGGCTATAAGTGTATTGGTTTTTTATGCACTAATGATTCTTTCTTTACCTTATGTTATTCATAACTCTTGGAAGTATGATATGGCCAAAACGTCTTACATGGACAAACGTTTTTTTTATGACTCAGATTTTAAAGCTTTCCTAATTGAATTTGCAAAAGAAGGTGTTCTACTGTTATGTACATTTTTTATCTATTTCCCATGGTACATCACAAACCTGACACGTCACCTTTGTGATAACACTAGAATCGGTAATATAGATATCAGATTTGAAGGTAAAGGTGGACAGTTATTCGGTATTATGTTAAAAGGAATTCTGTTGACCATGGTTACTTTTGGTATTTATTTATTCCAACATAGAGCAAATGTCATCAAGTTTTTCCATGAAAATATAAAACTTTATCAAGATGGGAAAGAAATTGAGGTAAAGTCAAGAATCGGAGGGGGTGATATATTCATTAACGTGGTTACATTTACACTTATCACTCTTTTAACATTTGGATTAGGTTTACCGTATGCAATCCTAAAGTCAAAACAATTATTTATTGAAACACTTTCAATTGAGGGAGATGTTGATTTTGAATCTTTTGAGCAATCTCCTTCATATGATGATCAATATGTAAATAACTTGGGTATGAGTTTAGATGAAGGAGTAGACGCCGTTTTTTAAACCCAATCCTTTTCAGCTTTGTATTAAGAGAAAGGTCACATCAGTTTACAATTGATGTGACCTTTCTTTTTAGTTTGAAATTTTGAATATAAAAGCTTTAAAGTATCAGACCTTAGTAATGCTTCACTCTATTTCTTACTTCATCTTTCTTTCCATTATTAAATACTTTGTGGTAGGCACCAGTGATATATCCGGTAACTCTACGAAGCGTGATAATTTCTTTTGAACCACACTTTTTACATTTCAAATCATCAAAAAGGCCTTCATGATTACAGCTCAGACACCTGTCTTTCTGAATATTCGTAGCGAAGTAGTAAACGCCTTCCTCCATTGCACCTTCCACTAAGTTCTTATACAAGTGTGGTGTTTTAGAAATTTCAGAACGGAGTTCAACATAGGTGATAGAACCACCTGTACAATGCTGATGATAGGGAGCTTCAATAGCTATCTTATCCACATAATTGATTTCATGCCATACCGGAACGTGATAAGAGTTCGTAATAAATTCTTTATCGAAAATACCTTTTACTCTTCCGTATTGTTCCTGTAGTTTTTTTGCAAAAGTGTGGCATAAACTCTCAGCAGGAGTAGCATAAAGTGAAATATTCAAGCGTCTTCTTCCACTCTCCACATCACAGAACTGATGTAAATCCTTCATCAATTTTAAAGCTTTTGCTTGTGATTCTTCACTCTCGCCATGATGTTTTCCTTCTAAAATCAACAAAGCTTCCGCAAGACCAATAAAACCTAAAGCCAATGTGCCAGAATACAATACTTCACCGATTTTGGCTTTCTCATTATATTCTTGATCATGTTTCCAGATCTTGTTTTTATACATGAACGGAGCCGATCCCATCAGTTGTTTTCGTTGCCAACGTAGACGACATTCCATCATATCAATCCCCGTATAAGCCATTTCCATCACCAACTTAGAAAATTCTTCCCATGAAGATGATTCCATAGCATATTTGGGCAAGTTCATCGTAACAGGAGAAAGGTTTCCACGTCCAGATTTACCATTACTTCCATGTAAATTCTTACCCAAACGCGTTCTACAGCCCATAGTGGCAGGGATCAGGTCAGGTATAATGTTTCCTTCTTCATCCAAAACATCATACACTTCCTGATGTGTATTGACATAGTTAGGATAAACCCTTTTAATAGAACATTCATTTGCTTGACGGAAAAGATCTTCGTTGATAATCTTTCCATTTTCCTTACGGTACTGCCAAATCTGAATTGGGAAAATAGGAGTCGTTTTCTGATCGCCAATCCCTTCCATAGTAGCCTCTAACAGACATTCGATAAATAAACGTCCTTCTTTAGAAGTATCGCATCCATAATTAATAGAAACAAAAGGCAGCTGATTTCCTGCTCTACTTTCCAAGTGGTTCAAATTATGAAGGAAAGCCTCACAAGCTTGTTTTGTTTCTTCAGTTGTCTGATCCCAAGCATATTTTTCTTCGTTAGGAATAGCATACTTATTCGCCACTTTCAAATGCTTTTCATAACTTTTTTTAATAAAAGTAGCCATATGAAAATCGAAAGCATTGATAGCAATTCCTCCAAACTGAGCATTACTCTGACATTGTAAAACCACAGCCGTTACCTGTAATGCAGAGCGGATACTTTGCGGAGGGCGCATAGTACCATTTGTGGTGTAGATTGGTCTGCTCAATATATCTCCAATATCAATGAACATACAGTTTTGCATTCCCACAGCATAAGAACTAAAGTCATGAATATAGATCCAGCCTTCCTCATGCATTCTCAGGTGTTTTTCAGGAAGGAGATAAGATTTAGCATATTCTTTTGAAATCTCACCTGACATTCTTGTTAGTTTAGCAGTAAAAACACCTTCGGGCATATTGGCGTTTTCGTTCTCAACATTCGTGAGGTTAATGGCCTCATTCGCAAATTTTAATAGCTTACTATCTTGAAAGTTTACCATGTCTTTTGATTAATAGATATACAAAACACAAGGCGCGTTGTTTGGAAGTGCATAATAAAAGGCACAGAAAGATCCTATCATTGATGTAAATACTTTAAACTCGAAGTAGATACATAACTACTGCTTGGTAGGTCTTCTGACTTATCTCCGAAATATCAACCTTCTCACATTATAGCAATGGTCTTTAGATATTCATTAAAAGATTTACAGCTGCGAGTACAGTTTCAGCTTTGCACTGAATTCCCTATTATTCCACTTAGGCACCATGCACAACAAAAGTGTCGTTTCTTTTTCTGAAAAGTGTTGATGACAATCACTGAAATAATATTGCAAATGATAAGCGCTTGAAAATGAAGTTTGGAACTATTGAAGTTCTTGGAATTGTGCTATTAATTTTTGTGAGGAAGAAATTGTCTTTTAAATTGTGGTGTAAACTAAATTGAAGAATCTATTATACTCTTATAGATGGAAGTTTATTACCTTAAAAAACTAATTATAGGAGTAAAGAGGTGACTTAGATAGAGAAGAAAGTTGAATAGCATAAAAATGAACAAACTATTAATTCTAGTATTATTTCCTTTTCCAACTATTGGATTAACTCAGGTAACAGCAGAAGATCCATTTCATAAATCTTTTAATGATTTGATAGTTGAGAATGAAATTATCAATTTTAAATCAGGTGCTTTATGTACAGGTATTAGAAACGATACATTATTTATGGCTTTTTATATTCCTGGTTTAAATGACCTTGAGTTAGTTCCGTTAGTTAGATTATCAGATAATAAAGAGTTGTTTTTTTAAGGAGAAACGGTTTTTAGTAATTGGGTTGGAGGTAGGTCTATTTCATCTACCGTATTAATAAATAATGAAAGAGTTGATCATGAAGAATGCATCATAAAGCAAACTTTAACTTATCATACAATCATTTATCCTAGTACATCAATTATAGATATTTATCATGAAAGGCTCCTCTTTTACAATAGAGATAAAGGATTATATAAGATTGAGTATTTTGACAATAATGAATTGGATAAGCTTATTAGTAAGAGTCGTAATATGACAAAACTAGAACTCCAAAACCTAAATTTTATACTTATTAATTATAAGAAGT
The DNA here is from genome assembly GCF_012844305.1 of Flammeovirga aprica JL-4. Taxonomy (GTDB): domain Bacteria; phylum Bacteroidota; class Bacteroidia; order Cytophagales; family Flammeovirgaceae; genus Flammeovirga; species Flammeovirga aprica. The sequence goes on from NZ_JABANE010000219.1 coordinate 4,632, forward strand.
GGCCTTATAAAGAAGGTGATTTTATTTTAGAGTAACATTTTCCGCTGTTTTTAAAAGTAGGTACAAACATTTCACAAAATGTAAATTGATGAGTACAATCAGAAAAAACGTAGTAATTAATTTCATAAATTGTAACTACTCAGCAATAGGAATTTTCAACGAAGCAAGCGTTATAAAAGCCTCAAGTATACTCTCTCCTTTC